>URLZ01000008.1 GCA_900548895.1 uncultured Akkermansia sp.
CGACAACCCGCATGATTACTGCATCCTTTTTCCCTCTGCTCAAACTTTGGGACAGATGTGGCCTGAATGCGGGCTACCCCAGAGCTCGAGCGACGCTCAGCTCCGCGAGCCCCATCGCTCAGGCGAGGCCCAGCGCGCACACCCAGCCCGCGCGCGGGCCCTTGTGCGTCTCCACCGCGGCCAAACCCGCCGCCGTCAGCAACTCCGCGAGCTGCTCCGCACTGTAAACCCGCATCCCGGGAATGCGCTGCGGCCAGAGATCATCACCCGGGCGGCTGCCGTCCGCCTCATGGCAAACCAGCAGCGTGCCCCCGGGGCGCAGCACCCGGCGCAGCTCGCGCAGCCCACCGACCGGATCCGGCCAGAAATAAAGCGTCTCAAACGCCGTCGCCACATCAAAATGATCATCCTCAAAGGGCAGGCAGCAGACATCCCCCTGCATCACGCGGCAGCGGCCCTGCTCAATCGCCTCCGCATTCAGGCGAGACGACAGCCCCACACTCACCTCCGAATAATCCACCCCCGTCGCAGAGCCCTGCGGGCACATCTCCAGCAGCGTCGCCAAATTGGCTCCGCCGCCGCAGCCCACATCGAGAGCCGCCGCATCGGGCGCCGGGTGCAGAAACCCGAACGCCCAGGCCGCCATCTCCGCATGGCTGTTGTTCATGCGCAGCAAAATCGCCTCACCGTCGCTGCCGACGGGGCGGGCCGCATTGAGCAGAAAAGAGTCCGTTTCCATAAAATCCGATAGGTCGGGATCGGCTCCCCCATTGTAGAGCCGTCCCGCCCGCCGGTCAAGGCGCAAGTGTGTCCGCGCCCCTCTGTGTCCGCGCCCCTCTGTGTCCGCGCCCCTCTGTGTCCGCGCTCCTCCGGCGCGACGGCGCCCTCGCAGCACAAGTCTGGACAGCGGCGAAGCTCCCCCGCGCAGCGCCGCCGAACGAGCGCTCCGTTCATCCCTTTCGCTGCGCCCCGGAGCAGGCCCCACCCCGCCCCCGGAGCCGCAGCAGGCCGCGCTTGACAGCCTTGAGCCCATTCGCTATAGTGAGCCCCATGAGTCAGCGCGCATGGTGTTGGGTAACGGGAGCTCTGATGATGCTCATGGTGATAACCGGGTGCAGCAGCACACCGCGCGGCGGCACCGGAGACCTCGTCGTCATCGACATCGGCCACTGCGTCGGCGCGGAAGGCGCCACCATGCCCGCCGCCATCGCCGGCAAGCGCTGGAGCGAATGCGCATTCTGGTACCGCTACTGCCTCGACGTCAAGCGCGTCGTCGAAAGCGCCGGCTACCGCTGCGTCGTCACCAACCGCGGCAACGCCCCCGCCGGCGGCCCCATGGCCGCGGATGCCCGCCGCGCCGGCGTCGTGCACCTGCGCAACCCTGACCTCGGCGGTAAGCGCCGCCCCTCGCACTACTACCCCGACCGCGTTGGCTCCGGCAGCGCCAGCGCCGACTACGCCGTCTACCGCGGCGCCGCCTGCGTCGTCTTCCTGCACCACAACAGCTCCTCCTCGCACTGGGTCAGCGGCGGCTCGCCCAGCCTCATCATCTGCAACCGCTACAACGGCCGCCCGCTCGCCCGCGCCCTCGCCGACGCCATGGACCGCGAAATCCTCGACAACGGCATGCCCAACGGCGGCCGCAAATGCCGCATTCAGCCGCGCTACGTCGACGCGGACCGCTCCGCCGCGTGGATGAACATCCTCGATGACGCCGGCATCCCCGCCGCCGTGCTCGAAGTCGCCTACCTCAACAACCGCGATCACGCCGCCTTCCTCTGCTCCGACAGCAACGCTCGGCGCTACGCCCGCGCCGTCGGCCACGGCATCGTGCGCTACATGAAGGAAAGCCGCGGCCGCCGCCCGCACTACCGCACCGACCCCAACCGGCCCGACGAAGGCTCCTTCGGCTACGCCGCCGAATCCCGCCGCCTGAACATCCCCGGCGCCAAGCGTCTCATTCACTGAGCCGGTTCCCCATCCCGCGCCACCCCCGTGCCGCGCTCTGCCGTTCGTCGAGAACTTGACAGCGCGCACGCAAGCGCGTATGATGAGCTCAGGTGCCGAAGCGCCTGAGATTTTATGAAAAGCTATAACATTGCTGTGCTGGCGGGCGACGGAATCGGCCCGGAAGTCATGGAAGAAGCCCTGCGCGTGCTCGATGCCCTCGAAGCCCGCTACGGCTTTACCACCGAGCGGAAAGCCTGCTACGTCGGCGGCGCCGCCATCGACCACTGCGGCAAAGCCCTGCCCGAGGAAACCCTGCGCACCTGCGAAGCCGCGGACGCCATCCTCTTCGGCTCCGTCGGCGGCCCCAAGTGGGACACCCTGCCGCCCGAGCAGCGCCCCGAGCGCGGCGCCCTGCTGCCCCTGCGCAAGCACTTTGGCCTCTACGCCAACCTGCGCCCCGGCATCTGCCTGCCCGAGCTCGTCGACGCCTCCCCCATCAAAAACAGCCTCATCCCCGGCGGCTTTGACATCCTCTGCGTGCGCGAACTTACCGGCGGCATGTACTTCGGCGAGCCCAAATTCTACGGCGAGCGCAACGGCGAAACCATCGCCCTTGACACCCTCATCTACAAAAAGAGCGAAGTGGAGCGCATCGCCCGCGTCGCCTTTGAAGCCGCCCGCGGCCGCCGCCGCAAGCTGTGCAGCGTCGACAAGGCCAACGTGCTGACCTCCTCCGTCATGTGGCGCGAAGTCATGAACGCCATCGCCCCGGAGTACCCCGACGTCGAGCTGACGCACATGTACGTCGACAACGCCGCCATGCAGCTCGTGCGCAACCCGAAGCAGTTTGACGTCATCGTCACCGAGAACACCTTCGGCGACATCCTCACCGACGAAATGGCCATGATCTGCGGCTCGCTCGGCATGCTGCCCAGCGCCTCTCTCGCGCAGAGCAGCGAGAGCTTCTTCGGCCTCTACGAGCCCTCCGGCGGCTCCGCCCCCGACATCGCCGGCCAGGGCATCGCCAACCCCATCGCCCAGATCCTCTCCATGGGCATGCTGCTGCGCTACAGCTGCCGCGAAACCGCCGCCGCTGACGCCGTCGACGCCGCCGTGCGCCGCGTCATCGCCGCCGGCTACCGCACCGGCGACCTCGCCACCGGCGCCCCCGGCGAAACCCGCGTCGGCACGCGCGGCATGGGCGACGCCATTATCGCAGCCCTCTGAGCCCACAGGGCAGGGGAGTCCCGCCGCAGCCGTTTCGGGCATCGACCGGTCTCTCCCTGAGCCTCGCTGACGCCCCTGAGGAAACAGGGAACGGCCCTTCGGAGCCCCCGAGCCCACAAGGCAGGGGGGGCACCCCGCCGGGATCCCCTCGGCGTTGGCTCGACGTCCGACACCTTCCGCAACATCCCGAGCCCGCAGGCATCCCCTGCGGGCTCCTTCGTGCCGCAGAAACCCCGAACGATCGCGCGCCGCCGGCGCGGCGGGGAAGGCCCTGCCGACGGAGAAAAAGCTTGAGACGCCGGGGCCGTGTGCTAGAATAGCCGCATGTTGAAGACCTCTCTCTGCGCCGTCGCGCTCGGCCTGCTGGCCGGCAGCATGGCCCTGGCCGACCAGAAACCCAACATCATCCTCGTCCTCGTGGATGACATGGGCTGGGGCGACACCAGCGTCAACGCCGGCCTCGTCAAGGCCAAGGGCAAAAAAGCCCCCGTCATCAAGACGCCGAATCTCGAGACCATGGCCAAGCGCGGCGCCCAGCTGCGCCGCCACTACACCGCTGCCCCCGTCTGCGCCCCCGCGCGCGCCTCCCTCTTCTCCGGCACCCACCAGGGGCACACCGAAGTCGTGCGCAACAACAGCTTCGACGCCGCCCTCGAGGACTCGCACACCCTCGCCAGCGTCCTCAAAGCCGCCGGGTACGACACCGCCCTCATCGGCAAATGGGGCATCGGCGGCGGCAACGAAAGAGGCGGCACCCCCACCACCTCCGCCGGCTGGCCGACCAAGCGCGGCTTCGACTACTTCTTCGGCTACCACAACCATCTGGCCGGGCACCGCCACTACCCCAAGGAAGAGAGCAACGCCGACCCCGACATGCATTGCAACGCCGTGTGGGACGGCGACACCTGCATCACCGACCGGCTCGACAACTGCTACAGCACGGACCTCTTCACCGCTCGCGCCAAAAAGTGGATCATCGACCAGCGGAAAGCCCACCCCGACCGCCCCTTCTTCCTCGCCCTCACCCTCATCGCCCCCCATGCGCGCCTGGCCCTGCCGACCAGCCCCTACCCCAAGGGCGGCGGCCTCAAGGGCGGCCTCCAGTGGCTCGGCGAGCCCGGCCACATGATCAACACCGCCAAGGGGCAGTGGGACAGCTACATCGAGCCCGCATACAAGCCCGAAAAGCTGCGCGCCTACGCGAAAGTGCGCTTCCCGAACAACCCGAACGTCGTCGCGGCCGCCTCGCGCCACGCCACCATGATCACGCGCATTGACGACGCCCTCGGCGACCTCATGCAGCTCTGCCGCGACCTCGAGATCGACGACAACACCTTCATCGTCTTCACCAGCGACAACGGACCGCACAAGGAACCCGGCGCCGTAAACCCCATCCCCGGGCACCCCGCCCCCGCGCAGAACCCCGCCTTCTACCGCAGCTACGGCCCGCATGACGGCATCAAGCGCGACGTCTGGGAGGGCGGCCTGCGCGTCCCCTGCCTCGTCTGGGCCCCCGGCCTCGTCAAGGCCGGCACCGTCAGCACCTTCCCGAGCCAGTTCCACGACTGGATGGCCACCTTCGCCGACCTCGCGGGCATGCCCAAGCCCATGCGCTGCGACGGCGTCTCCCTGCTGCCGACCCTCAACGGCCGCGATGACCGGCAGAAGCCCGGCATCGTCTACAGCGAGTACAACTACGGCGGCAAGATGGACCAGTACGACGACTACGCCGCCAACAAGAAAGGCCGCACCCGCGGCGAGCAGCAAGTCATTGTCTTCCGCGACGACAAGGGCCGCTACCTCAAAGCCATCCGCACCAACGTCAAGACCGGGCAGGAGGACTTTGAGATCTATGACGTCGAGGCCGACCCGCACGAATCGAAAAACCTCGCCGACCAGTTCCGCGACAAGCAGGACGAGCTGCGCACCGCCGTGCTCTACCAGCGCCGAGCCTACGACTACGTGCGCGACGGCAGCGCCGGCCGCCGGCAGAACGCCTACGGCGGCTCCCGCTGCTATGACGGCACCAAAGTCCCCGCCCAGCCGGCCCCCGCGGACCTGCAGCCCGGCCTGAACATGCGCCGCGTGCAGGCCGAATGCCCCTGGGTGCCCGACTTCGACACCCTGCCCGGTGCGGAGCAGGCCACGGCCCAGCGCGTCGACAACCCGACGAGCATTGAGCTGCCCGCCGGCAGCATCACCGAGTTCACCGGCTACATCAACGTGCCGCAGGACGGTGACCACTGGCACTTCAACCTCAAGCTCGACGACGTCGCCGGCAGCCGCGCCTACATCAAGATGCACAACTTCCAGCTCATCGACGCCGACACCGGCTACAAACCCGGCACCGTGGCGACCGAAACCGCCGCCGCCAACGCCGATGAGATCGACACCGCCCGCAGCGGCAAAAAGGGCATCCCCCTGTCCGCCGGCCTGCATGAAGTCACCATCGTCATCGTGCAGGGCCCCTCGGCTCCCGGCCACCTGCAGCTGCAGTGGTACCGCGGGCAGAACGCTCCGGCCCCCATTCCGGCCGAAGCCTTCCGCTGCGCCCCCGCGCGCCCCTGAGGCCTGAACCGCCCCCCTGCTGAGCCCGCTCCCCGCGCCGCCTCGCCTCTGAGCCGCGGCGCGGGAAGAGGGCAGGGGAGCTGCCCCTGCGGCGCTCCGCTCCGGCACCCCTGCCTCCCTCAGCACTCTCGGGCGGTCTCCCGCGGCCACCCGGCTTCCCCTCGGCGCTCATGCCGCGCCCCCGATGCTTCCCCTCTTTTTCCCCTTCACCCTCCTGAACAATCCTCTGCGGCGATGAACACCATGCTCTACAGACGCTGCGGGCGCAGCGGCGTGCTGCTGCCCGAAATCTCCCTCGGCCTCTGGCACAACTTCGGCGCCGGCGATGACCCCGCCGCCTGCCGCGCCATGATCGCCTGCGCGCTGGAGCGCGGCATCTGCCACTTCGATCTGGCGGACAACTACGGCCCGCCCCCCGGCTCCGCTGAAGAGCGCTTCGGCAGCCTGCTCGCCGGGGAATTCGCCGCCCACCGCGACGAAATGTTCATCTCCACCAAAGCAGGCCACCTCATGTGGCCCGGCCCCTACGGCGACCGGGGCTCGCGCAAACACCTGCTCGCCGGGCTCGACCAGAGCCTCAAGCGCCTGCGCCTCGACTACGTCGACGTCTTTTACTCCCACCGCCCCGACCCCGAAACCCCCATTGAAGAAACCGTCGGTGCCCTCGTTCAAGCCGTGCGCAGCGGCAAAGCCCTCTACGCCGGCCTCTCCAAATACCCGCCCGAGCTCTTCCGCCGCGCCTGCGCCCTGCTGGCCGAAGAGAAAGTTCCCTGCCTCATCCACCAGTACCGCTACAACCTGCTGGATCGCAGCTGTGAGGGCGGCATGCTGCCCGCCACCCGCGAGCAGCAGATCGGCAGCATCGTCTTCTCCCCCCTCGCGCAGGGTATGCTCACGGGCAAATACCGCACCGGCAGCCTGCCCGCGGACTCCCGCGCGCGCCGAGCCGACTCCCCCTTCCTGAACCCCGAGCGCGTCGCCGAGAGCGCCGCCGCCGTCGAGCGCATCGCCGCCCTGGCCGATCAGGCCGGCATCAGCCTGACCCAGCTCGCCCTCCGCTGGCTGCTCGGCCGCCCGGGCATCACCAGCGTGCTCATCGGCGCGCGCAACGTCACCCAGCTCGAGCAGTGTGCCGACGCCGCCGGCCTGCCGCCGCTGGACGATGACCTGCTGCGCGCCCTCGACGACGCCACACGCCCCTCCTGAAAGTTTTTGAGAACTCTGGAGCTCTTTCCGAGAGCGCCCACCGCGCCTCCTGATGGCCCCTGTGCCTCTCAGGAGGCGCTTGCTGTTTCCCCGCGACGCCCCGCGCGACGGTGAAGGCTCCCCCGAGGCCCTGCTGAGGCCCTTCCGCGCCCTCGACTGCACCCCGCCCCGCCTGCGCGGGCGCAGCCGCTGCCCGCGTCCATCCGCCCTTCTGCCCGCGGCGCCACCTCCCGCCTGCGGCCTCTCCCGCCGGAGTCCGGGGAGCCCGCCGCGCGACCTCCCTGCGCCGCTGCTCGCCGGGCACAAAAAAAGCGCAGCAGCCGAAGCTGCTGCGCGGAAAAGATCGCGGTCAGCGCGACGCTTAGCGCTCGTCGGGAATCTCACCGTCCGGATAAATGAGCTCCTTGGGAGCCGGCTCGATGCTCTTGATCGTCATCTTCACCTGCTCACCGCCGATCTCCACCGGAATGCGCAGCGTATCGCCCACCTTGTGGCCGATCAGCTTGCTGCCCAGCTTCGAGCTGTACGAAATCACGCGCTCCTCCGGCACCGAATCCCAAGCGCCGAGAATCGTGTAAACCACCTCTTGGCCGTTATCGGACACGAAGGTGACCTTCGTGCCCATGCCCGTCTGCTCGCAGGTCGCCCCGCGGAAATCCGTCGGCGTCGCCTGAGCCAGCAAGCGGGAAAGCTCCTCCGAGCGGCGCATCAGCACCTGGCGCGTCGCCTTCGCATCCTGATAGCCGCCGTTCTCGCGCAAGTCACCCTCAGCTCGCGTAATCTCGAGATCGCGCTTGTTCTTCGGGATGCGCACATTGATGATATCCTCATACTCCGCCTTGCGGGCCGCATACGAGCGCAGCGAAACATAGAGCGTCTGCTTCTCCTTGTGCGCCGTGCGAGAGAGCACCACCTGCTGCAGCGAGGGATGCACCTTCATCATGTTGGCCAGCAGCAGATTGCGGTCGAGATCCGGCAGCACCGACGAATCGTAGAGAGCCTTCGCGAAGGGGCGAGCCTCCGGCTCGGAAAGCCCGCGCACGAGATCCGGCGCCAGCTCCTTGTCCTCCACCAGCAGATTGCGCAGGCGCAGAGCGCGGTTCGGGCCGCCCTCCGAGCTGTCGCGCTCAATCGCGCTGATAATCGCAGCGCCGAGAGCCATCTTCGACTTGTTGAACACCTCAGCCGCATCCCCCTCGCGCTCCTTGCACAGCCAGATGAGCACATCCGGGCTCAAGCTCTGGCGGGAAATGCCGTTGATAATGTCCGAGAACAACTGCTCCTTGCCCCCGCGGCTGATGATGAACTTCGCCGCCGGTTGCGTCACCTTCGGACCACCGAAGAGGAAGATATTCGTCGTGTAGGCCAGCCAGCTCTCCGGCATCGCCTCGGGCAGCGCCTCATAGACCTGATTCTGGCGCGCCGTCGACAGCTCGCCGATGTAGCCCACAATCTCCTCCGAAGAAATCGTGCTGAGGCGATCAGCCAGCGTCGTCAGCTTGCCGATCCCCTCCTTCTCCATCGCCTCGCGGAGCTTCGCCGCCTTCGTCTCATCGCGGCCGACCACGTGATCCATGATCTGGTCGCGGATAATGATGAGCTCCAGCACATGCTGCGGCTCACCGTGAGAATGCTTGATGTCATTCTCCATCTCCGCAATCAGCTTCGCCACAATCTCAAACTCACCGTCCAGCACCTCCATGCGCGCCTGATCCAGAATGCGCACGCAGTCCTCCAGCGAGCGACCCGACTGACTGTAGTCATCGAGCAAAGCCTCGGCAGCGGAAGACGCCTCACGCAGCACGATAGGCTCGCCGCGACGCGTCGGCAAACGGAAGCTCGGATCATCGCGCATCGCCGCGCGAGCCTTCTCCCACCAGCCCTTCCAGCTCCCCTCGGGAATCACCCGGCCGCTGAGAAACTTCTCCAAATCCTCCGGCTGCATCGGCAGCACCTCATCAATACCCTCGCGCAGCGAGAAATTGTGCGTCAGCACATCGCGGATGAAATCGAGCATCTGGTCCTTGCTCTCCGCGCGCTTGCGGCACCCCTCGGCGTCCTCGTAGCATGCGATCAGGAAGTGACCCTCGGGAATCGGCGTCAGCTGGTTGAACGCCAGCTTGAGCCCCATCACATAATCCGGCTTTTTCTCGAAATTGATTTTGACGCGCTGCTGCGTCAGAGACCAGGCCATGACCTTGCCCACGCCCCAGTCGGGATGCATGACATACTTTCCGGGGGAGAACTTGTCAAGCCGAGTGGCGAAGTCTACCGGAATTTTGCCTGTTTTTACAAATTTTTCTAGATCGGCATGCATACGTGAGACCATATTAGCACAGGATGGGTCAAGGTCAATCCCCGAATAGCCCTTTTTTTCTTTTTTTTATCGCGTCATCGCCCTGCATCAGCGGCTTGCGACAGCCGCGAGAGGCCAGGAAGCCGGGCGGTGAAAATCAGGCTCGCCGGAGAGATCCTCCGCCGTCGTCAGAAAAATCTGCTGCGGCGTATTCAGAATCGCCGCAAAGGCCAGGCGGCAGTCGCGCGGATCGAGACCGAGGCGCTCCAGCTCCGCCAGCGGCAGAGACGCGCAGCACTCCCAGCCCTCGGGCCCGCACTGCCCCGACGCCCGCACCCCCTGCGGGGGCGGCACGGCCGCCGCCGCCTTGCGCGGCGCATCAAAAGCCTGTGCCCACCAAGCCCCGTTCGGGCAGAGATTGAACTCCAGATAGCGGCCCCCGTTCACCTGCCCCATAAAGAACTCCGCCGTATCATAGCGCCAGAGCTCCGCGCAGAAAGCCCCCGGCCGCGCCTCGGGGTGAATCACCGCCGGCGCCCGCCGCGCCGCGCGAAACACCAGCTCGTGCTCCCCGAGCTCAAA
Organism: uncultured Akkermansia sp.; assembly: GCA_900548895.1. Taxonomy (GTDB): domain Bacteria; phylum Verrucomicrobiota; class Verrucomicrobiia; order Verrucomicrobiales; family Akkermansiaceae; genus Akkermansia; species Akkermansia intestinavium. The sequence goes on from URLZ01000008.1 coordinate 9,830, forward strand.
GCTGAACTCCGGCGCCGGCACCACCGCCGCCCCGAACCAATCGCTCTCCAGGCGCTGCGGCACCACCGCCCCGCACTCTTGCAAAAGAATCTTCATACCTCCCCAGCATAGCAGACCGCTCCCCGCACCGCAAGCACATTCGCCGCCCCTCCCCTGCAGCACCGCGACCACCCCGCCGCGCTTGCAAAAATACCCTCGCCGCTCCCTCAGCGAAACCAATCGTCTGACGCCCCTCACACCGCGCACCCCTCAGAGCCGTGGCGCCGGGAAAAAGCGCAGCGGCGGAGCCGCCAAGCGCGCCGACGGCCCCCGCAGCGCCTCATTGTAGGCATCCGCACAGGCATTGTAGAGTTGCCGACTCTGCTCCCCGCGCTGTATCGCCAGGCAGAGCTGAGCACAAGCGTCCAGCAGGCGATCATGCCCCGCCAGGTCGCCGCGATCCTGTAAACCCGAAACCGCCTCACCGAGCGTATGAGAAAACATCTCCTCCTCGCGGCGGAGCTCCTCCGCTGCCGGCCCCGCTGTGCCGTTCGAGGAGGCGTCAGCCGCCAAGCGCGCATCCGAGCGCTCCGCCAGAGCTGCGAGATCCCTCGCCGCCGGCAGCAAATCCCGCCGCCCCTCCTCCTCCAGCCCCCTCAGAAACAGGGCCAGGCAGGCATTGCGGCGGCGCGTGCGGCGCACCCAGAGCGCCCACGCCTGTTCAAGCTCCTCATGCAGACGGTGCAGCCGGTGGTGAAGTGCCAGCAGCCAGCCCAGAACCGCCACCAGCAAGCCGAGAGAAACAAGCCATTGCATGGAGACATTCTGCCCCGCCGCCCTGCCGCCCGCAAGCTAACTCGCTAACCGTTGTGTCCGCATGCTCGCACCGAGCCTCAGCGCCCCCGCAGCACGCGGTGCAGCCGCTTCCAGTAATAGCCGAGCGACAGCCCGCTGCCGCCGGCCAGAATGCGGCTCAGACAGCGCGCATCCTTCGCGCGCAGCGCTGAAAAATCCGCCTCGCTCACCCCCGCCTCATGCAAAATCTCCGCCGCCCGGCGCGCGCAATCCCGCTGGCAGCCATGGCACGCGCGAGCGCGAATCCGGCGCAGCGCATGAGCCGCATAACCCGCCAGCAACTCTCGATGAAGCGCACTCATTCCCCGTCGGCGGAACTCAGCCGCCAGCCACGCCAGCGCATCCACCATCCCCGGCAACTTCTCAGCCAAGCGCGTGTTGCTCGCCGAGCTCGCCTCATCGCGATACAAATAGCCCGTCGCCGGGTGCGTCAGAATAACCTGGCAGAACGAATCAATCAAACAATTAAAGGCTGTGTCCTCCCCGTAGCGAATCCCCAGCGGGAAACGCGCATGCGAGCGCTCCAGCACCTCGCGGCGGTAGAGGCGACCACAGCTATTGGGAGTCAAGGCCAGAATGGAAGACGCCGCAGGCGGTAAAACCTGCGGATGACTGCCCAGAGGCTTGCGCTGCACGGGCTGGCCAGGCAGCAGACGGCTGAGCTGCGTGACAACCACATCAGCCCCGTGAAGCTGCGCCGCCTCATACAGCTCGCGCAAATAACCCGGCTCCAGAATATCATCCGCATCCGCGAAGGTGGCAAAATCACCCGTCAGCAGCTCCAACCCGCGGTTGCGGGCCGCACTCGTGCCGGCGTTCTCCTGACGAATCAGGCGCAGCCGGGCATCCTTGGCTGCCATCTCCTCCAGCACGCGCCCTGACGCATCCGTCGAGCCGTCATCCACGCAAATCAGCTCCAGCGGCAACTCCGTCTCGGCCAGCACACTGCCGACGCTCTCCACAAGTCTCTCGGCCGCATTGAAGACCGGCATGATGATGCTGATACAGGGATGGGAGGACATAACTCCTCCAGTCTACCCGCTGCTCAGCAGAGAGTCAAGCACTATTGCTCATGGCGCGATGCAGGGGAAACGATTTGTGTTGGTCTTGACGACGCGATTGCCGAGAGACATTGTCTATTGGCGTGAACTTTATCTTGCTTTTGGGCGCTCTCTCGAGTATTCTTCAGGCATCTCATCAGCGCTAGGTCCGCGTTCGCCCGTTCCCTCGCTGAAGAGAAGTCACTATCGAGGTGTTCACGCTATGGAAACGAAAAAATACCTGACTCATGTCAATGCCCTGCGCGGGCTCGCCATCCTCCTAGTCTTCCTCTACCACCTGAGGGAGCCTTGGTGCCCGCAAGGCTTCCTCGGGGTCGACGCCTTCTTCGTGATTTCAGGCTTCTTCCTCATCCCCGGACTCCTCAGGCCCCACTCGGAGGCATCACCCTTCAGTTGGTCACGCTACTACACCGGCAGAGCGTCCCGCATTCTTCCTCCTCTTCTGGTCATGGTTGTGGCGGTTTTGCTGGCAACCATCCCCCTCATGGTGGCCAGTGACATGGTCTACGCCGCCAAAACCGCCCAGCGCGTCGTCACGGCGCGGTCCAACGTCTTCTTCGGACGCACCGCCGTCGATTACTTCGGGCCGGGCGTCAAGGAAAATATCTTCCTGCACACGTGGTATATCTCCGTCCTCATCCAAGTCCTCATCATAGCCCCTCTCCTCTGCCGGCCGCTCTCCCGCCTCCGCCCCATCTGGGGGCGCCTCCTGCTCGGCCTCATCGCCGTAGCCTCCCTGACCATCTTCTTCCAGCGCTCCTTGCCTCTGGCGTGGCAGGATTGTTTGCCTGATGCCTTTCGGGACGGCGGCAGCGAGGGATCCGTCTACTACATGACCGCCGGCCGCCTGTGGGAAATCATCGCCGGCGCCTTCGTCCTCTTCCTGCCCATGGCCAAGCGGAAGTGGCTCAGCACCCTCCTGCTGGTGCTCGGCTTACTCCTGCTCATCCTCTCCTGCTTCTGGCCGGAAAACCGCAGCAGCTTGCCGCTTTGTGCCGTGATCGGCACCATGCTCATTATTCGCTACGGGGAGAACGCCTACCTCTCCCGCCTCTTCGAAAACCGAATTCTCATGTGCTTGGGTGCCGTCTCCTTCAGCCTTTACCTTGTCCACTGGCCCGTCATGGCCTTGGCTCGCTATGCCCTCATGCGAGACTTCACCCCCATCGATTGCCTCTGGGTCACCCTTCTCTCCGCCTTGCTCACGTGGGCCCTGTATCGGGGCGTAGAGAAACGCCGCCCCCGCATTATCTTCGTCGCTCTTCTCTGGGGCTTGGCCATGGTTTCAGCCCTCATCCTGCGCAAGACGGACGGACTCAAGAATTACGTCCACACCGAGGTGAATGCCATGCCGGATTACACCAGCACGGACTATCAACAGTGGAGATTCGCCCCTGCGGGCTCGTGGAACGGGCCGTATTACAAAGAATTAAACCCTGCTCCAGGTCATTATGGAGAAAGTGTCCTGAATAAAAACTCACCGGACTTCGGGCGCGCCCCCATTCTCCAGATCGGCGATAGCTCCAAGCAGCCCAACTTCATCCTTTTGGGTGACAGTTATGCCAATGCCCTCTTCCCCGGCTTCGATATTGTTGCTCAACAGGAAGGATGGTCCGGCCTTTACGTTAGTCTCTACGTTACCCCATTCTGGAATCGACTGAATATAGAGTTCCCAAATAAAAACGGATATTTTACGCGGAGCAAGGCAGAACTTCTTCTGCAGTGGCTGCGGCAGAATCCCCATCTGCATTACATCATCATCGGTCAGCGATGGTATCGGAGATTTGGACCGGCCATCACGTGGGATGGAGAGACCATCGGCGCAGGAGATTCCTGGAGCGCCACGACCAACGGATTGCGTGCATTCCTGCAACGTCTCAAGGAGATGGACCGAGAAGTTGTGCTGATCATGCCCACTCCAGAGGTGCTCAGCATGGGCAATGCAACAATGGGGGCTCTCCTGCAACGATCAAAACTACGGGGTCGCGACTCGGATATCCGCAAACGCTTACAATGCAGTTACGAGCAGTATACCGAGCAATACGGTCGAATCAGGCAGTTCTTGCTTAACCTGCAGAAAGGGGGGCTCTGTACCTCGGTGGATCCTGCTCCGCATATGTTTGTCGACGGGATTTTCGTCCCCTTCGAGGATGGAGAACCACTACTTTACGACTCCGGCCATCTCTCGGTTTGCGGCTCGAAAAAGCTGATGGAGGCCCTCAGAAAGCAGTTCCGAGGCATCTTGCGAGCCTCTGAGGCGGAGAACAACAAGACGCAGGCTGCAAAGGCTCGCGACAGGGCAGCACTCCAGCTCTGAATCCCTCCCACGCTTTTCAGACTTCTCGAACTTCGGAATTAAGGTAAACTCCTAAGCGAGCTCAGCTTTCCGTTGACGGTGGAGCACACATGGCAGAGAGGGCTTTCCAGAAAGCTCAGAGGCGTCAGTCCTTGGCGCTTGCGATGCGTCGCTCGGGCAGCTCCGGCATGTGGGCAGCAGCTCAAGGTAGCCTCTCGGCCGTCGCATCTCATATCGCCGGGGACTGATGCAAGACCTTGTGATGTGCTCGAAGACGGGTAGCGTGGCGCCTCTGGGATGCAAAACCGTTTCATCACAACAGCTCGAGATCCCCTTTTACTCCTCGTTTCGTGATCAGAGGGAAACTGAACTACGACTGCTGTTACGTTATTTAGTGGTCATACACAGTAGGCTTTCGCTTGTTACATATCTTATCTCGGATTGCCCTGAGCCCCCTTATACTCAAGAGTACTCGTATCTTATTCCATAACCCAATTTGGGGGGAAAGTATGCGATAAGTTCCTTCAAGCATAGAGTCATGTTTTAAGTGGGATAAATACAATTCGCGCATATACCGGGCACGATTTTTCCTGTAAGCGTCCACGGGGAATACATGGCTGAAAGAGTCTAATGCGTTAAGCGCATCTAAAGTCAGGAGAGTGCGCTTGCATTTGAAGCATTCCCCGCAGTTTCTATTGGAGTTCCTAACGCACACATTGAGAAATCGATGAGCCGGTTCATAATTGATGAGCTCTCTCGTCTTGTCAAATCTTGACAAGACCAAGCTTTCCGAGCACAGTCGCAGCTGCGGAATGGAAAAACACTGCAGCGCAAATAACTCGTAATAACCGAAGGCGTGGTTGGCGTGCCCTTCCAAACTAATAGCAGGCTGGTGTTCAAATCCTGCTGAGGCATAATAGTAGCGCTTCCACAGCTTGCGAAGCATATATGTGGCAAAGGCGATCGTATAGCCATGTGTCGCTTCATGTAACTGAGGAAAGGCCTCGGATATGTTGGAATTTGTAACAAGAATCTTATAATGATATTCGTTTGCAAAATGTTGTATGTTGCTGATCCCCTCCTCATAGCGCTTCTCCAGAACATGACCCTTCCACGAGTATGCTCCTACGTTGTGTAAAACCAAGTAGTCCAAATGAATACCCGGGCAATCCGACTCAGTCAGATGCTTAATTGCAGTTAAGGAATCCACGCCGCATGAGCAGCCGGTGCCTACTTTCCCCGCACATGCAAGAGGCGTTCCATCGACTTCTGCCTGAATTTTCGGCAGATGTAGCTTCGGCTCGAATTTGTGCAGCGCAGGTAAAAATTCTGTGCGCAGTTGGTGCAGAAGCTCCTCTGTCATGGGAGTTTCACATACAATATCGCACCTTTCTCTCATGGCAAAACTGAGCAAACCAAGAACGTAGGCGTCACTGCGTTCTGTCGTCAAATACTCACCATATGCCTCTGGTACAGAAAAGATGACGGTTCGCTTCACCTCACCACACGTGATCTCACAAATTTGCGACGCCTGCCCATCTTTGTATTCAACATGGGGTTTTTGAATTCTTAACACCCGAACAGGGGTATTCTCTGCTACGGGTATGCTCATGGACATCCGAATGATGTCTCGCTCGGAAAATGGCTCATTCATTTTGTATGGAAGGTGATATAAGGCTTATGCGTTGTAATGGAGGAGGCTGAAGGAGTAAGCATCTGCAACTTGCTCTTCCCTCGGCCTATCATGTCTCAACCGTGGAGTCAAGGAAGAATGGCGTGTTTCAGAGCAAGCGGGGCTGCATCAGGTCTACTGCCAGAAATCGAGAGAAGTCTTGAGTTGTCTTTGAAGGCACGTGAAGCGAATTTAAGGCATCTTCGCGAACATCTGCTCCGGGGCCAACGGGCATGCCACCCCCCCCCTGGCTTATGCTCTGGAAGAAATGGCGAAAATTTCTCGTGGCCGCGATTGTGTCCTCACGCAAGGGTGTGATGTGAAGATGGTCTAGGCTCTCTTGTTTTCTTTCTTGTGCGGGAAGGGGAAGACACTTTCCAAGCTATCGCAGATCTCATCCACCTGTTTAGAAGTGATACTATACTGATCCGTGAGAATATCGATCGTGTGATCGTCCACGATGAGCCCGGGTGTTCTCAAGTCAATGGGCTGATATTTATACTGGGGAAAGACGGAATAATAATCGAGAAACTTATAACTTCCTCCAGCAACCTCATCCCCGACGATGATGTGGCAATTGGGTATTCCCAAGGAGTCAGCGCATATCAATGGATGCATGGCTGAGCTAAGGATAAACTTGCACTGGGCTACTTCTTTGACGAAATCACTTGGTTGTTGGCGAATATCGATCAGCCGAAATGTCTTTGACTGCAGTTGGATCTTTTCATGAAAGGGTTTTTTGTCGCTGTCGACGTAATGATATACAATGCCAACGTCATATTGCGGGTCGGGAATGATGGGAGCAAAGATCCTCTTAACCATCAATCCCGGGTCACCCAATACGACATGATCGAGAGATTGAGACATAATCCTTTCGCATCTCTCTTTTGAAAGTTTGCCGCGCAAGGCATAGATATCCAAGGGCCGAAGAAAACGTTCGTCTTCCTCCTTTGCAGGGGATATGAAGCCGGAGCCGAATATTTTAATCGGCCGAGGATTTACAGCCAGCTTTTTTCTGGTGCGAAGAAGAAGTTGCAGGATAGAGCCAATGGCGGTTCCTTCTGCGTTTATCGGGCGATAGACTCGGATTTGCTTGGGGCCCAAGTGTTTGCACCCCATGTAATTGAGCAAATCATGATTGAGCATGTCCCCGAAATTGGGTTTCTCGGTCCAATAGTATACAATCGAGGGCTTTTCTTTGAGAAATTTGCTCGTCAGATCGTGCCACTTCCGATGAATGAATGTTAAGTGCATATCTAAGATGTATTATGAAAATATCCGTTCGCTTCTGTGTATACTGGACAGTTGCAATAAAGCTTCTCGCCTCTATGAGACGTCCCCTAAGAGACGTCAATCTGATTCGAAGTCAACAACCTTGTGTAGGCGCTTTTTCTATCAATGCAATCCGGATTTAATTTGTTGTTACTGGGCGCCTCGCAGAGTTCTCTCTTCTTCTCCGATACTCGGGAATGCGTTATTATCCCGGAGTATGTGCGAGCGCGCAGATATCTTATATCATGTTGAACGCTGCGACGCAAGTACTTTCTACAGGGATCGGGGGCGGCAGTTTGTCGAGCCATATCTGGGCAGAGCTTTTGACCGTCATCCGGCGCAGACTTATCGCAAGTTTGAGATCATCTGTGTGGATGACGGTTCTCCGGTGCATCCTCTCCGGGCTGAGCGAGTTCCCGAGCCGCGGCTTGCGGAAGTTCTTCGTCTGCGGCGCGCCCGTGTTTACGGTTGTGGATGTGGGCGGGCGCCGCTTTTTCAAGCTCTTCGGGGTCAAGATCAGAAAAAAGAGAATCGAGGATTAATCCGTCGTCGGCTGCCGGTTAGCTCTCAAGCTCCGGCGTCGCACTCTCTTGGCCTCATTTAACAAAAAGCGCCGCTCTGCAGCAGCAGAGCGGCGCTTCGCGCTATCCGAAGATGAGTTGCCGGGGCGAGGCTCAGGCCTCTTCCTTGGCGGGAGCCTCAGCCGCGGGGGCTTCGGCGGGAGCCGTTTCGCTCGTCGAGCCGGTGCCCGTCGTGGTGGCCGGGGCAACGGGGGCGGAGAGCTGGGGCAGGTCGATGATCTCGATGAGAGCCATCGGGGCGCTGTCCGTCTTGCGCTGGCCGAGCTTCACGATGCGGGTGTAGCCGCCCTGGCGATCCTTCGTGGCCTCAGCGACCACGCTGAAGAGCTTGGCGACCACCTTCGGCTGGGGAAGGGTGGCAAGGGCCTGACGGCGGGCGTGCAGGCTGCCGTTCTTGCCGAGCGTGATGAGCTTCTCGACGTAGGGGCGAAGGGCCTTGGCCTTGGCCAGCGTGGTGGTGATGCGGCCGTTGCTGATGAGGCTGCAGGCCTGGTTGGCCAGCAGGGACTTGCGATGGGAGGCCGTGCGCTGAAGCTTGGCCTTTTTAACTCCGTGTCTCATGTTTGTTGACTGTAGTGTTGTTTGGTTAGGGGATGGGCGCCGGGCGTGCCCCGGCGCGGTGGGGTGAGCTCTTTACTCGAGCTCGTCGTCGTCGCCGTAGGCGTCGATGTTGTGCGTGATGAGTGCCTGAAGATCCGACGCGCGGGTCTCGTCGTTGAGGTCGCGCAGACGAGCCGAGGGAGCCGGGGCCGTCAGCAGCTCGGGGTCGAACTGCATGCCCAGCGTCAGGCCATACTGCACCAGCTTGTCCTTGATCTCGTTGAGCGACTTCTTGCCGAAGTTGCGGTACTTGAGCATCTCGGCCTCCGTCTTCATGGCCAGCTGGCCGACGGTGGTGATGTTCGCGTTGTTGAGGCAGTTGGCGGCACGCACCGAGAGCTCGATCTCGTTGACGCTCATGTTGAGCAGCTTGCGAAGCTGAGCGGTGTTCGCATCCGTCTCCGAGCGCGGGCCGTGCGGAATCTCCACGCGGCTGCCGTTCACCTTCAGGAAGACGTCGAGGTAGTGGCGCATGATGCTCGCGGCCTGAAGCATGGCGTCATCGGGCGACACGCGGCCGTCCGTCCAGATGTCGAGCACGAGCTTGTCGAACTCCGTCATCTGGCCCACGCGGGCGTTGTCCACGGAGTACTTCACGCGGGTCACCGGGGAGAAGATGGAATCGATCGGGATGACGCCGATGGGGCGGTCCTTGTCGTTGTTGTCGTCAGCCGTGTGGAAGCCGCGGCCGACGTTGACCTCGAAGTCGCAGTCAAAGATGGTGCTCTGGTCGAGGTGGCAGATGACCTGATCCTTGTTGACCACCTGATAGATGTGGTCTTCCTGGATGTCGCCGGCCGTCACGACGCCCTGCTTCGTGACGCGCAGCGAGAGCGTGCGGGGCTCTTTGCCGAAGTGCTTGAACTTGACCTTCTTGAGGTTGAGGATGATCTCCGTCACATCCTCGACCACGCCGGGCAGGGAGGTGAACTCGTGCTGGGCACCGGCGATGCGCACGCTGGTGATGGCGGCACCCTCGAGGGAGCTGAGCAGAACGCGACGCAGGGAGTTGCCCAGCGTGTGGCCGAAGCCCGTCTCGATGGGCTCGGCGATGAAGGTAACGTGATTGGGATCCTTGGGGTCCTCGATGCGCTCAAGGGTGTCGGGGATCTCGAAATAGGCCAGCTGGATGACCTTCTGTTCTTCGTTGTCGTTCTCAGGCATAGTGGTGTGGGGTGGCCGGGTTTCCCTTCATGCGAGCTTGGCTTCCGCGGAAATGAAGGACCGACGGCCGGTTGTTGATGGGCTCGCGCCGAGGGAGGATACGTGATTTGACGCCCCGTTGCAAGCCTTTTGTGTCGCGTGGCGTGAATTTGTCCCAAAATCGCCTGAAATCGGGGTGTTTCAGACGAAAACCGGAGACCAAGTGTCGCACGGTTGGCACGGCGCCGCCCCTCAGGGAATCTTCGGGCCGAAGCCGATGCCCAGCAGGCGGTAGCGCCGGCGGTGGCGGCGCTTCATAAGGGAGAAGAGAGGAAGTCCGAGCAGGCGAAACTGGGTGCTGGTTTCCTTGTCTCGGTAGAAGAGGGTGCTGAACGCGTGGCGGACGGGGTGCAGCAGGCTCTGCACGGTGTCGTGCCCGGCAAACAGCCGGTCGAGCCCCTGCTGCCTCAGGAATTCACGCGCCTGCCTCTTGCCGCGGCCAACATGGTCCGGCGGCAATTGCCGGAGCATGGACGGCAGTTGATAGAGCCAGTGAGAGATCACGGGGCGACAGCATTCCGTCAGACCATGGCGGCGGTAAAAATCAAGCACGGCGGCCATGCTGTATAGACGGTCGATTGCCTTGGGGCTGAGGCGACTTTGCGTTTGCCCCATGATGGAGTCTTCGCGCTGAACGTAGTGGTAGAATCGCCGCGGGCTCAGGTATATCCGGCGGCTGACACTCAGGTACATTTGGGTGAAGCTGAAGTCTTCATACCAGATGCCGTGCGGATAGCGCAGGTTAAACCTCTCGATGAGGCTGCGCCGGAAGATCTTATTGCACGCTGTGTCGTTGACGGTGACAGCTGTCTCGGGGGTGATATCGACTTCCTGTTCACTCGGAATGGTGAAATAGCTTTGCAATCTTTCGACCCAGGGCAGGGAGGGAGCTTCGACTACGACGCCATAGCAGATGAGGTCGATGTCCTCCGTCATGTGAGGCAGCAACTCGGCGTAGGTGTCGGGCTCGATATAGTCGTCCGAATCCACCGTGGTGATGAGCTCGGTGCGGCAGGCGGCCAGCCCGGTGTTGCGCGCGGCGGAGAGCCCGCCGTTTTCTTGGTGAATGATACGGATGCGCGGGTCGCGGGCGGCGTATTCTTCAAGGATGTCGGCGGAGTGATCGGTTGAACCGTCGTTAACGCAGATGATTTCTATGTCGCGAAGGGTCTGGTTGCAGATGCTGTCAAGACAGCGGCGCAGCTAGGACTCCGTGTTGTAGATGGGGAGGATGACGCTGAGCAGGGGGGAGGAGGGGGTGTTCATGGATGAAGAATCGCTTTTCATTCTATCGCTGTCACGTCTTCTGTCAAGCTTCGAGTGGCTCACAGCTCGCAGATGTCGGGCAGGTTGCGGTATTTGCCGCGGGAATCCATGCCGTAGCCGATGAGGTAGCGATCGCCGGTGTGCAGGGCGGCGAAGTCGGCGTGCGGACAGTGCTGGCGCGGGATGTCTTTTTCAATGGCGACGGCGGTGAGCACCTCGTGGGCGCCGCCCTCGAGCAGGGTTTGGCGCACGAGGTGCAGGGTCAGCCCGGTGTCGAGCACGTCGTCGAGCAGCAGCACGCGCTTGCCGCGGCAGTCGGGCGGCGGGGTGAGCCAGCGCAGCTTGCCGCTGCTTTGCTGCGCGTCGCCGTAGCTGGAGACGCGCGCTGTTTCAAGGATGTAGTTGGGCGGCAGCAGGCGCAGCAGGTCCGCCGCAAACCACAGCGCACCGTTGAGCAGGGCCAGCGCAATGATGGGATGCTCGTCGCCCATGCGCGCGACGATGCGGTCTGCGGTGTATTCGACGGCTTGGCGGATGCGCTCGGGGTCGTAGATCTGGCGGGGGGCGGTGAGGCTCATGGCGGTGGGGGGCGGTCGGTGTGGGTGCGCGGTTGTGTGCCGGAGGTGTGGGGAGAGGGGAGAGGAGAGCAGGGGGTGATATGCTGCGCGTGAGGGGTGTGCAGGAAACTTGCCAGCGAAGCCGTGGGCCGGGCTGGGCGGGTGTCTGCCGGGCGGGTGAGGCGGGCGGCGCACCGAGGTGCGGGGAGACTGCCGGAGCGGATGTCTCAGCCGGGGCTCAGGAGAGTTTGCGGCGGGTGACGAGGTAGACTTTGTCGCCGTGGCGCACTTTCTGCCCGACGGGCACGAGGGCGTGGGCGCCTTTGGGCGCGGTGCTGACGTTGATCGTGTTGCCGTCCTCATCATCGACGCGCACCTCGGGCACGGTGAGGCGCACGATTCCGGTGGTGGGGCCGGTGATTTCGATTTTGTCGCCCGGGGAGAGGGGCTCGGCTTCGAGGCGGATTTCGGCGACCTGCGGGCGGGCGTACCAGCGCATGACGCGGCCGAGGTGCCGGCGCTGTTCGAGCGCGAGGCTGTTCGAGCAGCCGCTCCAGGTGTCCCACTCTTCGCCGAGGTAGTAGCCGCCGTGCCAGAATTGGCGGTTGAAGACGCGCTGCAGCTCGGCCTCCCACGCGGCGACCTTCTCCGGGCTCCATTCCCCGGAGACGCAGGCCTCGGCGGCTTCTTTGTAGACGCGCGTGACGGTGGAGACGTAGGCTTCGCTGCGGCCGCGGCCTTCGAGCTTGAGGACGGAGACGCCGGCCTCGATGAGCTGGTCGATGACGCGGATGGTGCAGATGTCTTTGGGCGACATGATGTACTGGTTGTCGATGTCCATCTCGAAGCCGGTCTCGGTGTCGGTGACGCGGTAGCGCCGCCGGCAGAGCTGGAAGCACTGCCCGCGGTTGGCGCTGTGGTTGTAGGCGGCGAGGCTCATGCCACATTTGCCCGAGATGCCGATGCAGAGGGCGCCGTGGGCGAAGATTTCGATGCGCACGAGCTGCCCGCTCGGGCCGGTGATGTGCTCGCGGCGGATGCCGTCGATGATGTGGCGGATCTGGCTGAGGCGCAGTTCGCGCGCCAGCACCATGACGTCGGCGTAGGCGGCGTAGAGGCGCACGGCGTCGAGGTTGCAGATGTTGGCCTGCACGGAGATGTGCACTTCAAGCCCGATGCTGCGCGCGTAGGCGATCACAGCGGCGTCTGCGGCGATGACGGCGTCGATGCCGGCCTGCTTCGCGCGGCGCAGCAGGTCTTTCATGCCCTCGAGTTCTTCGTCGTAGATGATGATGTTGCAGGTGAGGTAGGCTTTGGCGCGGCAGTGGTGGCAGAGGCGCGCGATGCGCGGCAGGTCTTCGGCGGTGAAGTTGATGCTGCTGCGGGCGCGCATGTTGTAGTTGCCGACGCCGAAGTAGACGCTGTCGGCACCGGCGCGCAGGGCGGCGGCAAGGGATTCGTAGGAGCCCGCCGGGGCCATGATTTCCGGGGCTTGCATGGGGCTATGGTATCGGGTTTGGGCGGCGGCGTCAAGCTCGCTGTCGCGTTTTGAGCTGCCGGGCGTCTCTGAGGCGCGGCGGGGTGGTGCGCCTTTCACTCGGGCGCTGTAAGGTCTCCTGAGTCTTCGGAGACTTCCGCATGAGCGCGGGGACTGGTGGGTGGAGTCAGACCGAGCGGCGAGGGGGCTTGTTGGCTAGGGTAAGCGGCGTGCCGTTGGCGGAGCCGGTCGAGTGGCGTCTGCGGGGGCGGGTGGGGCGGAAAAGGACAACACCCCCCGGCGCGTTCGCGGCCGGGGGGTGTCGGAGGGCTCGTCGGCCCCCTGCGCAGCGGGCGGTGCCGGGGCGCAGGGGCTCAGCGGGGCATCAGAAGCTCCAGCGCACGGCGCTGGTGAACTCCCAGCCGCAGTAGGCGGTGTCGCCCCAAGCGCGCGTCGTCATGTATTCCGCGCCGATCATGAACTTGAGGGCATCGGGGTTTTTCGCGCTCAGGAAGAAGTTGGCGCCGATGTAGAAGGCGTTGAGGTGCTCCACCCAGGCGGGGGCGATGGTCTGCGTGCAGATGTAGCGATCCGCAGCGAGGCGCACGGGGTTGCCGCCCGCGTTGCCGAAGTCAAGGCTGCTCAGGGCCGTGTAGCGCAGCACGAGCTCGACGTTCGGCGTGAGGAGGTAGGAGGGCTGCACCTGCAGGCCGTAGCAGTTGCTGCCGCCGCCGCCCTCAGCGCCAAGCACGTCGAAGAAGGCGACGGCGTTGGCCATGAGGGTGAACTTGTTGCGGTTGTAGATGTAGCCCACGGAGATGCCGTCCTGCATGCCGATGCCGTAGCAGTTGGCGCCGGGCTCGCGGTGGCCGTCGTAGACGTTGTTGAAGTCATGCGCGTACTGGAAGACGACTTCGTGCGAGCTGTCGGCGGTCTCGTGGAAGCGGTAGCGGGCGCCGAGGATGGCGTAGCACTTGTCCTCCCAGCCGAATTCGCCCTTGAGGCCGCGGCCGTCGCGGTAGACGTCGCTGTGCGACATGCTCTTGGCGTTATTGGCGCGGTCGTTGGCCAGCAACTGGACGTAGAAGGTGAGGTTTTTCTGCGGCTTGTAGGTGACGTCGATACCCCAGTTGGAGTCAAGCCCGCTGAACTGACCGATGACGGAGCGCTCGACGCACTTGATTTTCGAGCTGGCTTCGGTGTAGTCCATCGTGAAGAGGGGCTTGAGCTTGCCGACGCTGACGCTCAGACCGTCGACGCCCGGGATGTCCTGGCGGATGTAGAGGTCGAAGATGTCAGCGTAGCTGTAGTTTTTGCGCGTGCGGCCGCCGACGTAGGTGGAGCGCATGGGCAGGCCGCCGATGCGCATCCAGGTGTGGAAGAGGGTGCCGGTGTTGGTCTTGACGTTGAGGCCGACCCACGAGCGGCGGAATTCCTGGTTGAAGGGGCTGGCACCGGGCTTGAGGATCGAGCCGTTGCCGCCGCTGGGCTGCACGACGGCGATCTGGTATTGCTCCATCCAGCTGAGCTTGACTTCTTGAATGAAGGAGCTGTCGCTCTCGGCCTTGTAGAGGCGCAGGGCGTTCTTGATGGCGTCGGTGGCGGCGTCGGTGTGGCTGTTCCAGCCGCCGGCGACGGGGACGTCGGTCTGAGCGTCCTTGTTACAGGGAACGGCGACTTGAGCGTCCTTGTCGCAGACAACAGCAACCCGTGAGTTGCTGTCGTAGGGTGCGGCGGCGGTGGTGGTGAAGGGATGTCCGCTGTTTTCTGCAGCGGAGCAGAGTCCGGTGGCCACCATGGCTACCGCGAGGGTACCGGTGATTTTTGTCGTGTTCATGGTTTCGAAGAGTGGTTGGGTAAGGGAAGAGAGGGGGACTCAGCGCAGTTTGCTGAAGAGGGTGGTGTTGTCGAGAATGCTCATGTAGGGGCGGTAGTCGATGCCGCTTTCCAGAATGTAGAGGGTGAGCAGGCGCTTGACGACGTTGAGCAGATGCTCGGGCTGCCAGGGCTTCTCGACGTAGTTGTCGATGCCGCCTTCGTTGATGGCGTTGATGGTGTCGGCATGCGTGGCCTGACCGGTGAGCAGGACCTTGCGCGTCTTGTTGAAGCGGCCGTCGGTCGTGATTTTGCGCAGCAGGTCGGTGCCCTGTTCGCCGGGCATGACCTGATCGGAGATGATGACGGCGATGTGGTCGCCGTCTTCGTCGATTTGCTCGACGAGATCGAGGCATTCCGCGGCGCTGGAGGCTTCTTCCAGACGGATGAGGTCGCCCAGCGGGCGCAGGTCGCGCATGACGGAGTCGAGGACTTCCTGCTGGTCGTCGACGCAGATGATGTTAATCTTTTCCATGGCTTGGGGTTGTGGGCAGTGAGATGGTGAATGTGGTTTCTTGTTCGTTGCTGTGCACCTCGATGGTGCCTTTGTAGCTGTCGACCAGGCGGCGCACGATGGAGAGGCCGAGGCCGAGGCCGAAGTCCAACCCGAGTTTTTTGGTGGTGAAGCTGGGCTGGAAGATTTTCTCCTGGATCTCCTCGGGGATGGCGGGGCCGTTGTTGCTGATGGAGACGCAGACGTAGTCCTCGGGCAGTTCGTGGAGGCCGTCGGCGTGCAGGGAACAGGCGCGCACGCGGATGCGGGGATCGGGGGTGTGGGCCTGCTCGATGGCGTCGCAGGCGTTGGTGAGGATGTTGAGCCAGATTTGCACGAGCTCGGTGATGTCGGCGGTGATGGGGGGCAGCTCGCCGAGATCCGTCTCGATGCTCATGTGCTTGAGCTTGTTGGTCAGCAGGTTCATGGCGTCGCGCACGGACTGGGCGACGTCGACGCCCTCCTGCCGGGTGGAGTTGCCGCCGCCCAGCAGCTTGACGGCGCGCACGATGCCCGTGGCGTGCCGCGCGGCCATTTGCATGTCGCGCAGGTCGTGGCCGAGCTCCCAGAAGCGGTAGTTGCGCCGCACGTGGTTGACGAACTCGGGGCCGAGTTTGACGAGGGCGTCGGTGTCGGGCACGATGTGGGCGAGAACCTTGGCGGCGACCTGCGGCAGGTTGAGTTCGTTTTCGTATTTGCGAGCGCGGCGCCGCAGCGCGGCGGGGTCGGCGAAGCTGTTGTCCTCGTAGCCGTAGAGGAAGAGGCGGGCGTTTTGCTTGCTCTCTTCCTCCAGCCAGTTGGTGAGGTTTTCGGCGACGAAGTCGGTGCGGCGCGTGATGACGCCGACGGCGTTGTTGAGCTCGTGGGCGATGCCGGCGGAGAGCTGCCCGAGGGTGGCGGCCATTTCCTGCCGCTGCACGAGGCGCTGGGCTTCCTGTTTCTCGGCGGCGCGGTCGAAGATGCGCTTGTTGCGCTCGGCCAGTTCGTGGATGAGCACAGGGATGAACTGGTGTTCGAAGGTGCCGTAGTGCTCTTCGTCGATGGCCTGCTGGCTCTTGTCGATGTAGGCGAGGCGGCAGTCCTCCAGCGCGATGATGTCGTTGGAGAGGCGGTAGGCGCCGGAGAAGAAGCTCTGCACGCCGATGTAGCTGCCGGGGCCGGCGCGGAAGACTTCATGCTTGCGCACGGTGCTCTCGGCGGGTAGCTCGCTGCCCTCGAGGTGTTCGGCATGCCGCAGGGCGAGCACGGAGCCTTCGAGGATGAGGAAGAGGCGCTCGCAGGCTTCGCCCTGCTCGAGCAGGGTGTCCCCGGCGGCACAGGTGATGATGCGCGCCGGGTCGCTGAAGTAGACTCGGTTGAGGCGCTCGAGCGCGGCGCTGTTGGTGGCCGGGAGGTAGGGCATGGGTCTGCGGCGGGGGAAGGGGGGGTATGAAAGAGCGGGAGGCGTGCCGGGGCGGCATTGGCTGGCCGTTAGCCGAAAGAGCGGGTTGAGGCTGGCCGTTGCGGAGGGGAGAAGGGAGGAGGAGAAGGAGGGAAAGCCGGGTGCGGGGCAGGGGGGAGGGGGAGCCGGGGCTTGGTGTGGCTGCCGCGCTTCCCGTGCCGCGGGCGGACTCGGCTGTGCCGGGCCCGCCCGCCGGAGGGGCGTCAGGCAAAGAAGCCGATGGCGCCGAGGAAGACCATCAGTGCGATGGAGAGCGCGAGGCCGATGAGGCAGAGGATGGTGCCCGAGATCGCCATGCCCTTGGACTCGACGAGGCCGGTGGCGTAGGCGAGGGCATTGGGCGGCGTGCTGATGGGCAGGGCCATACCGAGCGAGGAGGCGAAGGCGACCGTGCAGAGCAGGCCGATGGCGCCGGCGCCGTCCATACTGCCGGCTCCCATCATGCTGCCGGCGACGGCCCCCATGATGGGCATGAGCAGCGAGGCCGTGGCGGTGTGGCTCATGAAGGTGGCCATGAAGAGGCAGATGAAGCTGGCGCCCACGAGCAGCATGGTGGAGTTCCACTCGCCGAAGGGAATGGCGCTGATGAGCGTCTGCGCGAGGTTCGTGTCCTGAAGCGCGAGGCCGAGGGCGAAGCCGCCGGCGACGAGCCAGAGGGTCTCCCAGCTCATCTGGCGCAGGTCGTCCTTGGTGATGACCTGCGTGACGGCGAAGACGGCGATGGGCACGATGGCTATGGTGTTGCTGTCAAGCCCGATCTGGTCGCCGATGACCCAGAGGAAGACGGTGACGGCGAAGGTGACGTAGACGATGATGGCCTTGGGCGTCTTGAGGAACTTGCCGCCCATCTTCAGCTCGATTTCCTTCTGATCAATCGGGAACATCTTGACGAGCACCACCCAGGCGATGAGAATCATCACGATGACGAAGGGCACGCCGAAGCACATCCACTGGCCGAAGGTGACGTTGAGGCCCATGTCCTGCATGGCCTTGAGGGCAATGGCGTTCGGCGGGGTGCCGATGGGGGTGCCGATGCCGCCGATGTTCGCGGCGATGGGGATGCAGAGGGCGAAGGCGGCGCGGCCGCGGTCCGTCGGCGCGAAGAGCGAGAGCACCGGCGAGAGAATGGCGAGCATCATGGCGGCGGTGGCCGTGTTGCTCATGAACATGGAGAAGAGAGCCGTCACGCACATGAGGCCGAGCATGACGAACTTCGGATCCTTGCCGAAGGGCTTGAGCAGCACCTTGGCGAGGTTGATGTCGAGGCGGAACTTGGTGGCCGCCGCGGCGAGGAAGAAGCCGCCGAGGAAGAGGATGATGATCGGGTCGGCGAAGGTGGCCATCGTGCTCTTCTGCTGCATCGTGTTGGTGACCTCCACCTGCTTGATGCGCGCCGCGATTTCGGCGGTGTAGAGCTTGTCGGCCGCGGCGTTCATCTGCACCTGCACGCTGCGCAGGTTCGTCGCGTCGGCGTGGTGCTTGAGGGCCTGGGCCTCCAGCGAGGTGCGGACGGCTTCATCGGTGGCGTCGGCGGCCTGATCGCGGTACTGCTGGGCGAGGGCCTCGGCCTCCTGACTGCCGTGCATGGCCTTTTCGGCAAATTCATGCGTCTGCTGCGTGAGCGTCAGGCGCACTTCTTCGGGGTTGAGCTTCGACTTCTTGGTCAGTCGCTCGGCGATAGCCTTCTTGAGCTCGGCGACGGTGCCGGGGTTGGCCTGCCCGCAGACGTCATCGACGATGCTGTTGACGGCGACGTCGTCAAAGCGATCGGGCTTGAAGATGGGGAAGGCCTTGTTGGAGAGGCAGAGCAGCGAGAGGGCAATGACGAGAACCGAGGTCGACCAGATCGGGATGGGTTCGAGGATCCACATCAGGGCGGCCATGACGAAGAGTGCGATGACGCCTTGTTGCAGGGCGTTGATTTCAAGCCCCATGGAGCCGAAGGGTACGAATAGGGTGCCGGCGCTGACCAGCAGGACGATGAGGATCTTGATGAAGTTCTTTTTGACGCTGTTCATGGTGGTGTAAGATGCCTTGCGCCGCGGAAATTCGCTTCCTTCGAGAGTTGTTTCGCGCGGAGAGAGAGCGGCGCAGCGCTGATAATACGCTAAATCTGATGGATTGGCAAGTGTAATTTCGAGGGCTTTTCTGGCGCCTCGGGGGCTTCGTGCCGCCGTCTTCGGCGAGGCTGCGGGCGGCGCCGGGAAGGCGTGCGGAAGGCTGCGGGAGGGTGCCCGGGGGATGCTCGGGGGCGGTGGTGCGTCAGCGCCGGGGCTCGGCTTCGGGGCGCCGGTGGCTGCGCAGGGCATCGAGCCACTGCCGCAGGGCGGCGGCGTGCGCCGGTGTGAGCTCGTCGGCGTTGTAGAGGGCGATGTGCCGGGCGCCGGCGCGGTAGAGGAGGTCGAGCTCGCGCGGGAGCTCATCGGGGCTGACGTCTGGCAGGTGCAGGCCGGGCGCGAGCGGGATGCGGCCGTCGGTCTCGCGCTGCGCCTCGCGGAGGATGCTCGGGAGCCAGTCGCGGCCCTCGGCGTAGAAGCTGTAATAGGTCATGGGCAGGGCGAGGTCGAGGCGCAGGCGGCTCCAGTCCTGACGCACGAGGCGGGAGGCGAGGGATGGGGAGGGAAAGACGGCGCAGGCGGCGCGCTTGTTGCAGCGGCGGATGGCGTCGCAGAGCAGGTTGCCGAGCTCGGCGACGCTCGCGAGGCGAAACTCGCGCCAAGCCTCATCCTGCGTGGGGTCGCTGAGCGGGTCGCGCCCCTGCTGCTGCCGGAAGCGCGCGAGGCAGTGCGGGCAGTAACAGTAGTCGTAGGCGGGCAGCTCGCGATCCATGACGAGGCCGTAGGTCTTCCACAGGGCGCGGGGGAGGATGACGTCGGGCAGGCGCAGGTAGTCGAGCTGCACGGCGTCGATGCCCGGGATTTGCGCTTGCTCGCGGACGAGGCGCAGCAGGTGGCTGCGCACCTCGGGGTTGTTCGGACAGAGAAACTGGTAATAGTCGACGTAGGGGCGGTGCTCTTCGCTGTGGCAGGAGTGCCCGTCGCGGTTGACGACGTACCAGTCCGGGTGGCGCAGGGCCTCGGCGTCGCCGGGGCGGTTGAGGGCCCAGAACCAGGAGTAGACGCGCAGTCCGGCGCGGCGCGCCAGCGGGGCGAGGCGCCGGAGGCTGTCGTTGTCGCCGCCGATGATGAGGGTGCTCACGCCGGCCTCGGCCAGGGCGGCGAAGCGCCGGGCCCAGTCGGCTTCGCTGCGCTCTTCGCTGCCGGAGAGCCAGAGGCAGATGTCGGGCTGTTCAACGCTGGGCTCGCTGCGGCTCAGGCGCCCCTCGCTGTCGAGCCGCCAGAGGCTGCCCGTGCGCGCGCTGCGCGCCTCGATCACAAAGAAGTCATCGCGCGCCAGGGCCAGCTCGGCCTGCGGGGGCAGCGGGCAGCCCTCCTCCGCGAGCTGCTCGGGCGTGGTGGCGAAGCTGCCGGTGCGGCCGCGCCGCGCGAGCTGGGCGTTGAGAATGCGGTAGAGTGCGAGGCGCAGGTCTTCGTCCGGCCCGGGCAGGAAGGATTCCCATGTGCCGGCGGGCTGCCCGCTGAGGCGGATCTCTCCCCAGTGCTCGGGCAGGTGGATGTTGATGAGGCCGGTGGGGGCCCACACGTGGTTGCTCTCGGGCAGCGGTGCTCCGCTGGCGTCGCATTGCTTGCGGTAGCCGCCGGGGGCGGCGGCATCGGGGATGATGCGCCAGTTGACGCGAGAGAAGTTCAGGCGAAGGCTGCTGCCGGGCTGCGGGGCGACGTCCTGCCGCGGCTGGGTGCCGTGCGAGAGGATGCTGCGCCAGGGGATGGCGACTTCGACGCTCCAGCCCTCGTCGACGTCGCTCGGGTCATTGAGGGTGCCGCGGAGCTGCACGGCGTGCCGCAGGCCGGGCATCTCCCAGTCGTGCAGCACGAGGTTGTCCCCGTGGCGGTAGGGGCGCGGCAGAAAGAGATCCCAGGTGGTGCCGAGGGCGTTGACCTCCCACTCGATGTAGTTGAGGCCGTCGCCGTCCGGGTCGATGAAGATTTCAAAGTCCGGGTCGCGGTAGATGACGGAGTCGTGCTCGGTGAGGGTGGCGCGCAGGTGCGGCTCGGGCATCTCGGCGTGCACGTAGAGGTAGTGGTCATCCCAGAGCAGGCGGATACGGGTCTCATCGTCGATGGCGCCGCCCTCGATGTCTCTCAGCGGGCTCAAGGGGATGGCGGCCTGCCAGTCCGGCTCGTCGGCGCGCCCGTCGATGGTGATGGGGCCCGTGGTGCGCTGGCAGACGCCCGTGGGGGGCAGAGGGGGCGGCTCCGTGCCTTCCGCCGGGCGGTCGCCGTCTGCGAGGGCCGCGGGGCAGAGCAGCAGGGGGGCGAGGGCGAGCAGGAGCGACGGGTGGGGGCACGGGGGCATCATGCTCTCATGCTAGCACAGGCGCGGGGGCGACGGCAAGCAAATTGCGCGCTGTTTCGCGGCTTCGCTCGCTCCTGAGCGGCGGCGAGGATCGACGGCGCAGAGCTGCGGTGGGCCGGGGAGTGTGCTCAGAGGTGAGGCCGATGGGCGGGAGGCTGATATACGGGAAGCCGGTGTGCCGGAAACCGCGAAGCGGCGCGCTGCCGTGTTGGTGCGTTGCCGCATGCCCCGGCGGGCGGGGCAGCCCCTCAGCTGGCGGTGGTGGTCTCGGATCCCGCTTTGCCCGTCGCGGCAGCGGAGGCGGTACCCTCGGAGTCGGGACCGTCTGCCGCTGCGGAGTCAGGGGTACTCTCGGCAGCGGTGTCGGGCGTGCTCGCGGAGGGGGCGTTGTCCTCGGCCATGGTGTCGCGGCCGACGGCGGCGCAGGCGCTGTCGAGCAGCAGCCCGGGCTCGGAGCTGAAGAGGGCGTAGGCCTCCTCTTCGCTCGCGAGCTCAACGGCCCGGCTGTAGCACTCTTGGGCGCGCGCGGCGCTGCCCTCGGTGCCGACGCCGTAGCGCAGCATGATGCTCATGAAGACGTAGCCCTCGTAGTAGTCCTGCTCGGCCGCCGCGGCAAAGCAGCGGTAGGCTTCCTCGGCGCTGATGCCGCCGATGCCCTCGGCGTAGCAGAGCCCGCGGTAGAGCAGGGCCGTCGGGTCGTCGGCCTCGGCGCCGGCATTGATGCAGTCCAGAGCCTTCCGTTCATCGGCGTCGGTGCCGATGCCGTGGCGGTAATAGAGCGCGAGGGCGGCGTAGGCCGGGGTGTAGCCGCCCTCGCAGGCGCTCTGCATGGCGCTGAAGGCCGCGGAGGGGTCGGCGTCGGTGCCGATGCCGTTCTCGAGGCAGAGGGCGAGGTTGTAGGAGGCCTCGGGGTCGCCGCCCTCGGCTCCCTTGCGGTACCAGGCGAGGGCGGCCGGCTTGTTTTCGGGCGTGCCGATGCCGAACTCGCAGCAGCTGCCGAGGCTGCAACAGGCCTCGAGGCTGCCCTGGGCCGCGGCCTCCTGCAGGTAGGCGTAATAGAGGACGTTGGAGGCGGGCACGCCGATGCCTTCGAGGTAACAGCAGGCGAGCAGGTAGAGGGCGCGCGCGTCGCGCCGGTCTGCGGCGCGGCGCAGCAGGCCGACGGCCTCGGCATCCCCCGCGTCGGTGTCGAGGGCCTCACAGCAGATGGCGAGCTTGACCATGGCCTCGGTGAGGCCGCGCTCGGCGGCGCGGCGGTAGTGCTGCACGGCTTCGTCGGGGATGCTCTCATCGCTGGCCTGCATGTAGCTCAGGTCGCCGAGCAGGCAGTCGGCAAGCGCGCTGCCGGCCTCGGCGCGGCGGCGCAGCATGGCGAGCTCGTCGTCGCTCAGTTGGCTGAGGTCGAGCGCACGCAGGTCGGCGTCCTTGTCCTCCTGAGCGTCGGATGAGGCGGTATCCTGCCCGGCAGCTCCGGCGGCTGCGGTGGCTCCGGCGGCTTTGTCTGTGGTGGCTGCGCCGGGTGCGGAGCCGCCCGCAGCGTCGGTTGAGGGGGCGGCGGGGAATGCTCCTGAGAGGGCGGCAGAGGCCGCTTCGGCGGCGGAGAGGGAGAGCAGGGCGCTGAACAGCCCGAGACCGACGGTCGCGATCGTTCCGACGGCGTGGAGGCTGATGGATCCGACGGGGCCGCGGAGACTGCGGGGGCTGCGTTGGTGAGGGGAAAGGGGGCTGGGGGAGTTGTGGGGGTGGGGCATCATGGGGATCCGAGCTCGCTTCTGTGATACTAGCGCAGGGGGGGCGCTTTGTCAACGCTGGGGCGAGAGAAGGTGAGTCTCTCTGCTTTGGGAAGAAATCGGAAACCTTAACCCATTTGTTTTGCTTGACAGCCTGATGCCGAGCCTATAGAATGAGTTCGGTGGTGAGCTTCCCTCACGTTCTCTGTCATACATCATTCTTGCAGCTCTCTAAAATGAACGCAAAGTTCAGGTGCCGCGCATGAGCCCGTTCTGATTTCCTCCTCTTGCCCTGAAGAATCGCTCCTCAATGTTCCTGACGAATTAAGCGTACTGGCCCTAGCAAAACAGACCCATGCACGAAGCCCTGATCACCCATTTGAAGTCTCTGGGGACTTTTTATTTTTATCCGAATCCCGGGAACTTGGGAGATTTGTTAATTGCGGAGGCTTCACGACAGTTTTTCAGACGAAACGGAATCAACTTTCGCGAGTACGACGAAAGGAATTTGCCGGAGAAATATGTTTTGGTGTTCGGTGGAGGCGGGAGGCTTATTCCCCTGTGGAGCCCTCATCAGGATGAACTTGCTGAGTTTTTTGCCGATCCGCGAATCTCCGAATGCGTGATTCTGCCTCACAGCATATACGGTCTTGACGAACTGATGGGGAAGCTCGACCAAAGGCACCACCTGTATTGCCGAGACCATCAGACGTTCGAATACTGCCGGAAAGCTGCACCCCGGAGCCACTGCTATTTGGCCGACGACATGGCTTTCGAGTTCCGCGAGGAGGAGCTACCGCCAACGGAGCTCTCGTCCATCAAGCCCACCTCCGACGAGGAGTGCCGGATGGCACGTCGCATCAAGAGGGGCCTCTTTCGCAAAATGAGAGCGGGCGTTCGACGGGCCTCCGTGATGATGACGGAACAGGGGAAGCCCCGCCGAGTGGCCTTTCTCTTGCGTCGCGATGCGGAAAAGGAAGTGGCGTACATGTCGGAGATCTCTTTTGATTTGTCGGCCGTGATCCCCTACACTGAGGCTCGGGATATGGCCTACAACGCTGAGATCCTTCGGCAGTTCTCCTCGGCCCTCAAACAGGCGGATGTCATTGTGTCGGATCGTCTGCATGTCTGCATTATGGCCTACTTGGCGGGGTTGGAGGTGTATATGCTCGATAACTCATATGGCAAACTCAGCGGGGTCTACCGGCTTTCCCTCAGCGATGCGCCTTGGGTGCATCTGTTGGCGCACGCCGAACTGACTCCGGAGCTCAGAGCAGCGTGGAAGCGTTTGAACCCGCTCTGGCTGGTCGTTTTACGGCAGTGTTGGGCGAAGCTGAAATCGGCCCGCAAACAATGCAGCTCAACCATGAAACAGTGGAGGCGCCGTCTGCGCCGGCGGCTGTCTCGGTCCTGATGCACTTGACTCACTCTCACCTGATCACCCATGACTCCATCATTCCTCCGTGTCGATTCCGTCTCTGCAGACTCCCGCTCCCTGACGGTCGCCTTTTCTCTGAGTGCGAACCTAAATCGCTATTTCAATGAGCCGCACGTTTTTCGTGTGAAGTATTCACAGGATATCTCGGGGGTGCCTGAGGGTATTCTGGTGATTCCCTTCATCACGAACGTGCTCCCGATCATCTGGTTGACGGATGCCGTCTTGCAGGTGCCTCGCCTCGATCGAGTCTTTTATGAGAGCATCCCGGAGATTAAGAAGGGATATGCTGACATGTCGCCCATGCTGACGTTCAAGGGACGCGTGGAGGTGGACGAGCTTGAGGAGCATGATGTCTCACCCTCGGAGCAGGTAGCCGCCTTCTTCAGCGGCGGCGTTGATGCTTTCGCGACGCTCATTCGCCACCGCGAGGAGAAGCCGATCCTGCTGACGATGCGAGGATCGGATGTCAAGCTCACCGATGAGGAGGGCTGGCAGGTGGTGCATGATCATACGCTGGAGACGGCCCGGCAGTTTGATTTGCCGGAGCCGGTGTTCATTACGTCGAATTTTCGCACCTTCCTCCGGGAGGGTGAGCTGACGAATCTTGTGAAGGTTTCCGGTTATAACTATTGGTTAGGGTATCAGTGCGGCATCGGGTTGATCGGGCACGCAGCACCTATGGCATTCTGTCGTCGCTTCAAGACCGTGTATATCGCTAGTTCGTTCACAAGTCATGACCAAGTGATCTGCGGCAGTGATCCCACTATTGATGAAAAGGTGCGCTGGGCTTCCTCTTCCGTTGTTCATGACGGGTATGAATGGAATCGGCAACGGAAGCTCAAATCCATCGTTGAGTATGCCCACTGCACTGGGGCATATCCTCAGTTGAGGGTGTGTTGGATTACCTCGGGTGGCAAGAATTGCAGCCAATGCGAAAAATGCCTCAGGACGATGTATGGCATCTTGGCGGAGGGCGAAGACCCCACGCGCTACGGATTCGACATGTCGTCGCTGCATCCCGTTCGAAATCGGAGAACTATGTTAGCTTTGAGTAAAGATTTCCGATTGGCAGAATGGGAACCGATTCTTTTGCGGTTCCGAGAAACGAGGCACTACGCTGAGGATAGTCGTGTGAATTGGATCTTCAAAATCAAGGATCTCAGGCATTGCCCGATGCAGGATCGGCTCTATTTTCTGCGCCGGAAGTATGTCAGAAAACTGCAGCATATGTTCTCGAATATTCGTCGTGCGTTGACGGGCAAATAAAAGGAGACCATTTTTCATGAGAGGAAGCATTCTTCCCTGTGCAGAGCCTTAGTTCTCTCCTGCCGAGGGAGTAGGTGTCCTCCCGTGCTCGCGCCTGCTGCTTTTCGCGCGACCTGCTCCTGACTTGGGAGCACGTCGCGTGCTTTGTCCTAGCCGGGGCGCAGCGGGGGCGAGAAACAAAACAGCCCGGCCGAGTGGCCGGGCTGTGGTGAGGTGAGATGCCGCTGCGGGTGCTCAGCTTCAGTTGAAGACGATGGCGCCGTCGTGCACGTCGACGTGGATCGTGCTGCCCTCCGGGAAGCGGCCTTCGAGGATGGCGAGGCTGAGCGGGTCCAGAATGTCGTGCTGGATGGCGCGCTTGAGCGGACGGGCACCGTAGACGGGGTCGTAGCCGTGCTCGGCCACCAGCTCGGCGGCGGCGTCGCTGAGCTCGAGCTTGAGGCCTCGGGCCGCGAGGCGCTTGTGGACGCGGCGCAGCTGGATGTTGACGATGCGCTTCAGATCCGGGCCCTCGAGGCGATCGAAGATGATGATCTCGTCGATGCGGTTGAGGAACTCGGGGCGGAAGTGCCCGCGCAGGGCATCCAGCGCCTTGGTGTTGCGGGCGGCGGCATCCTGCTCGTTGAGGATGAACTGGCTGCCGATGTTGCTCGTCATGATGAGCACGGTGTTCGTGAAGTCGACCGTGCGACCCTGACCGTCGGTGATGCGCCCGTCGTCGAGCACCTGCAGCAGGACGTTGAAGACGTCCGGATGCGCCTTCTCGATCTCGTCGAAGAGCACGACGCTGTAGGGGCGGCGGCGCACGGCTTCCGTCAGCTGGCCGCCTTCATCGTAACCGACGTATCCCGGAGGCGCTCCGATGAGTCGCGAGACGCTGTGCTTCTCCATGTACTCCGACATGTCGATGCGCACCATGGCGGCTTCGTCGTCGAAGAGGAACTCCGCGAGGGCCTTGGCCAGCTCCGTCTTGCCGACGCCCGTCGGGCCGAGGAAGATGAAGGAGCCGAGCGGACGGTGCTCGTCCTGCAGGCCGGCGCGCGAGCGGCGCACGGCGTCGGCCACGGCCTTGACGGCCTGCTTCTGGCCGATGAGGCGCTCGCCGAGGCGCTCCTCCATGTGCAGGAGTTTCTCGCGCTCGCCCTCCGCCAGACGCGCTGCGGGGATGCCCGTCCAGGTCGAGACGACCTTGGCGATGTCGCTCTCCGTCACCTCTTCCTTCAGCAGGCCGTCACCGCTGCTCTGCAGCTTGGTGAGCGCCGCGCGCGCCTCTTTCGAGGCCGCTTCGGCCGCCGGGATTTCGCCGTAGAGGATTTCCGAGGCGCGCCCGAGGTCCCCCTTGCGCTGGGCCTGCTCGGCTTCCGTGCGCAGGGTGTCGATCTTTTTCTGGGCGTCGCGGGCCTTGGTGACGACTTCCTTCTCGCTCTTCCACTGGGCGATCATGGCCTCGACCTTCTCCTTGGTGTCGGCGAGGTCGCGGGTGATCTTCTCCAGCCGCTGGCGCGAGTCTTCGTCCTTCTCCTTGGCGAGGGCCTGGCGCTCCATCTCCAGCTGCATGGCCGAGCGGTTGAGCTCGTCGATTTCACTGGGCATGGAGTCCAGCTCGATCTTCAGGCGGGCGGCGGCCTCGTCAACGAGGTCGACGGCCTTGTCGGGCAGGAATCGGTCCGTGATGTAGCGGTTGCTCAGGGTGGCGGCGGCCACGAGGGCGCCGTCGGTGATGTGCACGCCGTGGTGCACCTCGTAGCGCTCTTTGAGGCCTCGCAGAATGGCGATGGTGTCTTCGACGCTCGGCTCGGCGACGTAGACGGGCTGGAAGCGGCGCTCCAGGGCCGCGTCTTTCTCGATGTACTTGCGGTACTCATCGAGGGTGGTCGCGCCGATGGTGCGCAGCTCGCCGCGCGCCAGCG
This sequence comes from uncultured Akkermansia sp., assembly GCA_900548895.1. GTDB lineage: Bacteria > Verrucomicrobiota > Verrucomicrobiia > Verrucomicrobiales > Akkermansiaceae > Akkermansia > Akkermansia intestinavium. The sequence goes on from URLZ01000008.1 coordinate 37,218, forward strand.
CGGGCTTGAGGAGGTTTGCGGCGTCCATCGAGCTGTCACCGCCCGCACCGGCGCCCACCAGGGTGTGGAGCTCGTCGATGAAGAGGATGATTTCGCCGTTGCTCGCCGTGACTTCCTTGATGAAGGCTTTGAGTCGCTCCTCGAACTCGCCGCGGTATTTCGCGCCGGCGAGCATCGAGCCGATGTTCAGCGAGATGAGGCGCTTGCCTTTCATGCTCTCGGGCACGTCGCCGTTGACGATGCGTCGCGCGAGGCCTTCGGCGATGGCCGTCTTGCCCACGCCCGGCTCACCGATGAGCACGGGGTTGTTCTTCGTGCGGCGCGAGAGGATCTGCAGCACGCGGCGAATCTCGGAGTCACGGCCGATGACGGGGTCAATCTTGCCTTGACGCGCGCGGGCGGTGAGGTCCGTGCCGTATTTCTCCAGCGTCTGGTATTTCTCCTCCGGGTCCTGATCGGTGACGCGCTGGTTGCCGCGGACCTCCTTGAGCGCCTGCATGTACTTGGCCTGGGTGAGGCCGGCGGCCTCGAGCGCGCGCGTCAGTTCGGCGTCCTCGCGCATCACGCCCAGCACGAAGTGCTCGACGCTCAGGTAGTCGTCCTTCATCTGGCGGCGCATTTCTTCAGCCGCGTTGAGGTCGCGGTCGAGCTCCTGGCTCAGGCCGGGGCTCTGCGCGACGCCGCCGCGCTGGCGGGGCTGCTTCTGCAGCAGGCTCTCCATCTCAGCCGACAGGCGCTTCGGGTCAACGCCGGCCTTGTTCAGCACCGAGGCGAGCACGCCGCCCTCCTGCTGGACGAGAGCCAGCATCAGCTCCGCCGGGTAGATCTGAGCCCTCCCGGCCGACTGCGCGCTGCGCTGTGCGGCCTGCAGGGCTTCCATAAATTTTGTGGTGAGGTTATTATTCATCTTGGCGTCTTAGACAGGGTTGGGGTGAAAAATGTTCAAAAAATTATGCGAAGTTGTAAACTTTCTTGAGCGGCGGCGCCGGGGACCGATCAGGCGGGGGAGAGAGGGGCTTGGCGCGGGGGGCTGAGAGGGCTCGAAGCAAGCGCGGAGAAAGGGGCTCGCAGCGGTTGCTGCGGCGCGCGGGCGGAGAGGGGGGGGGGAGAGAAGGTGTGAGGTGGAGAGGGCTTGGAGGAGAGAGAGCCGGAGAGGCGGGGTGTTCGGAGTGAGTCGGAGGCTTTGGCGAGGAAGGGGGGAGAGAAGGCCGGGGGCTCGGCTCAGGGTGGCAGAGGCGCCTGCGAGGTTGGGGCCGGGATGCGAGATGCGGGGGCGGTCGGGGAGAGGCGGAGCTTCGGGCGGACGGGTGCGGCGTGGGAGGCTGATTGCGCCAGCGTGAGGAGTGGACAGGTGGGCGCTGCCCGAGGCTGCGGCTGCGGGAAGGCGCCGGGACTCAGTCGAGGCTCCAGTCGACGTCGACGCGCACGGTTTTGCCCTCTTTGTCGTCGAAGAGGACGTAGCCCTCGCGGGCGCCGAAGCGGTGGACTTCGCGCGTGACTTTGACGTCGAAGCAGCAGTATTTGGCGATGTTGAGCATGAGCTCGGGATCCTTGCTCTTCTCGTACTCGGCCCACCACTGGAGCGCGTCGGTGCCGTCGGCGGTCTTGGAGCAACCGCCGAGGGTGACCTTGGCGACGGAGTCGAGCTTGAGGCGGTGACCGGTGATGCCGCTGAGGTAGGTGCAGAGGTCGAGGTTGCGGGTGCAGCCGGCGATGTTCCAGAAGGCGAAGGGCTGAAGGACGGCGTAGTCGAAGCCGATGTGGTTGTAGCCGACGACGAGGTCGGCGCCCTGAAGCTCGGCGATGAGGTCCGCGGCCTGGTCTTCGGTGTAGATGTGGTAGGCGTCGTCGCGGGAGGAGTAGGTGACGGCGACGGAGATGCCCATGCGGGCGCAGGCCTCGGGGCTCCAGCCGCCGACTTGCGCGGCGGAGCGCCGAGTTTCGAGGTCGAAGTAGACGATGTTTTTCACGGTGGCGGGCAGGTGGGGTCGGCGGGGGCGGTGAGGGGGTGTGCGGCGCTCAGGCGGGTGCCGTCAGCCGGCGCAGGGCCTCGTAGAGGGTGATGGCGACGGAGGTGGCGAGGTTGAGCGAGCGCGCGTGCGGGCCGGGCATGGGGATGCGCAGGGCGCGGTCGGGGTGGGCTTGCAGCAGGCTCTCGGGCAGGCCGCGCGACTCGGGGCCGAAGACGAAGTAGTCGCCGTCGCTCAGCGGAAGCGTCGGCTCCCAGAGGCTGTGCTGCGCCTTCGTGGAAAGGTACCAGAAGCGGGCGCCGGGCTCGGCGGCGGCCTCGAGCTCTTCGAGCGTATCCCAGACGCGCAGGTCGACGTGCGGCCAGTAGTCGAGCCCCGTGCGGCGCAGGTGTTTCTCATCGAGGCTGAAGCCCAGCGGGCGGATGAGGTGCAGGCGCGAGGCCGTGGCCACGGCCAGCCGTCCGGCGGCTCCCGTGTTGTGCGGGATCTCGGGGTGATAGAGAACGATGTGGAGCATGGGGCCGGGCCCGTTACTTGGCTCCCTTGCCGAAGAGAACGGCGGGGATGGTGCGCAGGAAGAGTTTGACGTCAAGCCAGAGACTCCAGTTGTCGATGTACTTGAGGTCCTTGTTGATCATGTTGTCGAAGTCGCCGTTGTCGCTGCGATCCTCAATCTGCCAGAAGCAGGTGAGGCCGGGGCGCACGCTGAGGCGGCGGCGGTGCGCCACGTCGGGGAACTTCGCCGTCTCATACACGGGCAGCGGGCGCGGGCCGACGATGCTCATGTCCCCCTTGAGGATGTTGAGCAGCTGAGGCAGCTCGTCGATGGAGGTCTTGCGGATGAAGTGGCCGAAGGGGAAGATGCGCGGGTCATTCGTCAGCTTGAAGATGGGCCCGCTCATCTCATTGCCGTATTGGGCCTTCACTTCGTCGAGGCGTGCCTCGGCGTCGGTGTACATCGAACGGAACTTCCACATGGAGAAGGGCTTTCCGTAGAGCCCCGAGCGCATTTGGCGGTAAAAGATCGGGCCCTTGGGGTCGCTGATCTTGATGCCGATGGCCGCGATGATCCAGAAGGGCAGGCTGCAGATGAGCAGCAGCAGGGCCAGCAGACGATCCATGAGCGCTTTGACGAGTCGCGCCCAGGAGTAGACGGGGGTGGACGTCAGCACCAGCAGGCGCTGTTCGCCGATGTCTGTGATGTCGGCGCGCAGGGTAACGGGCTGGTCTTCTCGCAGGTGGATGTAGACGTCGATGCCCTGCACCTCGCAGAGCATGAGAATGTCGCTGTTGCTGCTGTAGGCGCCGAGCCCGCCGAAGAGGATGCACTGCTGCACGTGATGTTTCTCGATGATCGGCTGAATCTCATCGGCGTCAGCTCCGGCCGTCGCCTTGCCGACGACGTGCAGGCTGCGCTTCCAGAAGGGCGGAAGGGACTCCCAGCCCTTGTCGATGGCCGGCTCATCCTGACCGATGAGCAGCACGGGAATGCGCGACGTGGTGCTGCTGCCGATGCAGAGGCGCAGGCTGCGCGTCACGTAGTAGCGCAGGAAGAGCACGAGGGCCACATCGACGATGCTCACCAGAATGACGTGGTTGGACTCGGGCGAGAGCGGGGAAATCGTCTGATAGAGCGCCAGCGCGCAGAGGTAATAGATGCCCACGGTGCCGATCTGCTTTATGGCCGTGGAGACGCGTTGCAGGCCCTGTTTGCGGTAAAAGCCGACCAGATGCAGTACAACGGGCACGAGCACCAGCGCCACTCCGCCGAGAAAGGGCGCCACGCTCAGCAGCTGGTACTCGCGGTTTGGCTGCCAGCCCAGCGGCTCAGCCAGCCAGTCGTTGATGAGATGCGGAGCGAACCAGATGCACAGCCAGACGAGCAGAAGGTCGAGGGCCGGCAGGAGATTCAGGAACAAGTTGCGTTTGCCTGACATGAGAGAAACGAACGGTGATGAGGAAAGGGGGTGCTAATCGGTATCCGAGCGGAGAGAGGAAGGACGTCGAACAGCCAGAGCGCGGAGCTGGTGCGAATCCGAGGGGCGGCGCAGGTGAGGAAGCCGCCTTCGGAGGCCGGGCTGATGCCGCTCAGCTGCGCGCCAGCGCGCGAATGCGGGCGCGGTCGAAGTCCGCCGGGTTGATCGTCACCTCGACGACATCGCCCGGGCGGATGCTGTCCAGCAGAGCGGCCTCGCGGCGCTGCACAAAGGCCACTGTCGGCTTGCCGTTGGGCAGCGTGGCCCGGTAAGCCGTAGGCGCAAAGCGCTCGACAATCGTGCATCGGGTGTCGATGAACTGCGAGGGATAGAGAGAGGACGTAGCGGCAGCGTGCGGCATGGAATGCGTGAATTCTCGCGATTTGCTCCCCGTTTGTCAAGCAATATGTAGCCTCTGGTAGGTCGGAAAAGCGCAGTTGGCAAGCCTTCGGCCCACGAATGGTGAATTCCCCTCCCGATTGCGCGGCCTCTTTCGTTGCGTACCTCTACATCTCCCTCCCTGCCGATCGGAGCTCCGCAGCCGCTGCGGACGCGGGTTCCGCCCTGCAACCGCCCTCGAAGCTGCGGGGATTTTTTTTCGCAAAAGGCCTTGACAGCTCTGGGAAACGCGCTACGTTGGCTGCCCGAAAAAACGCTGCAATGGAACGGATATGTTGGAACGGACACGCCTCCATGCTCGGGGCGAATACGATGTGGGGCCTCATGTCGCCCATCTCTAAAATGGTCATGGCCGGCAGCTTCGTCACCCCCTTCGTCGTTACGGAGCTGCGCGTCGGCGGCGCCATGTTGCTCTTCTGGATCGCCTCCCTCTTCACCAAGCCGGAGCACGTCAGCCCGCGCGACCTCTTCTCCCTCTTCGCCGCCTCGCTGATCGCCATCGTCTTTAATCAGGGCTGCTTCATCCTCGGCGTGAGCCTCAGCACCCCCGGTGACGCCTCCATCATCACCACCAGCATGCCGCTCTGGGCGCTCGTGCTCGCCGCCTTCATCCTCCGCGAGCGCATCACGGGCGCAAGATCCTCGGCATCGCCGCCGGCGCCGGCGGCGCGCTGCTGCTCATCCTCGGCGGCACGCAGCAGGGTGCATCCGCTGCCGCCGCCCCGCACACCGCCGTCTGGGGAGACCTGCTCGTGCTGCTGGCGCAGCTCTGTTATGCGCTCTACATCGTCCTCTACAAAAACTTCGTGAACAAATACTCCCTCGTCACCCTGATGAAGTGGATGTTCACCTTCTCCTTCATCTGCACCCTCCCCTTCACGGCCGGGCAGATGGCGCAGGTCCCTTGGGCGGAGCTGCCGCTGCAGGACGTCGGCGGCCTGCTCTTCATCGTCATCTGCGGCACCTTCCTCGCCTACATGCTCATCGTCGTCGGCCAGAAAAACCTGCGCCCCACCGTCGCCGGCATGTATAACTACGTGCAGCCGCTCGTCGCCTGCCTCGTCGCCGTCGCCCTTGGGCTCGACTCCTTCAACCTCGTCAAGGGTCTCGCCGTCGTCCTCATCTTCGGCGGCGTCTACCTCGTCACCAGCAGCAACGCCCGCCCCGCCGAAGAGCAGAGCGACGCCCTTCCCGAAGGCGCCGGCCGCTGAGTTCGGCGCGAGATGCTCTCGAGTGAAGCGCGCAGGGCGAGCCCTCCGAGCCTTGGCCGCGCCTGCGCTGGCCCGATGCCGCGCCTCCTGCCTTGCATCTTGTCGGCCCCCGGCGAGCCCCTCAGCGGCGCAAGGTCGGGGGCAAGCTCGTGGACTTGAGCCACCTTGCCGAGAGCCCAAGCTTGCCCGTGAGCGGAGAATAGGCTTTACAGCCGGGCGTATCAGGTGTATGCTCCCTCGCAGGCACCCGCGCGTGCCGAAGCCTTTGCACCAACCGTTATGATGACCGCAGCGCAAATCCGCCAGAGCTTCCTGGACTTCTTTGCCGAGAAGCAGCACACCATCGTCCCCTCGGCTTCGCTGATGCCGCAGAGCCCGGGCCTGCTCTTCACCAATGCCGGCATGAACCAGTTTGTGCCCTACTTCCTCGGCGTGTTCACACCCCCGTGGAAGCCCGCGCGCGCCACTGACACGCAGAAGTGCATCCGCGCCGGCGGCAAACACAATGACCTCGAAGATGTCGGGCAGGACTCCTACCACCACACCTTCTTCGAGATGCTCGGCAACTGGTCCTTCGGCGACTACTTCAAGAAGGAAGCCATCAGCTGGGCCTGGGAGCTCATCGTCGAGCGCTGGGGCTTCCCTGTCGAGCGCCTCTACGCCACCGTCTACTGCCCCGACAAGGCCGCCGGCGACCCCGGTGAGTTCGATCAGGAGGCCTACGACACCTGGGCGGCCCTCTTTGCCTCCAAGGGGCTGGATCCGAAGGTGCACGTCGTCAACGGCAACGTGCACGACAACTTCTGGATGATGGGCGAGACCGGCCCCTGCGGCCCCTGCTCCGAGCTGCACGTCGACCTCACGCCCGAGGGCAACACCCGCGGCAGCCTCGTCAACAAGGACAGCGACCAGTGCATCGAGATCTGGAACCTCGTCTTCATTCAGTACAACGCCGAGAGCGACGGCAGCTTCCGCAACCTGCCCGCCCGCCACGTCGACACCGGCATGGGCTTTGAGCGCGCCTGCGCCATGATGCAGTGCACCAAGGGCTTCACGGACTTCAGCAAGCGCATCTCCAACTACAGCACGGACATCTTCCGCCCCCTCTTCCGCCGCCTCGAGGAGATCTCCGGGCGCCGCTATGCGGACATCTACCCGCAGGACGCCACCGAGGAGAACCGCGCCACGCTGCGCGAGAGCATCGCCTTCCGCGTCATCGCCGACCACATCCGCACGCTGAGCTTCAGCATCGCCGACGGCATCCTGCCGGGCAACAGCGGGCGCAACTACGTGCTGCGCCGCATCCTGCGGCGCGCCGTGCGCTACGGTCGCACCCTCGGCCTCGAAAAGCCCTTCCTCTCCGAGCTCGTCGACACGCTGGCCGCCGAGATGGGCGGCGTCTTCCCCGAGCTGACCGCGCGCACCGCCGCCATCAAGGACGTGCTGCTGCGCGAAGAGACCAGCTTCAACGAGACGCTCGACCGCGGCCTCGAGCTCTTCGACCGCGAGGTGAGCAGCGCAGGCAGCATCAGCGGCGACTTCGCCTTCAAGCTCTACGACACCTACGGCTTCCCCATCGACCTCACCGAGCTGCTCGCCCGCGAGCGCGGCCTGAGCGTCGACGCCGACCGCTTTGAAGAGCTCATGCAAGAGCAGCGCAGCCGCGCCAAGGCCGCGCAGAAAAAGCAGATCGTGCGCGCGCTGGATCTGCACACCGACTGCGTGACCGCCTTCACCGGCTACGATGAGGACAGCACCGAGGCCACCGTCACCGAGGTGCACGAAGCCGACGGCACCCTCTGCATCATCACGGACAAGACCCCCTTCTACGCGGAGATGGGCGGCCAGGTGAGCGACAGCGGCACCCTGCAGCTGGGCGGCGACACCGCCGCCGTCATCGGCGTGCAGCAGATCGGCCGCGCCCGTGCCCACCTCATCGCCGCCTCCGAGGGAGTGCGTCCCCGCGTCGGCGACCGCGTGCGCCTGAGTATCGATGCAGCCGCCCGCCGCGCCGTCGAGAACCACCACAGCGCCACCCACCTGCTGCACCGCGCCCTGCGCCAGCTCATCAGCGACGACATCGCCCAGCAGGGCTCGCTGGTGGACGTCGACCGCCTGCGCTTTGACGTCAACAGCAGCGCCATTGCCAAGAGCGACCTGCGCCGCGTCGAAGAGCTCGTCAACGACTGGATCCGCGAGGACCTGCCCATCGTCTGCCGCGAATACCCCATGAGCGAGATTCGCCGCCACAAGGAAGTCTGCCAGTTCTTCGGCGACAAATACGGCGACGTCGTCCGCCTCGTCCAAGTCGGCGGCCACGACGGCGCCTTCGACGGCGTGTCCATGGAGCTCTGCGGCGGCACGCATGCCGCGAGCACGGGAAGCCTGAGCTTCTTCAAGATTCGCGGCGAGGGCGCCATCGCCAGCGGCGTGCGCCGCATCGAGGCTGCCGCCGGCGAGGCCGGCTACGCCGTCGTGCGCGACATGCTCGAGTCCCGCAAGCCTGAGATGGAGGAGGACAAGCGCAAGCTCAGCGCCGCGAACGAGGCGCTGGTGGCCCTCGGCCAGCCCGCGCACCCCGTGCCCGCCTGCGACCCCGATCTCGAATCCCGCGTGCTCGCCGCCCGCGATATCCGCGAGATCAACAGCCTGCTCGACCGCTGGAACAGCTGCGCCGATGAGCTCAAACAGGCCGCCGTCGACGCCGAGAAGCGCCTGCGCAAGGCGCAGAGCGCCGCAGCCGCCGGCATGGCCGATGCCCTGCTCAGTGAAACGCTCAGCGGCGGCAACACCGTGATTGAAGCCGACGGCGGCGCCGACCTGCTCACCGAGCTCTTCAACGGCCTGCGCAAGCGCCACTACCCCGCCGCCGTCTTCCTCATCGCCAATGACGGCAGCTCCCTCATGCTCGGCGCCTACTGCGGCGAGAGCGCGCAGGCCGCCGGCCTCAAGGCCGGGGATCTCATCCGCAGCCTCGCCCCCATCGTCGGTGGCAAGGGCGGCGGCAAGGCCGACATGGCCCGCGGCTCCGGCAAAGATCTCAGCGCAGCGCCCGCCCTCCGCGAGGCCGCGCAGAAAGCCCTCGCCTGATCCCCCCATCAGGCGACCCGAGCGCGGCAGCCCCCCCTGCCGCGCCAACCCAAGCGCCGGCTCCCCGTCCCCCCCGGGGAGCCGGCGCAACTCGTTTCTCCCTCCCCGCCGGCTGCTCGCTCTGACGGCAGAGTGAGAGCCCCGCCCTCCTCGGCATGGCGGCGCACTCGTGGGGTAGTGGCTGACTCACCCACAGGTGGCGATACGAGCAACCGCAGGAGGGCAACAGCGCATCCGCACGGGCGACAAGCGCACTCGCCTGAGGGTAACGTGTGTACTCGCGCGGGCACAACGGGTTCCCCTGCGCGCGCAACGGGTCGCCTCTGTCAATGTGGCAACATATGCGCCCACATGCGGGGAGGCAGCCGTACCTGAACGGCGAAAGCGGCCGCGTCCGCCCGGGAAACGACTGCGCCGGAGCGAGGGAAACGGCTGCGCCGTTCGGAGGGCAGTCGGCGACCCTGTCGGCGGGGCGACAAGAGTCCCTGAGTCTCGGCAAGAGTTGGATTGACAAGCGCGCCGAAATGACTGATAATAGCCTCGGCGGCGACAGATGCAACACCTGAGACCCGCGGGCTGTCGGTCCGCGGACGCCGCCGGCTCGCTCCACCCCCTCTCCTCGCCATGGACAAAAACAAAATGCCGGTCTACCCGGACGAACCGAAGATCCCGATTCTGCCCAACCTCCTCACGGCGGGCAACCTGCTCTGCGGCTTCTTCTCCATCCTCACCATCTTCAAGGGCATGGCCTACCCCGACGGCTCGCTGGAGGCCTTCGAGTATTACCAGCAGGCCACCTACTTCATCTTCGCCGCCTGCATCTTCGACCTGCTCGACGGCCGCGTGGCGCGCCTCTGCAAATGCGACGGCCCCTTCGGACGCGAGTTTGACTCCATCGCCGACGTCGTCTCCTTCGGCATCGCCCCCGCGCTGCTGCTGGCCCGCGCCGTGCTCTTCAAGCTGCCCGGCACCTACGTGGGCGACGCCATCGCCGTGCTCTACCTGCTCTGCGCCGCCCTGCGCCTCGCGCGCTTCAACTGCATGGCCGCCGCCCCTCGCAAGGAGAACCAGAGCATGGACTTCGTCGGCCTCCCCGTGCCGATGGCGGCCGGCGCCGTCGTCAGCACCATGTACCTCGTCATCGACCTGACCACCAAGCGCAACCTCGTCATCGCCCAGCCCTGGCAGATCATGATGGCCGTCTGCATGACCATCGTCTCCCTGCTGATGATGAGCCGCGTCATCTACCCGAGCTTCAAGCACGTCAACTTTGAAAAGCGCGGCACCGTGCTCGCCATCCTCGCCGCCGCCGTCGCCGTCAGCTCCCTCGTGCTCTTCCCCTGGATCGCCCCCGCGCTCATCTTCCTCTGCTACCTGCTCTACGGCCTCGTCGTGCGCCCCTTCCTCACCCGCCGCATGCGCCGCACCCTCGAGATCGCCGACGATGACGAGGATGCGAGCAGCGACCCTCCCGCCGACAAGTGAGTCGGCCTCGCGAGCCGCGACGTGGGGGGGGGGCTCACCGCCGCTCGTCGCGGCGGCTCCTCAGAGCCCGAGAGGCAACCGCTCTCCCGACGGTGCTGCCCTCCGTCCTCCCGAAGCCCGAGAGGGGCAGGGGAGCGCTAGCGAAGACCCGCCAGAACAGACCCCGCCCGAACCTACCCCCCGTTCGCCTCTGCCCGAACGAATCGGCCCTGCTCGGCTCCGCCTTTCCCGGAGCGGCCCGAGAGCCGCACACGCCTCTTTCGGTTGCCCCGACTGCCCCGCGGATATCGCCTGACCCTCGCCTGACACGTGCCGGACGCCGCCCCGGGCGCTCTGCCCTCATGGTCGGCATGGTTTGACGCAGCCGCGAGCGCAGAAAAAGATTGCCCCCGCACCCCGAACCCTCTATACTGAAGCCGTGAAGAAGCCGTTGACAGCCTTGGTGCTGGCGCTCGCACTCAGCGCCTGCCAGTCCGTGCGAACCGTCTATGACGAGTTCGGCAACGAGGTGCACGAAAGCGAGCCCGGCAAAGAGACCGACATCATGTCGCGCTTCGAGGATCGCATGGACTCGAGCTTCAGCCTCAAAAAAAATGATGAAGGCGTCCCCGAAGCCGTCTCCAACCGCGTCAGCCGCTACCAGAAAGATCTGGAAAACGCCCGCGGCAAAGACATGCGCTTCGGCACCTCGCGCTACGGCTCCGTCGGCGAGAGCAACTTTGCCGGGCGCGGCTTCGACGGTCGCAAGAGCTTTGAAGGCGGCAAGAGCTATGAGGGCGGCAAGGCCAGCAGCTACAGCAAGGACCTGCGCCCCGACTTCATGAACGACAGCCGCGGGCTCGCGCATGAGAGCTACAGCGAGAGCAGCAGCCGCTCCTTCCTCGAGGGCCGCAGCATGAGCGGCATGGACGGTGAATTCATCACCAATCCCAGCCAGTACCGCCGCGAGACCGAGAGCGGCTACTTCGAGTCGCGCCGCGAAAACACCCCCGCTCCCCCCGTGCGCAACTACCGCGACTACTACAACAAGGAAATCATGAACACGCGCGCCATCCTCGGCCGCGACAACACCGACCCGCAGCAGTAAGGCCGCAGCCCGGCCTTTTGCTCCCTGATGGTTCCCCCGCGGTCGGATGCGCTCGCCCTCGGCGCAGCTCGCTTGCCCGCCTGATGCCCGGCCCCACTGGGGCAGCGGACCCCTCCACCGAGACATCGCGACGCTCGACGAACCTCCCCGGCCTCCCCTCCCGCCCGGCCGCCCCACTGCCGCCGAACAGGCAGAGCCTCCCGGCCCACCTGCCGCTCCCACCTGTCGGAGCCCGCTCCGTCCGCGGTGCCGCGGAGCGCGGTGACCGCGGCTCGCTCAACAGCCTCCGCCTCCGCCTCAGCGCGAAGGTCCTCCGGTGCGGCGGCCTCCCCTCCTGAGACCGCGCCCGCTCGCGGCTCGGCCCGGTCGCGCGGGAGCGGTCGCCGCCCCCGCTCAGCGCCCGCGCGCGGCTCGCGTCATGACCCGCTTCCCGCTTGCCAGTGCCGCAGCGATCTGATACAATGCCCACGCAACCATGGTCACCACCGAATACCCGTATGGAGACGAGTTCCCCGTCATCCGCATCAGCACCGCCCTCTGCACCGCCGAGCTCTCGCTCTACGGCGCCCACCTGATGAGCTGGACCCCTACCGGACAGAAACCCGTGCTCTACATGAGCCCGCGCAGCAGCTTCCGCAAGGGCAAGGCCCTGCGCGGCGGCATCCCCCTCTGCTGGCCTTGGTTCGGCAAACACCCGCAGGACGCCTCGCGCCCCGCCCACGGCATCGCCCGCACCTCCCTCTGGCAGCTCGCCTCGCAGCAGGAGGGTGAAGACGGCCGCGTGCGCCTGCTGCTCGCCCTGCCGCCGACGGACGGCGAGACACCCAGCGCCGCCCTCGCCGTCGAGATCGGCAACGAGCTCACCATGAGTCTCATGACGATGGACGTTCCGCACGCCATGCCCTTCTCCGCCGCCATGCACAGCTACTTCGCCGTCAGCGACTACGAGAAAGTCGCCCTCACCGGCCTCGAAGAGTGCCCCTTCACCGAATACGCTGCGGACCCGACGCCTCACGCCGAAGACCCCCTCATCCCCGCCGGGCACATCGACCGCATCTACTGCCCCGTGTCCGAGAACGCCGACATCACCCTGCACGACCCCGGCTGGAAGCGCAGCATCCGCATCAGCCGAGCCGGCTCCGGCTCCTGCGTCGTCTGGAACCCCGGCGCCAAGCTCGCCGCCGACATGGCGGACCTCGGCGCCGGCGAGCAGCAGCACTTCCTCTGCGTCGAGACCACCGTCGTCCCCGAAGAGAACATCACCCTGCGCTACGGCGACACCCACGAGCTGACGATGCGCATCCAAGTCATCCCCATCGATTGATGGCCCGCATCCGGCGGCATCCGACGGCATCCGGCGCCTCACGCCGCCCGTCTGAGCTTCCCGCCCGCGCCACCGATCGCGCTGTCCGCCCGTCCCGATCTGCCCCATCCTCACTGCCCTTCGCCCATGTTCAAGCTGCATCTCCGCTACAAGCGACTCATCGTCGCGGCCCTCATCCCCCTGCTGCTGATCGCCCTCATCGCGGCCGTGGCGCAGGGAGTCACGGGCGTCATGTCGTCCGGGCACTGCCACGCCACGCCCGAAGCCTGCGGCAGCGAGAAGCGCATCGGCCTGCTGCTCGGCTGCTCCAAAAAGCTCGGCCCCTACAACAACCTCTACTTCGTCCGCCGCATGCAGGCCGCCGCGGAGCTCTGGCACGCCGGCAAACTCAGCTGCATCATCGTCTCGGGCGACAACAGCACCCCCTACTACAACGAACCGCGCGACATGCGTGAATCGCTCATCGAGCTCGGCGTGCCCGCCGCCGCCATCGTCGAGGACTTCGGCGGTATCTGCACCTACGACTCCGTCGTGCGTGCGCGCGACATCTTCTGCGTCGATCGCCTCCTCATCATCAGCCAGCCCGGCCACGTGCGCCGCGCCGTCGCCATCGCCCGCTGCCTCGGCATGGACGCCGAGGGCTACGAAGCCTCCAACCGCGGCATCAACCGCGGCAGCCGCATGCGCCAGTCCCTGCGCGAGTGCGGCGCGCGCGTCGCCATGCTCTACGATCTCATCTCCCTGCGCCGGCCCAAGTTCATGGGGCAGTGCATCCCGCTGCCCGCCACCGCCTCCTCGGCCTCCTCGGCGGCCTCAACGGCTTCCGCAGCTTTCTGAACCTCCCGCAGATCCCCGCAGACTTCTGATCCCCGCGCCTGAGCCCGCCCTTCCCCTCAGCCCTTTCTCTCCCCTCCTCCCCTTCCGCCTCCTCCCCTCACCTGCATGAAAAGCCTCATCACCTGCTGCACCATCGCCGGCCTCGCCGAATGGGTCTGCTGCCCCGGCGAGCACAACGGCGCCGTCATCCGAGCCCTGGCCGACTGCCCCCTGGTGCACCGCTGGAGCCAGAGCGATGAGCGCACCGCCGCCTACTTTGCCCTCGGGCGCATGCAGGCCACCGGCCGCCCCGTCGCCATCGTCGCCGGCAGCGGCAGCGCCGCCGCCGCCCTCGCCCCCGCCGTCGTCGAAGCCTATTACCAGCGCCGGCCCCTCGTCATCATCACCGTCGACCCCGCCGCCCACGCCGGCGCCGCCGCGAGACCCGGCTGCATCGAACACGAAGGCATGTTCGGCATGTATGCCCCCAGCCTCGACATCACCCTGCCCTGCGCCGTCTCAGACCTCCCCGACCTCAGCGGACTCTTCACCGAAGGCTTCCCCATCCACCTCAACCTGCGCCTTGAAGCCGGCGCCGCCCTCAGCGGCGACTACAGCACCCTCGAGCTCGGCGACGCCCCCCGCCCCCCGCGCTTCCACGGTTCCCTCGTCGAGCTCTCGCAGATGCTGCGCTTCCGCGCCCGCGAAGGCCTCGTGCTCATCATCGGCGCCCTCGAGCCCTCCGAGCAGGAGCCCGTCCTCTGGCTGGCCCAGACCCTCTGCGTCCCCCTGCTGGCCGAAGCCTCCAGCGGCCTGCGCGAAGAGCTCTCCGCCCTGCTGCTGCACGGCGGCGACGAAAGCCTCTGCCAGAACCCGCCGCCCTACGTCCTGCGCCTCGGCGACATCCCCACCGGCCGCTTCTGGAAACAGCTCGAAAACCTGCCCGAGACCGAAGTCTACTCCATCACCCGCACCGGCTTCTCCGGCCTGAGCCGCCGCAGCCACGTCATCGAAGGCGAGCCCGAGCAAATCATGAAAGCCCTCGGCGACGTCCCGCACGTCGGCGACGTCCTGCGCCTGCTGCGCGCCGGCCGCCACTACACCGGGCAAGTTGAAGAAGCCCTGCTCGCCGCCCCGGAATCCGAAGCCGCCATGGTGCGCTACCTCTCCAACCACGTCTGCATGGCGGATGTCCTCTGCCTCGGCAGCGGCAGCTGCACCGAGCTCTGGAACCGCTACGCCCAGGTGCGCGTCCCCACCGTCTATCTCCGCGCCAACACCGCCAACAGCGGCAGCGACGGCACCATCGCCTCCTTCCTCGGCAACGCCGCCGACGCACCCTTCGCCTGCTGCTTCACCGGAGATCTCGCCCTGCTGCGCGACCTCGGCGCCGCCGGCCTGCTCCCCCAGCTCGCCCCCGGCAAGCGCATCGTCGCCGTCCTCAACAACGGAGGCGCCGGGCGTGCCGACTCCCCCGAGCTCGACGACGAACTGCGCCGCCTCATGGTGCAGCCCCCGCCCTATAGCCTCGCCGAAGTCGCCCGCCTCTGGGGCGCGGAATATCACGCCCTCTACAGCGAAGCCGACTTCGACATCCTCGACAGCCTCGACGACAACGCCTTCGTACTGCTCGACATCCAAGCCGACAGCCCCGGGCTCGGCACCCGCAGCTTCATGCCCTGAAGCGCGGAGGCGTCCTCGCGCGCAGAGTGCGGGAGACCTCGCCCCATGAGCCCGCTGCCCCCTCCGCTGCCCCCTGTGTCCATGATTTCAGACAGCCCCCGAATTCCCGCTTGAACACGCGCGAGTCAACTGCTAAACTACCGAAGCGGATGCCGGAAGTCTCCCCATACCTGAGCCCCCATCGCACCGAAGCCGTCTGGGACGTCTCCGGAGCCTTCGTCGCCGATCGCGAACTGGTGGCCTTTTATCAATTCTGCCGCGAGACCCTGGGCCTTGAACCCTTCCACATCGTCCACGGCGCCCCCCTCTGCCTCTGGAACAGCGGGCGAGTCCTCTCGCACATGATGCGCGAGGCCGAAGACGTCCGCCAGGCCGGCCTGGCCTACGAACAGCTGGGCATCAGCGTCTACCTCACCTTCACCAACCTCCTGCTCGGGCCGCAGGAGCTCAAGGACCCCGCCGGCCACGCCCTCTGCCGATTCTTCACCCGGCACAACCCGACCGGGCGCAACGCCGCCATCATCGCCAACCACGGCCTGCGCGAACTCCTTCGGCGCGAGTACCCCGACCTGCGCCTCATCTCCTCCGTCCTCCACATCACCAACAACGAGCCCGAGCGCAGTCCGGACGTCTACCGCCGCCTCGCCGACGAGTACGACGAAGTCATGGTGCACCCGGACGACGTCCGCCGCCCCGAACTGCTGGAGAAGCTGGAGAACAAGGACAAATACATCCTGCTCGTCAACGAGTATTGCATCCGCAACTGCCCCATTCGCTCCTTCCACTACCGCAGCCTCTCCGAGCAGGCCCTCAACTTCCTGAGCTACGACGACTCGCGCTTCGCTCAGGCCCAGGCCAACAACGGCTGCCGCAACCTCCACACCCTCCTCAGCGACGAGAAGCGCCGCGTTCTCGCCCTCAACGAACCGGAGATCAACACCCTGTACGACATGGGCTTCCGCCACTTCAAACTTCAGGGGCGCGGGCACGCCAACGCCGCCCCCCTGCTGGCCGACCTGCTCCGCCTCATCCTGCGAAGCGACGGCCCCGCGGAGAGCAGCATGCACGCCGTCGGCGTGCGCTTCTGGGAGTCCCTCAGCCCCGCATCCGAACGATGAGCGCGAACCAAGACATCATCACCCGCGCCGAAGCCCGGCGCCGCACGGACTTCCTCATCCGCGACGACATGCCCGACTCCCGCTGGATTCTCGAGGGCGCCTTCCGCTGGGACGACAGCCTCTGCGACCTGCATGATCAGCTGGAGCAGATGGGCGTTCCGCGGGGCGTCACCCAGTTCGCCGGAGCCCCGCCCTGCCTCTGGAGCCTGGACTGGCACCAACCGCGCGCCCCCTACAGCCTCGAGCGCGCCGACGCCCTCATCCGGCGATACGCCGCCCTTCGCCGAGGCCTGACCCTCATCTTCGACCGCCCCCGCCTCAGCGAAGCCGATCTCGAAGACCCCTACGGCATGCGCCTCGTCGAGCTGCTCCTGCAGGCCGACCCGCAGCGCAACGCCGTCTGCGTCGCCCATGACGAACTGGCGCGCCGGCTCCGCTCGCGCTTCCCGAACCTGCACCTCATCTGCCACGTCAACCGCCTCGTCGCCGAAACCGGCAAGCGCGGCCCCGAGCTCTACGAGCGCCTCGGGCAGCTCTATCACCGCACCATGCTGCACCCCGACGACGCCCTGCGCCCCGCGCTGGTGCAAAACCTCAGCCGGCGGCAGCGTTTGGACGTTGTCGTGAATGACCCCTGCCTGCGGCATTGCTCCGTGCGGCGGGATCACATGAACCTGCTGGCCGCCCGCCGCGCACGCCCCTGCGACATGCTGCTGGCCGAGCAGGTGAAGCGCCTCTGCGACCGGGCCGGCTGCCTCGCCTCCTCAGCCGGTGCACCGCTCCCCGTCGGCGAATGCCGCTTCAACTTCCTCACCCGCGAGGACAGCCGGCGCCTGTATGATGTCGGCATCCGCTGCTTCCACGTCCAGGCGCAGCCCTACCGCAACGAGCTCACCCTGCTCTGGGACTTCCTGCACTGCCTCTTCGACGAGCGCCCCGAATACAGCCACTACCGCGCCGCCATCACCACCTCCGTCCTCTCGGCCATCCACCGCCACCGCGCAACCCTGCCGAGCGGACTCGGACACTTTTCCTTCTCACTCCCGGAGTGAGATCCAAACATCCTGAATCAGAAAACGCATATGAAACACCTGCATCTGTTCACCTCTGAATCCGTCGGCGAAGGACACCCCGACAAAGTCGCCGACTACATCTCAGACACCATCCTCGACGCCTGCCTCGAGCAGGACCCGGACAGCCGCGTCGCCTGCGAAACCCTCGTCAAAGACCAGCACGTCGTCCTCGCCGGTGAAATCACCACCACCGCCCGCCTCGACTACGACCGCCTCGTGCGCGACACCATCCGCGCCATCGGCTACCGCACCGCGGACGACGACCCCGTCTTCAACGCCGAGAGCGTCGACATCACCAACTACCTCTCCACCCAGAGCCCCGACATCGCCCAAGGCGTCGACGCCCGCGAAGCCGAAGGCAAGGAAGGCAGCGAGCAGGGCGCCGGCGATCAGGGCATCATGTTCGGCTTCGCCTCCGACGAAACCCCCGAGCTCATGCCCGCACCCATCATGTTCTCGCACCGCATCATGCGCGAACTCGCCCGCGTGCGCCACAGCGGCGAAGTCCCCTGGCTGCGCCCCGACAGCAAGAGCCAAGTCGCCATCGAATACGGCGAAGACGGCAAACCCGCCCGCATCCTCAACGTCGTGCTGAGCACCCAGCACCGTGAAGAAGTCAGCATCGAAACCATCCGCAGCTTCTGCCGCGACCTCATCCTGCGCGTCCTGCCCGCCGATCTCATCACCCCCGAGACCGAATTCTTCATCAACCCCACCGGGCGCTTCGTCATCGGCGGCCCGCACGGAGACTCCGGCCTCACCGGCCGCAAGATCATCGTCGACACCTACGGCGGCATGGGCCGCCACGGCGGCGGCGCCTTCTCCGGCAAAGACTGCAGCAAAGTCGATCGCTCCGGCGCCTACATGTGCCGCTGGGTCGCCAAACACATCGTCGCTGCCGGCCTCGCCAGCCGCTGCGAACTCCAAGTCGCCTACGCCATCGGCAAAGCCTCCCCCGTCTCCATCATGCTCGACGTGCAGACCTACGGCACCGCCAAGCTGCCCGAGGAGGAAATCATCCGCCGCGTCAACAAGGCCTTCTCCTTCAAACCCGCCGACATGATCGCCGCCCTCGGCCTCAAGCGCCCCATCTTCCGACACTCCACCAACTACGGCCACTTCACCAAGGCCGACCTGCCCTGGGAGACCCTCGACGAGCAGAAACTCGACATCCTGCGCCGCGGTTGAGTCGCCATCCGGCAGACCTCCCGCGCTGTGGCTGAAGCGACATCCTGCGCCGCAGCCACAGCCCGCGCTGCGGCCGAAGCCGCGCCGAATACCTCGCCGGATGCCGCACTGAGCCCGGCCGCCGAAGGGCAGAGCCGAGCCCCGTCGCGGCATCCAGCCGCTGCATCCGAAAGCCGCATCCGAACGCTGAATCCGGCCCCGAATGCGGCCGCAGAACGCGGCGGCACCTCCCCACCGGCACCGAGTCTCTCCCCCGCGACGAGACCCGGTGCCGGTCGCGTTCTCCCCCTCGGCTCCTCCTCCCTTTCGTCCCCTCGCGCACCCTCCCTCACCCCCGCGCATCAGCTGCCCCGCGCCATGTCCCCTCACCCCACTCCGGCCCCGAAGGACCCCGCCACCATGCCGCCCGTACCGCCCGTGCCGGGAGCTGAAGCGGCGGCGCCCCCACCCTCGGCCCTCCGTCGGGCGGCCCGCAGCGGCGTCGCCGCATGGCTCGGGCTGCTCCTGCCGCCCCTGCTGCTGCTCGGCCTCCTCCTCGCCAACAGCCTGAACCACGACGGCCTGAGCGCCGCCGTGCAGCGCCTCTCCCCCGGCTGCATCTTTCACCGCCTCACCGGCATCTCCTGCCCGGGCTGCGGCGGCACCCGCGCCCTCATCGCCCTGATCGACGGCCACCCCCTCGCAGCCCTCCACTACAACTGGCTGTGGCTGCCCACCGCCCTCATCCTGCTCGAAGAGTACCTGCTGAGCCTCTGGCTGCGCCTGCACCCCGAGCAAGAGAGTCTGCGCTTCGCCCGCCCCCGCCTGCTCGCCCTGCGCCTCTACGCCCTCATTGTCGTCATCTGGTTCCCCGCGCGCAACATCCTCGGCATCTGAAGCCGCGCCGCTGAAAGCGGAGCCAGCACCACCCGCTCCGCCGCGATTGCCACCAACCCCGAGACCTCCCTCCCGCTGCCCCCCTCGCATAGTCGGAAGTTCCCGTGCCCGCAAAAAGAGCTTGACCGAAAGCCGAACGGGGTCTATATAGAAACGCATGACCCCAACACCCTCTCCCGACGCCGCACCCTATTATTATCTTGATAAACATGACGAGGTCGTCGGCCCCATGCCCCTGAGCGTCATCCGCGGCATGGTGCGGGCCGGCAGCCTGAGCGACACCGTCCTCGTTGCGCGCGAAGGAGCCTCATCGTGGACACCGCTCAACGCGTTGAACACGCCGCCGAGCGTCCCTGAAGGCCCCAAGAAACGCGGCGTCGTTCGGGCGCGCGTCGCTCGCACCCCCGTCATGCAACGCGGCCTCCGGCAGCCGCTCCACCCGGTCGGCGGGGTGCCGCCGAGACCCGAAAGCCATCTGGCGTGGGCCATCCTCGTCACCGTCTTTTGCTGCTTGCCCTGCGGCATCGTCGCCATCGTGAGAGCCTCAACCGTCGAATCCCGCTACCGCAGCGGTGAATATGCGGCTGCTGCCGGAGCCTCGGAATCAGCGTACACGTGGTGCCTGTGGGGGACAATCCTCGGCCTCCTCTTCGGCGGCTCGTATCTGGTGTACTACATATGATGCCGAGTAGCGGGGCTTCCCCGCAATCATCCCGCTTGCCCTTCGCGGCAAATGGACCTCCCCATCCCGAGAAAGAGCTTGACTCAAACAAGGCGGGGTGTTATATAACTCGACATGCCCTCCTCGCAGCAGCCTCTCTATTATTACCTGAACGAGCGCCAAGAGCCCGTGGGCCCCATCAGCTTTGAGACCATCAGCTCCCTTGTGCGCAGCGGCCAACTGCCCGCCTCCGTCCCCGTGGCGCAGGCCGGGGGTGCCGAGTGGATCCCGTACAGCACGTGGCTCTCCGCCTCGTCTGCGCCTTCGCTGCCCCCCATTCCGCCCTCGGTTGCTGCTCCCGAGCAGGCGCGTCCCGGCGTCCGCGCGCCCCGAGTCGGCTCCCCTGCGGCCTCCCTTCCGCCGCTTCCCTCTAACCTCCCTGTTCCCGGCGCCCAGCCCAAGCCCCCGAGCCACATGGTCTGGGCCATCCTGATCACCTGCCTGTGCTGCATCCCCTTGGGTGCCATCGCCATCGCCAAAGCCTCCCTCGTCGACGGTCACTATTACGCGGGGCGCTACAACGAGGCTGTCCAAGCCTCGCGCTCCGCCGCTAAATGGTGCATCTGGGGGGCCATTCTGGGCATTTTGGGCATCGTTTTCGTCGTGCTCACGGAGCATGCCTGAGAGCCCCAGTTTCGGCGAGAGTCGCGACAAGGGCCTTCCTGAGACAGGGGAGAGCTTGACAACCAAGGAAGAGAGTTGCATAACACGGTATGTCCGCAGCCCCAAACCCCACCTATTACTTTCTGAACGAGCGGCAGGAGCCCGTCGGCCCCGTCACCCTTGAGACCATCGGCGCCCTCGTGAGAAGCGGACACCTGCCCGCCTCCGTCCTTGTGGCGCGGATCGGTGATGCCGCGTGGATCCCCTACAGCGCACGAAGCGCCGCCTCATTCGCCCCCGTTGAGGCTCCCGCCGACGGCCTGCCGCCCAAGCCCGCCTCCCACATGTTATGGGCCGTTGCCGTTTCCATCGCATGCTGCTTACCCTTGGGCATTGTCGCCATCATCAAGGCCGCCTCCGTCGACGGACACTATACCGCAGGGCGCTACAGCGAGGCCGTCAAAGCCTCGCGCTCCGCCGCTAAATGGTGCATCTGGGGGGGGCTTTTGGGCATGCTGGTCAGCGTCACCCTCGTGATGCTGGAGCACTGGGCAGACTCTTTGCCCTGATCCCGGAGTATACAGGGGTAGACCGGCGAGGCCCGATCCCGGCGAGAGTCGCGGGAAAAAGACTTCCCCAGGACGGGGAGAGCTTGACAACCAAGAAAGAGAGTTGTATAACACGGTATGTCCTCATCCCAACTCCCTCTCTATTACTACCTGAACGAACAGCAGGAACCCGTCGGCCCCGTCACCCTTGAGACCATCGACGCCCTCGTGAGCAGCGGACGCCTGCCCGCCTCCGTCTTTGTGGCTCGGGCCGGAGACTCCGAGTGGGTGCCCTACAGCGCATGGCGTGCCGCCGCATCCGCTCCCACTGCAACTCCTGCCCCCGGGCAGGCGCGGTCGGTCGCCCGCAAGAGCCGGGCCGGCGCCCCCTCCCTCGCGGCTCTGCCCGTCACCTCCATGGCCCCCTGCACCATGCCCAAGCCCGCCACCAACATGGTCTGGGCCATCCTGTCCACCATCTTCTGCTGCTTGCCCCTGGGCATCGTCGCCATCGTCAAGGCCGCCTCCGTCGACAGCCACTATTACGCGGGGCGCTACCTCGAGGCGATCCAAGCCTCGCGCTCCGCGGCCAACTGGAGCGCGTGGAGCGCCATCCTGAGCTTGCTGCCCTACCTCATCGGCATCTACCTCGTCGCCTTCAGCGTGTGAGGAGCTGTCGCCGAGGTTTCTCCCCGCGGCGCCCGGGGCTGGGAGCCGCGGGGGCGGGCTCCCAGCCCGGCAAAACGCGTCGCGCAGCCCTCATAAAGCCCTGATAAGGGTTTGACTTTCCGACGTGCAGGGAGTATAGTAGCGCGCGTATGAGCACGCCCGCTAAAAGCTACAAAAACACCATCTTCCTGCCGGACACCACATTCCCCATGCGTGGTGACCTCACAACGAAGGAGCCGGCACGCCTCGAGAAATGGGAGAGCGAAAAGCTTTACGAGCGAATTACCGCGCGCCGCAAGGCGCAGGGAGCCCCCAGCTACATCCTGCACGACGGCCCGCCCTTCGCCAACGGCGACGTGCACATGGGCACCGCGCTCAACAAGATCCTCAAGGACTTCATCGTCAAGAGCAAGACCATGGCCGGCTACTACGCCCCCTTCATCCCCGGCTGGGACTGCCACGGCCTGCCCATCGAAGCCAAAGTCGTCAAAGAGGCCCAGGGCCTCGAACCCGCCGAGATCCGCCGCCGCTGCGCCGAGTTCGCCCTCGGCTACATCGACCAGCAGCGCGTCTCCTTCCGCCGCCTCGGCGTCTTCGGCGACTGGTTCAACCCCTACATCACCATGCAGCCCGGCTATGAGGCGCAGATCCTGCGCGTCTTCGCCAAACTCGTCGAAGACGGCGCCGTCTACCAGTCCCTCAAGCCCGTGCAGTGGAGCTACGCCCACCACACCGCCCTCGCCGAGGCGGAAGTCGAGTACATGGAGGACACCTCGACGGCCATCTTCGTCGCCTTCCCCATGGACGCGCCCGTCAACGGCGTCACCTGCGACATGGTCATCTGGACCACGACGCCCTGGACGCTGCCCAGCAACCTCGGCATCGCCCTGCACCCCGACTTCACCTACGTCGTCGGCCGCTACACCAAGGACGGCAAGCAGCGCAACTTCATCGTCGTGCGCGAGCTCATCGAGACCTTCTGCGCCAAGACCGGCTGGACCTTTGAGGAAGAGCTCACCACCTTCAAGGGGCAGGAGCTCGAGAAGCGCAGCGCCCACCACCCCTTCCTCAACCGCGACTCGCTCATCATCATGGGCCAGTTCGTGACGACGGACACCGGCACGGGCGCCGTGCACATCGCCCCCGGCCACGGCGCTGACGACTACAACGTCGGCATGCAGTACGGCCTCGGCGTCCTCTCCCCCGTCGACGACGACGGCTGCTACACCGCCGAGTGCGGCGTGCCCTCCCTCGTCGGCAAACACGTCTTTGACAGCAACGAGGACGTCATCGCCATGCTCGAGGAGCGCGGCATGCTGCTGGGCCGCGAAGAGTTCACCCACCAGTACCCGCACTGCTGGCGCTCCAAGACCCCCATCATCTTCCGCGCCGTCAAGCAGTTCTTCATCAGCATGGAGAAGCTGCGCCCGCTCGCCCTGGCCGAAATCGACAAGACCCGCTGGCTGCCCGCCTGGGGCCGCAACCGCATCTACGGCACCGTCGAGGCCCGCCCCGACTGGTGCATCAGCCGCCAGCGCACCTGGGGCGTGCCGCTGCCCGTCTTCTTCGACGCCGAGGACAAGCCCGTGCTGCGCGCCGACATCGTGCGCCGCGTCGCCGACCTCGTCGAAGAGAAGGGCACCAACATCTGGTTTGAGCTCACCAGCGAGCAGCTCTGCGAGAAACTCGGCCTGCCCGCCGGCCTCCGCAAGGGCAAGGACACCCTCGACGTCTGGATCGACTCCGGCTCCTCCCACGTCGCCGTCCTCGAGACGCGACCCGAGCTGCACGCCCCCTGCGACCTCTACCTCGAAGCAACCGACCAGCACCGCGGCTGGTTCCAGAGCTCGCTCATGCTCTCCTGCGCCTGGCGCGGCTGCGCCCCCTACAAGGCCGTCATGACGCACGGCTTCGTCGTCAATCAGGACCGCAGCAAGATCTCCAAGAGCGCCCAGGGCAGCTACCAGAAGCCCACGAACGCCAAATACTTCTACGAGAAGTACGGCGCCGACATCGTGCGCCTCTGGGTCAGCAGCGTCGACTGGCAGAACGAAGTGCCCTTCGGCGAAGACCTCTTCAAGCAGATCACGGACCCCTACCGCCGCCTGCGCAACACCCTGCGCATCCTGCTCGCCAACCTCAAGGGCTACGAGGGCGCGCGCCCCGCGCAGATCGAGCCGCTCGACGCCTGGATCCTCGAGCGCCTCAACGCCCTCATCCGCGACGTGCGCGCGGCCTACGAGGCCTTCGACTTCCGCAAGGTCTTCACGAGCGTCAACCAGTTCTGCACCAACGAACTCTCCGCGCTCTACATCGACATCACCAAGGACAGCCTCTACTGCGACGCCGCCGACGCCCCGCGCCGCGTGAGCAAGCAGTACGCCCTCTCCCGCATCTTTGACGCCCTCGTCAAGCTGCTCGCCCCCGTCCTCGTCTACACCTGCGAGGAAGCCTGGGAGCACGCCGGGCACAGCGACTCCGTCCACGAGCAGGACTTCCCCGAGGCCGACCCCGCCGCCGATGCCGGCCTCAGCGCCACCTTCGCCCGCCTGCAGCAGATCAAGAGCGTCATCCAGATCGCCATCGAAGCGCAGATCAAGGCCAAGGCCTTCAGCAAAAACAACGAAGCCGTCGTGCGCCTCTGCATCCCCGAGAGCGAGGACCCCGCCGTCGTTGCCCTGCTGGAGAACAAGGACTTCGCCAAGGAATTCTTCATCATCGCCGACCTTGAACTCAGCCGCGGTGCCGAGCTCAGCGCCGCCGCCGAGAAGACCCCCTGCGCCATGTGCCCGCGCTGCCGCCGCTACGAGCCCGCCGTCAACGACGAAGGCCTCTGCGCGCGCTGCGCCGCCGTGCTCGGCTGAGCCCGGCCCCTCGGCCGCCCCGCATCGCCTCCTCCCCCGCCGCGCCGAGCGCCGGCGGGGGAGGGGAAGGGAACCCGCTCCTCTCCCGCACCCGCCCCGCTCCCCCCTCTCCCACCGCAGCCCGGCCCTCCCGCAGACTTCACCCTCCCGGCCGCCTTTCCGGCCGCCTTTCGGCTCCCTCGCCCCTCGGCCCGTTGACCCCCGTTTCGCCGACCTCGGCCCCGCTGACCTCCGGCCTCCCTTCATCTCCCTCCGCCCATGAGCTACCCCGTCGCCTCGCCCTCGCGCCGCAGCACCCTGCGCCTCATCCTCCTCATCGTCCTGCTCTACGTGCTCGACCAAGTGAGCAAGTGGTGGATCGTGCTCAACTTCGCCCCGCCCTACACCCGCACCGACCACTGCTCCGTCTTCGACAGCGCCCTCGCCTGCTTTGACATCGTGCGCGTGCACAACAGCGGCGTCGCCTTCGGCCTCGGCAACGGCACCCTCTGGGCCCCCTACGTCTTCCTCGGCGTCCAGCTCGCCGCCCTCATCTTCCTCATCGTCCTCTACCGCCGCGGCTACTTCTGCACCCGTCTGCTGAAACTCGCCTGGGCCTTCATCCTCGCCGGCGTCATCGGCAACATGACGGACCGCCTCCTGCAGGGCCACTTCCTGCCCGACGCCGCCGCCTACAGCTTCTGGGAAAACCTCAGCCGCGGCTACGTCGTCGACTTCCTCGACTTCGGCTTCCCCTGGATCCCCTCCGCCGCCTTCGCCGACGGCATGTATCACTGGCCCTCCTTCAACGTCGCCGACAGCTGCGTCTGCATCGCCGCCGCCCTCTTCCTCATCGCCTCCTTCCTGCCCATGCCGCGGCGCGAAGCCGACAGCCCTGCCCCCGCGTCA
>URLZ01000009.1 GCA_900548895.1 uncultured Akkermansia sp.
CCCGGCCCCCTTTTTTCCCGGAACCGACTCCTTCCGCCGAGCGGTCGGCCCGTTGCAAGCGCGACTCCAACCTCGCGATGCATATCCGGGCCTTTTCCCCGGCGTCCGCCGATCCCTTTCACCCCTTCCCTTTCGCCAGTCATGAGCTCAGATGAAAACAAACCCGGCAGCGGGCCAGAAGCTGCCGAAGCCCCCGCCGTCATCAACATTGAGAACGCCAACCTCTTTCTCTCCGGCCGCCAGATTCTCCACAACATCAACTGGCAAGTGCGCCGCGGCGAGCGCTGCTTCATCCTCGGCGCGAACGGTGCCGGCAAAACGACGCTCGTGCGCATGCTGCTCGGCTACGCCTGGCCGATCTACGGCGCGACGGTGGAGGTGCTCGGGCACCGCTTCGGCACCATCAACCTGCGCGAGCTGCGCAAGCGCATCGCCTGGGTCAGCCCGCTGATGCACCAGTGGTTGCTCTCGGACCGCGAATGGACGGGCCGCGAGATGGTGCTCTCCGGCCCGGACGCCACCATCGGCCTCTTCCGCACCCCCAGCGAGGAGGAGGAGAAAAAAGCCGCCGAGCTGCTCCGCTCCCTGCGCGCCACCCATCTGGCGGACCGCCCCGTGCACACCATGAGCTCGGGCGAGCAGGTCAAGGTGCTCATCGCGCGCGCCCTCATGACGAACCCCGAGCTGATGATCCTCGACGAACCGAGCGTCTACCTCGACATCGCCGGGCGCGAGTTTTTGCTCGCCACCATCGCCGAGCTCGCGCAGTCGCGCCCCGAGCTCACGATCATCTTCATCACCCAGCGCATCGAGGACATCCTGCCCGACTTCAACCGCGGCATGATTCTGCGCCACGGCGAAATCATCTGCCACGGCAGCCGCGACGACGTGCTCACCGAGCCGAACCTCCAGCGTGCCTTTGAGCTGCCCATCCGCCTCATCCGCGCCACGAACGGCCGCCTCTGGACCGTCATCGAGTAACCCCTCGCTCGCCCCCTGCCCTTCACATGGTGAACGGCCGTTCCCAGAACCCGACGAAGCCCCTCCGGCAAGCCGACGGAAGTCCCGCAGGACAAGTTCCCGCTGATCGGGCCCTCTCGGGCCTCATGCGCAGGAGCGAGCCCACTGCGGCCGAGGCATCCCGCCGGAGCGGGAGTTCGAGCGACAGTCCGGGCAAGGGCCGCCGCGGCCCTTCCGAACAGGGCAGCCCTATCACCCACTCCTCGCGAGACGAGCGCGAGAGTGAGCTTCGCCCCGCCCCGAGCGGGACACACGAAACAGGCGGGACAAGCGAAAGAAGCGAAACAAGCAAAACTGGCAGCCGACGCAGCGGCGACGACAAGCGCCGCGCGCGCGAACACGGCAGCGGCCCCGCAGCCCCGCGCCGCCTCTCCCTCGCCCACCGCGTCCGCGAGCACATGGAGGAGCTCATCCGCAGCGGGCAGTGGCAGGTCGGGCAGCGCATCCCGCCGGAGCCCGAGCTCATCCGGCACTTCGGCGTCAGCCACAACACCCTGCGCGAGGCCGTTCAGGGCCTCATCCACGCGGGCATGCTCCTCGCGAGGCCGGGGGACGGCACCTACGTCACCGCGGCGGATCGCCTCGACGCCGCCCTCGCGCACCGCTTGCAGCAGGCCGATCTGAGCCGCATCCTCGAAGCGCGACTCGCCATTGAAAAAGCCATCGTCGCCCTCGCGGCCCGCAGCCGCAGCGACGAGGATCTCCGGCTGATGGACGCCGCGCTCGCGCGCTGCAAGCAGCGGGAGGGCGACGGCATCGAGGCCGACATGGCCTTTCACACCTGCATCGCCGCCGCGACGCGCAACCCCATCCTCTGCCAGATCTACCGCGTCATCACCCGCTACCTCAGCCAGCACTTCACCGGCGCCCTCACGCGGCGCCAGTACGAACCCGAAGCACTCGAGCTGCACGACCGGCTGCTGCACGCCATGCGCGAGCAGGATGCCGACGCCGCGCGCCACATCGTCGAGGCCATCGTCGCCTTCGACGCCCGCGACCTGCCGGAGGCTCCCCCAAGCGGCGCCGCGCAAGAGGGGGCCGGGCCAACCGAGGGCCTTTGATGAGCCGCGAGGTGGCTAGGCTCCCTTCGCTTGATTGCGAGACCGGCGAGGTCAGGCCGCACCCGGCGGAATGAATTCCGGCGGAGCGGAACACCGCCCGACGTCCCCCGCAGCTCTCTTCCCCCCGCTGCGTCGTTCGGCAGACTCCCCCATCCCTCTCCCTTCCGAAGCTTGAGGTTCTCCGAATCCGGTACACTTCAGTACCCCTGCTTCGCATCTTGCCTCCCGAGCTCCCCGATTGAGCCCCTCGGCGGAGCGCACCCGACCCGTCCTGCCCGCCGGAGGGCAGCGCATCCGCAGCATCAAAACGCCGGCTCGCGAGCCGCGACTCCTCCACTCCCCGGACCCGCCGACGACTGCCGGCCCCGCGCCTCCTGCCCGCCCTCGGGCATAACCGAGCCTTCGCTCGTTTGAAGAAGCGCAAAAACATTGAACGAGCGCGTTTTTCGCATTTCGGGGCCCTACTTTCTTGATAGGATGCCCGAAATCCGTCCGGAGCGAGCAGAAAAAAACGACATCTTCAAAAATTCGATTGACTTTCCAAGTGTATTAGAGTGTACTAGTGTGCAGAGAAGTGAACGATGGGCGAGGTGTCTTCAGTGTTATTCACGGGTAATGTGACACACAAGCTGGATCCCAAGAGCAGAGTGGCGATTCCGGCCGGGTGGCGTGTGTCGCAGGATCCCGTCCTGCGCCTCATCGAATCGAGCAGCGACGGCTACCCGATCATCAAGTGTTACACGCGCGACGGCTTCGCTGCAAAGATGGAATCCATCCGCACGCAGGCCGAAGCCTCCGGGGCGAACCCCGGCGACATTGATCGCTACATTGGCATCATCACCGGGCGCTGCATGGAGGCCGAGGTGAGCAGCCAGGGAAAACTACTGATTCCCAAGCAGCAGCGCGACCGCCTGAAGCTCGGTGACACCGCTGTCATCGTCGGGCGCGGCGGCTATTTTGAAATTTGGGAGCCCGCGGACTTCGCCGCCAGCAACAGCCCTGAGGCCATCGGTAAGCTCGGCCTCGATCAAATCTTCCACATGCTCTCATGACAGCTCCTGCGCCCATGGTGTATGCAAGTCGCCGCCCGGCGACCGGCATCTGCTACCGCGTTCTCCTCTGGGAGGACGCGGCGCTCGACCGCGCGCAGCTGGAGTCCTGGCGCGCGCGCAAGCGCGAGCTGCTGCAGGCCATGCGCGACGCCGGCATCAAGGGCTCGCGCGGCCGACTGGCCGAGCTCACCCGAGAGCTCGCCGAGCTCACCCGCCGCTGCATCGAGGAGCCGCTCGCCGAGCGCGCCGCAGCTGCAGAGGGAGTCGCGGCTGACGCGAGTTCCGCCGCCGGAGAGAGCTTGCCGGCCGGCGAGAGTACCGACGCAGCGAAGAGTACCACCGCAGCTACGAGCGACGAAACCGCGACGCGCCGAGCGCGCTGCCGCGAGCTACTGGATCACCTGAAGCAGGACAGCGGCGTGCTGGGCTGCCGCCTGAGCAGCGTGAGCGCCGACATCCTCTGCGCTCCGACCGGTGAGGAGGGTATCGACGCCGCCCTCGAGCGCTGGCTGCGTGCACCCTGGCCCTTCACCCCCTGCGCCGAGCGCGTCATCGAAGCCCTCAGCCCCGAGGACGCCGAGCGCCTGCGCCTGGAGCTCAGCCGCGACGCCGAGCAGCAGGAGGAGCTCGGTCTGAGCCCCGAGGGCGACGACGAGGGGGCGGACGCCGCCCCCTTCCGCCACGTCACCGTGCTCGCGCGCGAGGCCGTTGACGCCCTGCGACCCGCCCCGGGCCGCGTCTTCATCGACGCCACACTCGGCGGCGGCGGTCACACCGAGCTGCTGCTGCAGGCCGGGGCGACCGTCTGGGGCATCGATCAGGATCCCACCGCCCGCCGCGCCGCCCGCCGGCGCCTCGCCGCCTACGGCGATCGCCTGCATGTCATCGCCGGCAACTTCCGCAACGCCGCCGAGCTGCTGCGCGCCCGCGGCCTCAGCGAAGCCGACGGCCTGCTGGCCGACATCGGCATCTCCTCCCCGCAGGTCGACTGCCCCGAGCGCGGCTTCTCCTTTTTGAGCGAAGGGCCGCTGGACATGAGGATGAACCCCGAGAGCCCCCGCAGCGCCGCCGATATCGTCAACGAAGCGAGCGAAGCCGAGCTGGCCGACATCCTGCACCGCTACGGC
This sequence comes from uncultured Akkermansia sp., assembly GCA_900548895.1. Classification (GTDB taxonomy): domain Bacteria; phylum Verrucomicrobiota; class Verrucomicrobiia; order Verrucomicrobiales; family Akkermansiaceae; genus Akkermansia; species Akkermansia intestinavium. Next base: position 4,261 of record URLZ01000009.1, read on the forward strand.
GAAGAGAGAGCCGCGCGCGCCATCGCCCGCCGCATCGTCCGCGAGCGAGCCCTGCACCCCATCTCGACGACCACGCAGCTCGCCGACATCATCGCCGGCGTTCTGCCGCGCAAGGGCCGCCAGCACCCCGCCACCCGCAGCTTTCAGGCCCTGCGCATCGCCGTCAATGATGAGCTCGGTGCGCTCGATGCCCTGCTGGAGAGCGGGCTGAGCCTGCTGCGCAGCGGCGGGCGCTTCGCCGTCATCACCTTCCACAGCCTCGAGGATCGCGCCGTCAAGCGCTACTTCGAGCAGGTCACCCGGCCGGAAATCGACCGCCCCGAGTGGCCGGCCCCGCGCCCGAACCCCGACTACTGCGCCAGCCTCGTCTTCAAGCGCCCCGTCGTGGCCGGCGAAGACGAGCTGAAGCGCAACCCCCGCGCGCGCAGCGCCAAGCTGCGCGTCATCGAGAAACTCTGATCATCCCTTTCCCCACCTCAACAGCACCCCCATGTCACGGCACCACTCCACCACCCGATACCAGGCCCGGATCTCGTACCCCACGATGATCTGGATGGTGGCCGTCGGCCTGCTGCTGGGTTGCTGCGGCGTCTTCTACGCCTACCTCAAGCACGAGCAAATGCTGGAGAACACGGAAATCCACAAACTCCAGCAGGCCATCGCCATCGCCACGCTCAACGCCAGCCAGTACCGCGCTCAGGCCAACGCCCTGACCAACCGCTGGCTCATGCGTGAGCGTCTCCTCAAAGCGGGATCCGAACTGCGAGACATTGAGCGCAGCCAGATCGAAGTTGCCCTTCCGCTCCGCGAAACGGAACGGCTCACGATCAACCTCCAGCCCTGAGCTCACCGTCGATGCGCACCAAGGTTCCCTTCACCACGCGATGCCTGATTCTGGTCATCCTCATCTTTGCGGTCAGCTTCAGCATCTCGTGGAAACTCATCCGCCTGCACGTCGTGGATCAGGATGAGCGCAGCCGCATCGCCGCCGAGGAAATGATCGACCGCGAAATCATCCCCGCGCAGCGCGGGCTCATCATGGATCGCAACGAGGAGGTTCTCACCAACAACATTCAGAGCGCCACCATCAAGGCCAACCGCTACCACCTGCGCGAGCTCAACGTCGTCGTCGACGGCCTCGCCTACAATCAGGCCGTCAACGACCCCGCTTGGGATGCCGCCCCCGATGACAAGGCGCGCAACAAGCTCTACCTCAAATACCGCAGCCGTCTGCTGGACAACGCCGTGCGCGACCTCGACCCGAGCGAGAAGGCCGAGCTGCGCCGCCTGCATCAGGCCGATGACCCCGAGACCCTGCGCCGCCTCAGCTACTCACCCGAGGTGCTCGAGCAGTACTACGCCGCCCACGACAAGCTCGTCGCCGAGGTGCTCTACCCCTTCCTCTCGCGCGCCGGGCAGCAGGAGGACGAAGACGACGCCGAGGATGAAGCCGAAGACCCCGATGAGGCCTCCGGCGGCGACAACAGCTCCCGGCCGCAGGGCCGACGCGGCTACCTCACGCGCGAGGACATCATCGAGCGCATCGCCCAGCCGCAAACCGAGGCCTACAACCGCATCGCCCGAGCGGAGGGCAAGCCGCTCAAAGGCTTCCGCAACGACATCGTGCTGGCCCGCAACATCCCGCCGGAAACGGCCGCGCAGCTCCGCAGCGTCCTCAAGAAAGCCCACATCCGCGGCATCGTCATCGAGACCGAGCTGCGGCGCAGCTACGTCATGCCCGAGATGCTCTGCCACGTCCTCGGCTACGTCAACCATGAAAACAAGGGATGCAGCGGCGTCGAAGCCACGAAGGACAGCTATCTGGCCGGCGTGGACGGCTCCTGCGAATACCGCCACAACCCGCGCGGCCAGGTGCTGCCCAACGAGGACGACCGCTACATGCCGCCCAAGCACGGCCTCAACCTCCGGCTCACCATCGACATGCGCCTGCAGACCATCCTCGAGCAGGAGCTCGACAAGGGCCTGCGGCACTTCCATGCCGTGCGCGGCTGCATGATCGCCGTCGAGCCCCACACCGGCGACATCCTCGCCATGGTCAGCCGCCCCTCCTTTGACCTCAACACCAAGCAAGTCATCACCCACGAGGGCAAGTTTGACCGCGGCACCCTCAAGGACAGCCAGGGCAACACCGTCACGGGCGACTTCAACTTCGCCTGTCAGGCCCGCTACGAGCCCGGATCCACCTTCAAGGTCATCACCGTCGGTGCCGCGCTCGATCAGGGCGTGATGGGCATCCGCTCCAGCGTCAACTGCAACCCCTTCAGCGTCGGCTACGGCAGCCGACCCATCCACGACGTCGTCAACTACGGCACGCGCCAGGTCTGGGAAGTGCTCAAGAAGTCCAGCAACCCCGGCGCCGCGCAAATCGCCCTGCGCGTCAAGTGGTCGCGCTACAAGCCCTATCTTGAAGCCTACGGCCTCACCAAGCCCGTCAAGATCGCGCTGCCCAGCGGAGGCCCCTGCCTCGTAGCCGACGGCAGCAACATCGTCAACTTCTCGCGCATCTCCTACGGCTACTCCGTCTCCGTCTCCCCGCTGCACATGGCCATGGTCTACGCCACCATCGCCAACGGTGGCGTGCGCATGGCACCGCGCCTCATTGACAAAATCATCGCCGCCGACGGCAGCATCTACGATGAATGCCCGCCCGTCGTCGAGCGCCGCGTCATCAAAGAGAGAGTTGCCAAAGACCTCCTCATGGCGCTCGAATCCGTCACGGAGAAAAAGCCCGGAGACAACGGCACGGCAACGCGCGCGGCCATCCCGGGCTTCCGCATCGGCGGCAAGACCGGCACCGCCAAAAAAGTCAAACCGCGCGGCGGCTACTATGAAGGCCTTTACACCGTATCGTTTGCTGGTATACTTCCGGTGGACAACCCGCGCGTCGTCATCATGACGGTCATCGACGAGCCGCACCCGACGGACTGCAACCCCGGCGGCGGCACCGTTGCCGCGCCCATCTTCCGCGCAGCCGCCGAGCGCATCATCAACGTGCTCAACATCCCCCCGTCGGATCCCGCCGCCTACGAAAAATACCTCGAAGAAAAGAAACAGACAGCCGCCGCCGAAGCCGAAGCCGCCGCGGCGGCCTCCGCGCCGAAAAAGCGGCGCAGCGCACGCCGCTGACCCCGCGCACGGCAGCGACACCGAACAACGACATCGCACCCCGATTCCGAAACACCTCCATCCCTCAGCCGAGCCCCAGCCGATTACCACCGACATGTACAACAAGCAGCTCTTCAGCGTCCTCCCCGATGCCACCATCACCGGCAAGCTTCGCAAGCCCCTCTCTCTCCTCACCGATGACAGCCGAGCCGTCATCCCCGGCGCCTGCTTCATCGCCGTGAAAGGCAGCACCTTCGACGGCCACAGCGCCATCCCCGCCGCCATCGCCGCCGGTGCTCAGGCCATCGTCGCCGAGACCCCCTGCCCCGCCGAGCTTCAGGACAAAAACCTCCTCTGGGTGCAGGTGAGCGACAGCCATCTGGCCAACGGCCTGCTCATGAGCGCCTGGTACGGCTTCCCGAGCCGCGAGCTCGTCGTGCTCGGCGTCACCGGCACCAACGGCAAGACCACCATCAGCTACCTCTGCAACGCCATCTTCCGCAGCACCTGGCAGCGCGCCGGCCTCATCGGCACCATCAAGTACGACGACGGAGCCACCCGCCGCAACTCGCACAACACCACGCCCGGCGCCGCCGAGCTGCAAAGCATGCTCGCCGACATGGTGCGCAACGGCTGCCGCGCCTGCGCCATCGAAGTCTCCAGCCACGCCCTCGTGCAGAAGCGCACCGCCGGCACCGACTTCCGCGTCGGCATCTTCACCAACCTCACGCAGGATCATCTGGACTTCCACCGCACGATGGAGGACTACTATCAGGCCAAAAAACTCCTCTTCACCGGCATGGCGGCCAGCGGCGACCGCAAGGCCACCGCCGTCATCAACATCGATGACGCCTACGGGCAGCGCCTCGCCGAAGAGCTGCGCCCGATCATGCGCGTGCGCACCTTCGGCCAGAACGCCGAGGCCGACTTCCGCATCGTCCCCAAGCTTCTCTCCCTCAAGGGCAGCCACTATGAGCTCATCTATCAGGGGCGCAGCTACCTCGTGCGCACCCCGCTCATCGGCGCCTTCAACATGTCCAACAGCCTCGCCGCCCTCGCCGGAGCCGTCAGCGCCGGCGTCAGCATCCGCGACGCCATCAGCTGCCTGGCCCAGTCGCCGCAGGTGCCCGGCCGCCTCGAACTCGTCGCCAGCGAGAACAACGTCCGCAGCTTCGTCGACTACGCCCACACCCCCGACGCCATCGAGAACGTCTGCCGCACCATGCGCGAGCTCTGCAACAGCGGACGTCTCATCACCGTCTTCGGCTGCGGCGGCGACCGCGATCGCACCAAGCGCCCCCTCATGGGAGCCGCCGCCGCGCGCTACAGCGACCTCTGCCTCGTCACCAGCGACAACCCCCGCAGCGAGGACCCGGACGCCATCATCGACGAAATCATGCCCGGCATTCCGCGCGCCAAACAGCACCGCATCCTCGATCGCGCCGAAGCCATCCGCACCGCCCTCGACCTCGCCAAGCCCGGCGACGTCGTCCTCATCGCCGGCAAGGGGCATGAAAACTACCAAATCTTCGCCGACGCCACCATTCACTTCAGCGACGCCGAAGTCGTGCAGGCCTATTACCGCGAGAAAAACCCCGAGGGGCGCAGCATCCCCTCCGCGCGCCTCGCCCCCGAGCGGCGACGCCGCCGCGACGACGACGCCAGCGCCGATGACAGCCGCGATTACAACCACGATTACAACCGCGAAGACCGCCTAGGCAACCGCGAGGATCGCCCCGCCCGCAGCGGGCGAGGCAGCCGATTCGATCGCCGCCCCGCGAGCGACTCTGCCCCGCGAGGCCCCCGCAGCCCGCGCGGCGAACAGCGCGGCAAGCGCCCCTCCGCCGACAGCCTCTGACCCCGACCCTCACCCGCCGTCATTTCGCCACCGCCCCACCTCCATGACCCGCGCCAGCATCACCGACATCCTGCAAGCCTGCGACGGAGAACTCCTCCGCCCGGCGGAGCGCAGCATCACCGCGGGACTCACCACGGACAGCCGCGCCGTCACCCCGGGTTGCCTCTTCCTCGCCCTCAGCGGCGAGCGCTTCGACGGCAACCTCTACGCCGCGGAAGCCACGCGCCGGGGTGCCGCCGCCGTCATCATCAGCCGGCTCTGCGGCGAGCCCGGCAGCCCCGAGCGCGACTTTGCGCCGGGCGCCGGCATCATCCTCGTGCGCGACGGCCTCGCTGCCCTCCAGGCTCTGGCGAGCTGGTGGCGCGGGCAGCTTGAGCCCATCCGCGTCATCGGCCTGACCGGATCCAGCGGCAAGACCAGCACCAAAGACATGTGCGCCGCCATCCTCGCCGAGCGCTACCGCACCACCGCCACCAGGGGCAACCTCAACAACCACATCGGCGTCCCGCTGAGCATCCTCGGCACCGAGCAGGGCACCGAAGCCGCCGTCTGGGAGATGGGCATGAACCACGCCGGAGAACTCGCCCCGCTCTGCGCCATGACGCGCCCGAGCATCGGCATCATCACCACCATCGGCTCAGCCCACATCGAATACCTCGGCTCGCGCGAAGCCATCGCGCACGAGAAATGCACCCTCGCGCGCGCCCTGCCCGCCGACGGCTGCATGATCTACCCCGCCCGCGACGACTTCGCCGACATGATCGCCGCCGACACCGCCGGCACCCCCCTGCCCGTCGGCGGCCCCGATGACGCCGTCCGCGCCCTCGACATCCGCAGCAGCGCGCGCGGCAGCCACTACACCCTCTGCATCGACGGCCTCGGCAGCATCGACATCGAGCTGCCCGTGCCCGGCGCCCACATGGTCAGCAACAGCCTGCTGGCCGCCGCCGCCGGCTGGAAGCTCGGGTGCAGCCTCGAGCAGATCGCCCGAGGCCTCAGCAGCACCGCCCTCACCCGCGGGCGCCTCGCCTGCCGCGAGATCGACGGCTACACCGTCATCGACGACAGCTACAACGCCAACCCCGAGAGCATGAAAGCCGCGCTCGAAACCGTCGCCGACCTCCGCGGCCCGACGCGCCGCATCGCCGTGCTCGGCAAGATGGGCGAGCTCGGGCAGGCCGGCATCAGCGCCCACGCCGCCGTCGGAAAGCTCGCCGCCGACCTCGGCTACGCCGCCCTCGTCATCGTCGGCCCCGAATGCCCCGAAACCCTCGCCCTGAGCCAAGGCGCCGCCGGCCGCATCCCCAGCTCCATCGTCCCCGGCCCCGACGAAGCCGCCGAAACCCTGCGCCGCCTCATGCGCCCGGGCGACGCCCTCCTCTTCAAAGGCTCGCGCTCCGCCGGCATGGAGCGCAGCCTCTACGCCCTCTTCCCCGCCCTCAAACCCTGAAAGCCCCACCACACACGGCTCACCGCCCCCGTATCCCCCCTCCTTCCTTCCGCCCCCCGATCCACGACAGCCCCATCCCTTTCACGACAGACTCATCCCTTTCACCACAGCCCCCTCCCTCTCCGCCATGTTTCACCAGTTCTGCAACGCCGAGCATCCCCTGCTGACCCTTATCCTCTGCGGCCTGCTGCCCCTCATCGCCTCGATCTTCATCGGCCCGCGCCTCATCGCCATCCTGCGAGCCCTTAAAGCCGGCCAGCCCGTCCGCCAAGCCAGCAAGTGCTGCAACGCACCCGAGCACCAGAAAAAGGCCGGCACGCCCACCATGGGCGGCCTCATGCTCATCGGCCTCGTCATCATCGGCACCCTCCTCTTCTGCGACCTCAGCAGCCCCGCCGTGCAGTGCTGCCTGCTCGTCACCTGCGTCACCGCCTTCCTCGGCTTCCTCGATGACTACGCCAAAATCACCCGCCACAGCAGCGACGGCGTCAGCGGGCGCTTCAAAATCATCATCCAAGCCATCGCCGCCCTCGCCGTCGGCTGCTACCTCTATTACGGCGCCGAAGGCTACGGCAGCCTGCACATCCCCTTCTGCGGCGATATCGAGCTGGGCCTCTTCTACATCCCCTTCGTCATGCTCGTCATCATCGGCAGCTCCAACGCCGTCAACCTCACCGACGGCCTCGACGGCCTCGCCTCCGGCTGCATGATCATCGCCGCGCTCGCCTTCTGCGCTCTGCCCTCCCTCGTCGGCACGCCAGAGCTCTCACCCTTCCTGCTGCTCATCGTCTCCGCCTGCCTCGGCTTCCTGCTCTTCAACTGCTACCCGGCCAAAGTCTTCATGGGAGACACCGGCTCACTCGCCCTCGGCGGCGCCCTCGGCACCGTCGCCGTCTGCATGCGTCAGGAAGTCCTCCTCGTCATCATCGGCGGCGTCTTCGTCGCCGAGGCCGTCTCCGTCATGGTGCAAGTCTTCTGGTTCAAATACACCCGCCGCCGCTACGGCGAAGGCCGCCGCTTCTTCCGCATGGCCCCCATCCACCACCACTTTGAAAAGGGAGGCTGGAGCGAAACCCAAGTCTGCGTGCGCTTCTGGATAGCCGCCCTCGCCCTCGCCATCCTCGGCTGCGGCGTCGCCTCTCAGGATCTCTACAACACCGCCCTGAGCCGCATCAACAGCGCCGAAACTCAGCTCAGGGACGCCGTCGAGCAACTCAACGCCCTCGACAAGGCCATCGACAACACCTTCCGCAACAGCCTCCACTGACAACGCGCTGACAACAGCCTCGCCTGACAACAGCCCCCACCTCACACCGCCGCCCGCCTTCCTCCCCATCGCCTCGAAACCCACTCTCCCCACCCTTTTCTCCATGAACCTCACCGGAAAAAAAGTCGCCATCCTCGGCTGCGGCCGCAGCGGCCTCGGCGCCGCGCGCCTCGCCCTCGCCAAGGGCGCCGCAGATGCCCGCCTCTTTGACACCAACCCCGCCGCCCGCTGCAGCGACCCCGCCATCACCTGCTGCGCCGGCGCCACCGAAGACGACGCCCGCGCCTACGCCGCCGACCTCGTCGTCATCTCCCCCGGCATCGAAGCCGACACCTCCTGGGCCCTCGCCTTCTGCAGCGCCGGCGCCCCCCTCATCGGCGAAACCGAACTCGCCTACAACTACTACCCGGGGCGCATCATCGCCATCACCGGCACCAACGGCAAAACCACCACCACCGCCCTCATCGAGCACATCCTCACGCGCTCCGGGCGCAGCGCCAAAGCCTGCGGCAACTACGGCTACCCCCTCTCCGAAGTCGTCATCAGCAACCCCGTGCCCGACTTCGCCGTCCTCGAAGTCTCCTCCTTCCAGATGGAGACCATCGTCAACTTCCGGCCCGAAGTCGCCGTCTGGCTCAACTTCGCCCCCGACCACATGGACCGCTACCGCAGCGTCGAGGACTACTACAACGCCAAGCGCCGCATCTTCGAGAACATGAGCGCCGACCAGTACGCCATCGTCCGCGAGGGCGAGCAACTGCCCGGCCTCGTCCCGCAGCGCATCGGCTTCTCCGCCGTCACCGGCTCCGGGCAGCTCTACTATCAGGACGGCTGCATCATGGAGCGCGGCCAAGTCCTCATCCCCCTGCGCGGCACCGCTATGGAGCAGGCCCACAACGCCGAAAACACCATGGCAGCCGCCCTCGCCTGCCGCGTCGTCGGCCTCAGCAATGAGGAAATCGCCGCCGCCGTGCAGGACTTCTGCCCGCCCGGCCACCGCTGTGAGACCGTCGCTGAAATCGACGGCATCCTCTGGCTCAACGACTCCAAGAGCACCAACCTCCACTCCACCGAAGCCGCCGTCCGCTCGCAGACGCGCCCCATCATCCTCATCGCCGGCGGCAAGGACAAGGGCCTCGACTACAGCCCCATCAACCCCATGCTCCGGCAAAAGGCGCGCCTCTGCATCTGCTTCGGCCAGATCGCCGATCAGCTCGAGCACACCTTCAGCAGCGTCTGCCCCTGCCTGCGCTGCAACACCGTCGACGAAGCCGTCAAGCTCGCCCACGAGCACGCGCAGCGCGGCGACGTCGTCCTCTTCTCCCCCGGAACCTCCTCCTTCGACCAGTTCAGCGGCTACGTGCAGCGCGGCGAGTGCTACCGCGCCGCCGTGCGCCGCGCCCTCAACCTCTGACCCCCCCCCAGCAGAGCGCCTTAACCGCCCGTCCACGCTTCCGCAATCCGTTACTCTCTGAACCCCGAACCCCAGCTCTCAAGACCCATGCCCACCGATCCCCGATTCAACGACTCCCGCCTCGGCCGCACCCCCACGCGCAAAAGCCTCGGCAAGCGCGTCATGTCCATCTTTTACCGCTCTGAAATAGGCCTGCCGCAAGACACCATCAAGAGCAACACCGTCGTGCGCATCATCGTCGGCCTTCTGCTCGTGCACATCCTCATCATCGCCGGCGTCCTCGTGCGCGACGACCTCGCCCCGAACTACGGCACCACCGCCGCCGAAAGCCCGAGCATCGACGCCCCGCCGCCCCCCGCCCTCGCCGCCAACGACAGCGCGAGCGCCGCCCCCGCGAGCGCCCCGGCCGCACCCGCCGCCCACGGCACCCAGCGCCCCATCAGCCTGAGTCTTGAGCCCTCCGCCGCCGCGCCTGCCGCGCCGGCCACCCCCGCCGCCGGCAGCGGCAACACCGCCACCCGCATCACCAGCATCAGCACCCCCGCCCCCGCGGCTGCCGGCAACCTTGACGAAGACGTCGCCGAAGACCCCGCCGAGAGCAGCACCCCCACCGCCGCCCGACGCAACGAGAGCAACATCACCGCCTCCTCCGGCACCCCCGGGCGCTACCTCGTCAAATCCGGCGACACCCTCAGCTCCATCGCCCGCGAGCACGGCCTTCGCCTCGACACCCTCCGCCGCGCCAACCCCAGCCTCAGGGGCAACACCCTCATCGCCGGCAGCTACCTCGTCATCCCTGACAAAAACGGCCGCGTCGCCGACGCGCAGGCGGACAGCAACAGCGGCAGCAGCGAGAAAACCTACACCATCAAATCCGGCGACACCCTCGGCGCCGTCGCCCGCAAGCACGGCGTCTCCCTGCAAAAACTCCTCGATGTCAACAACATCGCGAAAAAGGACGCCAACCGCATCAAGATCGGCCAGAAGATCATCATCCCCGAATAATCATCCCCCGGCGACGGCGCCCGCCGTCGCCACCCTGTGCCGCGCATGAACTCCCGCCTGTGCATCACCCTGCTCTGGATCTCCTTCATCACCCTGCTCGTGCTGGGTGTCGTGATGGTGTCGAGCACAGGCCTCAGCGCCGCCACCCAGCCCGGCGAATCGCCCGAAACCTTCGTCTGGAAGCAATCGGGCTTCGCCCTGCTGGGCATCGCCATTGCCATCGGGCTGAGCAGCGTCGACTACCACATCCTCCGGCGCTTCGTCTGGTGGATCTACGCCCTCTGCGTCCTGCTGCTCGTGCTCTGCTACGTCCCCGGCATCGGCCTTGAACTCAACGGCGAGCGCCGTTGGATCAACCTCGGCATGAGCTTTCAGCCCAGCGAACTGGCCAAAATCTGCCTCGTCATCGCCCTCGCCCACTGGTACACCAAACACCGAGAAATGAGCGGTACCTTCTGGCGTGGCTTCGCCATCCCCGGCCTCATCTTCGGCATCCCGCTGCTGCTCATCCTCTTTGAGAAAGACATGGGCACCGCCGCCGCCCTCGCCATGACCGGCTTCTGCCTCATGTACGTCGCCGGCACCCGCTGGTGGCTGCTCATCTACTCCATCCTCATCGGTGCCCTCGTCCTCATCTCAATGACCACCGCCAACGACAACCGCATGGAGCGCATCTACGCCTGGCTCGACCCGCAGGCCTACAGCCAGGGCGCCGGCGCCCAGCAATGGATCTCCATGCTCGCCTTTGCCCGCGGCGGCCCCACCGGCGCCGGCCTCGGCGAGGGCATCTACAAATACGGCAAACTCCCCTTCGCCCACACCGACTTCATCTTCGCAGAAATCGGCGAAGAGTGGGGCCTCGTCGGCACCCTCGGCGTCGTCCTGCTCTTCACCGTCATGACCACCTGCGGCCTCATCATCGCCCTGCGCATGGAGGAAACCTTCGGCCGCCTCATGGCCACGGGCCTCGTCTGCATCATCTTCTGGCCGGCCGCCCTCAACATGATGGTCGTCACCTCCATGCTGCCCAACACCGGCCTGCCGCTGCCCTTCATCAGCTACGGCGGCACCAACCTCATCATGACCATTGCCGCCATCGGGCTCATCACCAGCATCCAGCGGCACACCCCCATCATCCGCAACAACTACTGGCCGCTCCAGCGGCTCATGACACCCCCGCGCCCATGACCACCTCATCCCCCCTCACCGTCATCATCGCCTGCGGCGGCACCGGCGGCCACCTCTTCCCCGGCATCGCCATCGCCCAGCAACTCAAGCGCCTCGGGCACCGCCCCCTGCTGCTCATCTCGCAGAAGAGCGTCGACGCCGAAGCCTCCCGCAAATACGGCGACCTCGAGTTCCGCACCATCCAAGCCGTCGCCAAGCCCCCGCTGCTCTCGCTGCGCACCCCGCGCTTCCTCTGGCGCATGCTCGCCAGCTACATGCGCTGCCGCCGCATCCTGCGCGAAACCCGGGCCGACGTCGTCCTCGGCATGGGCGGCTTCACCTCCCTGGCCCCCATCCGCGCCGGCCGCTCGCTGGGCCTGCGCACCTACGTCCACGACTCCAACGCCCTGCCCGGCCGAGCCAACCGCCTCATCGCCCGCTGGTGCAACGAAGTCTTCGTCGGCCTGAAAGAAGCCGCCGCCTGGTTCCCCGGCAGCCGCTGCCGCGTCACCGGCACCCCCGTGCGCGACGAACTGCTGCATCTCCCCTCGCAGCAAGACGCCCGACGGCGCCTCGAACTCCCCGAGCAGGGCCGCGTCATCCTCGTCACCGGCGGCTCGCAGGGCGCGCACAACCTCAACACCCTGCTCATCCAAGCCGCCCAAACCGACCCCGAGAGCTACTACCTCGTCATCGCCGGCCCGAGCGACCACGAGCGCGTCAGCGGACTTGCCGGCGACGCCCCCAACATCCGAGTCATCGGCTTCTGCTCCGACATGCCCGCCGCCTACGCCGCCGCCGACGGCGTCATCGCGCGCTCCGGCGCCTCCACCCTCACCGAACTCGCCATGCTCGGCAAAGCCTGCCTGCTCGTCCCCTACCCCCACGCAGCCGACGACCACCAGACCGCCAACGCGCGCGTCTTTGCAGACGCCGGCGGCGCCATCCTCTGCCCGCAGCGCGAGCTCAACAACGACGTCGTCCACCACTTCGTGCACGACTGCATCGCCAACGACGACAAGCGCCGCAGCATGGAGAGCGCCATGCGCTCCCTCGCCCGCCCCGACGCCGCCGAAACCATCGCCCGCATCCTCGTCGACCCCGCCTGAACCGGGCCTTTCCCCCCCCGGGGACGAGCAGCCCCGCCCGAGGCTCCCCTCAGCCTCGACGCAGCCTCCTCGCCGGACACCCCCTGCGGAGGCTCGCAGACCGCCCTCCGGCAGCCCTCTGCCTTCCCGCCCGCAGCGCCATGCACCTCGCCATCTCCCTGAGCCGCCAGCGCCTCGAACTCATCGGCGGCCCGCGCCCCTTCAGCGCCCCCATCTCCAGCGGAGCTGCCGGCATCGGCAGTGAAGAGAACAGCGGCAAAACCCCCGTCGGCCACTTCCGCATCCACAGCAAACACGGCGAAAACGCCCCGGCTGACACCGTCTTCCGCGGCCGCCTCCCCCAGTGCAGGACGTCGCCGCAGTCGGCCGACAGCCCCCCGCCCGAGGACAGCGACGCCATCCTCGCGCGCATCCTCACCCTCGACGGCCAAGAGCCCGGCAACGCCAACACCCTCGCGCGCTACATCTACATCCACGGCACCGCGCACACCCGCCTGCTCGGCCGCCCCGCCTCGCACGGCTGCATCCGCATGGCTCCCGACGCCATCATCGAACTCTACCCCCTGCTGCCCATCGGCACCGACGTCTTCATCAGCCAAGACTGAGAGGCTCGCCTCGGAAGCGCTACGCCCGCAGCGGCGAAGACCGGAGAGTGCGCGCGAGAAAGCGCTTGCCAAAGCCCCTTGCAAGCGGTATCGTAGGGCCATGGACACGCAGGTCATCATCCCCCTTGACGACTTCCCCGAAAACTGCCTTCACCTCAGCGGCGAGGCCGACGGCGCCCTCTTCGAACTCGACGGGCCGGACGTGCAGAGCGTCGGCCCCCTGCACTACGAACTCGACGCCCAGCTCTACGACACCGAGCTGCTCGTGCGCGGCCGCATCAGCGCCCCCTTCCGCTTTCGCTGCGTGCGCTGCCTGAACACCTTTGAACACAGCGTCGACATCAGCGACCTCACCCTCAGCTACGACACCCGAGGCAAAGAGAGCCTCAACATCACCGAAGACCTCCGCGAAGAAGTCCTTCTGGCCCTCCCCGCCTACCCGAAATGCGAACTTTCCGGCACAGAATGCCGAATAAATGACACTTTCGGTGATTTTAGGCTGGACAAAGACCCCGAACCGGGTGTACACTCTGCCACCCCGAGTGGCAAAAGCGTTTGGGATGCCTTGGATCGGCTATCCGAATCGTGACGCCGTAGCCCCACTCAAGCAACAATCTTAACCCGTAACAAGAACTATGGCAGCTCCGAAACGCAGAACGTCCAAGATGAAGCAGCGCTCCCGCCTGGCCGCCCAGGCATGGAAAGCCCCCAAACTCGGCAAGTGCCCCAAGTGCGGCGCAGCCGTCCCCGGCCACACCGCCTGCCCGCAGTGCGGCACCTACAAGACCCAGAGCGGCGCCGAGGTTGTGGTCAAGCTGGTGGACTGATCAGCCTGCATCCCCTACAACAGCAATTTTCAACCGTCCTTCACGCGTGAGAAGGACGGTTTTTGCATTGACACCCGCCGGGTGACTGTGCTAAATTGTGGTGCTCTCACTCCATCGTCTCGGATGAAACTCGCTCTTGATGCCATGGGCGGCGACAACGCGCCGCAGATCAACATCGACGGAGCCAAGCTCGCGCTGGCTGAGCTCGGCGACCTGCGCAAGCTCTGTCTGGTGGGCGACGAAGCCCGGCTGAAGGCCGCCTGTGACAAGGCGGGCATCAGCCGCGACGCCCGCGTGGAGATCGTCCACGCCCCCGAAGTCGTCACCATGGAGGACAGCGGGCTGATGGCCGTGCGGCAGAAAAAAAACTCCTCGATGAGCATCTCCGTCGACCTCGTGAAAAACGGCGACTGCGATGCCGTCGTCTCCGCGGGCAACACGGGTGCCGCCGTCGCGGCCAGCACCATCAAGCTGCGCCTGCTGCCGGGCGTCGAGCGCGCCGGCATCGTCTCCCCCATGCCGAGCATCCACGGCTACGTGCTCGTGAGCGACACCGGGGCCAACCCGGACGCCAAGCCCAGCCACCTCATCGGCTACGCCGTCATGAGCGCCATGATGTCGCGCTACGTCTACCGCCGCGACGTCCCGAACGTTGGCGTCATGAGCAACGGCTCCGAGGCCTGCAAGGGCAGCGAATTCTCCAAAGAGGCCTACCGCCTGCTCCACGAGCTGGATGAGAAGGGGGTGCTGCCCTTCCGCTTCTGGGGCAACTGCGAGGGGCACGATCTCTTCGAGTCCGAGCTCGACGTCGCCGTCACGGACGGCTTCACCGGCAACATCCTGCTCAAATCCGTCGAGGCCACGGCCAAGGCCTTCTCGCACTGGATCAAAGCCGGGGTGAAAAAGAGCCCCGTGGCCATGCTCGGCGCCATCGGCATGCGCAAAATCTTCCGCGAGCTCAAGGAGCGCATGAGCGCGGACGCCGTCGGCGGCTGCCCGCTCATGGGTGTGGGCGGCGTCTCCATCATCGCCCACGGCTCCGCCAACGGCATCGCCATCCTCAATGCCCTGCGCACCGCCGGCAGCATGCACCGCCACAGCGTCAACGATCGCATCATTGAGGCCATGGCTCGCATCAACGAGGCGCGCCACCACGGTTGATTGCGCGCTCCCCTTTGCCCCGGACGGTTCCCTTCGTGCTGAGCGGGCTCATCGCGCCGGGCGTATGTCGCGCCGGGCATCTTTTATTCAAAAGCGAGGGGCACGAGAGCGCACTTTGGTTGAAATTCCCGTATCCGCTCGCGAAGAGTCGGCTCTGAAGGCTCGCCTCTCCACCCCGAGCCCCACCCGCCTCCCGGCATCGAGCTTGCCCCTCACCACAAAAAAGCCCCCACCGCGCGCAGCGGCAGGGGTCTGTTGAAACGAGATCCTCAGGGAAACCCTCAGCCTTGGGACTCCCCGGCTCACGAAGCGGGAGACAACGCCTCCGCCAACGCCTCGCAAATCTCCGGCACCGGCAGCAGACGGCCCTTGCCCTCATCGCCGCAGGCCAGCACCCCCTTCTCATCGGGGCCGAGGATGCTGTGTTGCGGGCGGCGGCGCAGACACTCCACATTGGCCTGCGTCGCCGGGTGATCCCACATCAGCCCGTTCATCGCCGGGAAAATCATCACCGGCGCACGGTTGGCCAGATAGAGACTCGTCAGTGCGTTGGGCGCCAGCCCGTGCGCCATGCAAGCCAGCGTGTTGGCCGTGGCGGCCAGCACCACCAGCAGATCGGCGCGGCGGGCCAGATCAATGTGCACGGGCACCCAGGAGCCCGTCTCATCCTCAAAGGATGAAATCACCGGGTTGCGCGACAGCGTCATGAGCGTCAGCGGCGTCACGAAGTGCAGCGCCGCCGGCGTGCACACGCAGTGCACCTCGTGGCCCTGCTTGACGAGCCACGAAGCCACGTCCGCCGCCTTGCAGGCCGCAATCGAGCCGCAAACACCGAGAATCACGCAAGCCATCGACAGACTCCTTTCGCCGTGCCTTTCACCGCATCAGCCCCGGCGCGCCGAAGCGCGCGCAGGTGCTCAGCCGCAGCAGCACTCCGGCTCAATCTCGACAATCAGGTTGATCTCCACCGCCACGCCGAGCGGCAGACTCACCACACCCACCGCCGAGCGCGAGTGCGCCGCCTCGGGCCCGAAGAGCTCGACGAGCAGGTCGGAAGCCCCGTTGATCACCTTCGCCTGATCCGTGAAATCGGGCGTGCAGTTCACAAAACCATTCAGCGCAACAACCTTGCGCAGGCGGTCAAAGCTGCCCAGCTCCGCCTCAATCACCGCCAGGCGATTCAGGATGGCCGCCGCAGCCGCCTTCTGCCCCTCCTCCACACTCAGATCGCGCCCCAGCTTACCGTAGTAAGCCTCCTCGCCATTGACGGAAATACCGCCCGAGAGATGCAGGTAATTGCCCGTGCGAATGCACTGCACGTAAGAGCCGACCGGCTGAGGCGCAGGATAGAGCTTCAGCCCCTTTTTCTCTAAAACATCGTAGTTGATTTGCATGGCAGGTATGATTGACGCCGCCATTATAGCAGGCAGAGCCCCGGCGGGCAACGCTAAAAAAAACCGCCAAGCACCGAGGCCGCAGCCAACCCGGGGCAGCAGCACCGGAAGCCGCGTACCCGGACTCTCTCCCCCCTCGCAAGCCCCCGTGCCTCGCCAACACTCTCCTCGCAGACGGGGTCAACCACGGCGCTCAGCTCTTCTGCTCGCCTCGCTCGTTCTGCTCGCCCTCCGGCTTCGGCGGAGCCTCCGTCGCCTGCAGCCCCAGCCACTCGGGCAGGCAGCCGCCCTTGCGGAGATCCGACACCGTGTAGCGCGGCAACACGCGCCCGCGGCGGCGGCGCACCTGCTGCGCGAAAACGCGGATCATCTCGATGACCAGCGCGTTGCGCGTGCGCCCCACCGTCTCAGCCAGCCTGTCGAGGCGCGCCGCCAGCGGAGTCGGGCAGCGAAAGGTGACGATTTTATACTGCATAGACGCATCATACACCACCGCCCCCGCCGTGGCAACCTCAAACCGCCCGCAGCCCGCCGAGCTCGCCGAACATCACAGCCCCCGTGTATCACAGCCCGCGAGCATCGCGGGCCGCCGGAGCGACCGAGGGCGCAGCACTCCAGCCCGCAGATCTCCGGGCCGCGCCGCAATCAAGCCCCGCAACCCATGCCGCAGTGCTTCATACCGACGCCGTGCTCCCCCCTCCGGCCTCCACAGATCCGCAAGCCCGCCGAGCTCCGTGCCTCGTCCGCCTCCTTCCGCTGCCGAACTCCGCGCAGCGCTCGGGCTCCGCACGACAAAACCCCCGCCGCGCAGGCAGCGCGGCGGGGGCAAATCTTCAAGCGCGCAGGCTCCATGCGGCCTGCGGCGACCCAAGGCTCACTTCTG
The DNA here is from genome assembly GCA_900548895.1 of uncultured Akkermansia sp. Lineage (GTDB taxonomy): Bacteria > Verrucomicrobiota > Verrucomicrobiia > Verrucomicrobiales > Akkermansiaceae > Akkermansia > Akkermansia intestinavium. The sequence continues at coordinate 21,527 of URLZ01000009.1, forward strand.
AGCAGGCTGAGCAGGCTGCTCCGGAGCCTGCGGCGCGGGCTGCTGGCCGCGGATCGCCGGCAGCACATTCTGCTCGAAGTTCACCTTCGTCGGGGCGAGCATCTTGCGGGCGTTCTCCGTGTCGGGAGCCGCCTCGAGGGCCTTGCAGATATACGTGTAGGCGTTCTCGTAATCGCGGCAGAGGATGTAGCCGTCGGCAATGAGCTGGTAGCAGCTCTGGCGCATCTCCGGCACCATGTCCTCATTGGCCGCCATAAAGGCCTCCACCTGCTTGCGGCAGTCCGCGAGCTCCGCCGGCTTCAGCTTGCCGGCAAACCCCTCAATCATCTTGCGGAAAGCCTCCTTCTGCTGGGCCTGGCGGGCGGCGCGCTGCACCAGACCGTTGTAACCCAGCGTATTCTGCGGATCGAGAGACTCGATCTCACCGATCAGTTCCACGTACTTGCCGCGCAGATTCTCCGGCACCGTCTCGAGAGCTGCCGCCAGAGCCTTCGCGCGCTCCAGCCCCTGAAGGCCCTCGGCCTTGGCCAGAGCTGCATCGCGCACGGCTCGCTTGGCCAGCGCCTCCTTCACGCGAGTCACATAGCCGTCCACCTCGCGCTCGGCACCCGGCACGAGAGCGTAGGGCAGGCCCTTCTCATCCGTGAACACCGCCGTCGGGAAGGCCGTGATCTTCATGCTGTCCATCTCGCGCAGGCGGGCCGCCATCTGATCATCCGTCACCCCCTTGAGCGCCTCCGGCGTGCGCGGGAAGAGCACCTTGACGAGCACGAGCTTCGAGCCGAGCGCCTCATCAAAGGCCGGCTGATTCATGATGCGGGACTCCAGGTAAATGCAGGACGGGCACCAGTCATTGCCGGTGAAGAGCCACATGATATCGCGCTTCTGCTCGGCAGCCGCCTTCATGGCAGAGGGCATATCCGGGCACTCGGGGAGAGCTGCCGACGCCGCGCCGAGGAAAGCCGGCACCAGAGCCAGCGCCATCAACAGATTTTTTTTCATGATGAGAAACGAGGTTGTGTGTGAGTTGAGGTTTTGTAGAGAAGGACAGACGCGAACAGGCGGGGGCACGCTCCGGCGCGCCGCGCGACATCCGTTCGCCGTCTACCGTCCTGAGCATATCGGGTACGTAGAGTCGGGTCAAGGATAAATCCCGCGACTGACGCAGTTTTTCGGAGACTCCGCTCCTCTCCGCCGAGCCGGGGTCGAGAGGCGGGCAGAGGCTTAATGATGCCTCGAGATGCAGGTTTCGCAGGTCGCAGTGAGGCCTGTCCTCCGAGCGCAGACGCGCGGAGCGCCGAACGGTTGAACTCAGGAGCGGACGCGCGGAGCAACGAGCGGATTGACTCACCGGGCGCGGGCACGCAGGGCGCCAAGCGGACGGGCTCACAGAGCGCGGGCGCGCCGGGCACCGAACACCGGGCAGATCCGAGAGCCGCGGCCTCAGGAATCCGCGCGAGCGGAGGGAGCGGGGGCAGAGCGACGGGACGGGCGAACGGGGAGGCCGAGGGCGGGGCGCAGCTTTTGCTTGGCGTGCTCGGTGAAGGGGGCGACGCGGTAGGCGCGCAGCAGCCACTCGCGGCACTGATCCTCGTCCTGTCGGGCGGCGAAGGTGGCGGCGATGAGCTCAAAGCATCGCTGCTTGAGCTCTGCGGGCATGCGCGGATTCTCCTCGAGAAGAGCCCGCAGAGCGCGGCAGCTCTCCTCGGCGGATGCGACATCCTCGGTATCCCCGACGACAGCGGAGAGGCGGCGCACATCGAGCTCAATCGGCGCGAGCAAGGCCTCCAGCTCTTCCGCGCTGCGCACGACGGGGCGCTGCACGGTGTGCCCGAGACGGTTCTGCGGGTCGAGACGGTTGATCTCATCCTGCCAGGTGGAGTAACAGCCGCGCAGACCGATCGGCACCTGCTCCAGCGCCTCGATGAGGGCCGCGGCGCGCTCCAGCCCTTCGCAGCTCTGCGCCCGGGCCAGCGCGGCGTCGCGGGGGATGCGGCGGCTCAGCGCCTCCCGCACGCGGCTCAGGTAGGCCTGCACGCTCACATCGCTGCCCGACACGCAGGCGTAGGGCAGTCCCCGCTCATCCGTCAACACGGCCGTCGGCACGCCATTGACGTTCATCTGCCTCATGGCCGCCCGCCGCTGCTCGACGGCAAGGAGCTCGGCGCCCTCGGGCCGATAGCCCGGCAACGGTTCGCGCACCAGCACCACCCGTCCGCGCATCGCGCGCCCCCATTCGGGCCGGCTCAGAATCGTGCTCTCGAGGTGCTGACAGGCCGGGCACCAGTCATCCCCGGTGAAGAGGCGCAGGATGTCGAGGTGCCGCTCGGAGGCCACGCGGCAGGCCTCCTCCATGCTCGAGCAAAGCAGCGGCCCGCCGGCTTCCTCCTGCCGAGAGGGCTCCGCACTCGACGTCTGGGAGCTCTGCGCCCAGAGCCCCGAAGAGAGACCGAGCAGCGCCACCAAGCCGGCGCACCGGAGCGCCCTCTGGCATGGGTTTGCGAGGATATTCAGGCGAGGGCGCGGGAGCTTCTTTAGCAGGCGGAGGAGGTCGGCGGGGGCGCCGACGAGGCGGAAGCAGCGGGACATAGTGCCAGCATAATGGAGCCAGCCCCTCGGCGTCAAGCAGTTTTCGCAGGCGGATGCCCAGCGACTCGCGCACGCAAGTGCCCGTCCCTCAGCAAATGAGGGCGCACCCGTGACGCCGGCAGCATGACTGCCTTTGCTCTTGTCTTTCCGTCTCACAAATGATATGCTGAGCGCGGTTCCGGGGCAGCCGGGCCGCCACCCGTGGCAACACTCAGACTGACACATGAAAGCTATTCCCAATGTACTGGCGGGGCGCTACGCCTCTGACGCCATGAAATCCATCTGGTCCGCCGAGGGCCGCATCGTGCTGGAGCGCGAGTTCTGGATCGCGGTGATGAAGGCCCAGAAGGATCTCGGGCTCGATATTCCGCAGGAGGCCATCGACGCCTACGAGGCCGTCAAGGATCAGGTGAACATCGAGTCGATCAACGAGCGCGAGCGCGTGACGCGCCACGACGTGAAGGCTCGCATTGAGGAGTTCTGCGATCTGGCGGGCTACCAGCACATTCACAAGGGCATGACGAGCCGCGATCTCACGGAGAACGTCGAGCAGCTCCAAATCTGGCGCTCGATGCACATCATCCGCGACAAGGCGGTGGCGGTGCTCGACCGCATGGCCCGGCGCGCGAAGGCCTGGCGCGATCTCGTCATCGCCGCGCGCACGCACAACGTGGCGGCGCAGGCGAGCACGGTGGGCAAGCGCGTGGCGATGTTCGGCGAGGAGATTGTGCACTGGACCTGGGCTTGGGTGAGCATGATGGAGCGCTACCGCGTGCGCGGTCTCAAGGGCGCCGTCGGCACGCAGCTCGACCAGCTTTCGCTCTTCGGCAAAAACGCCAAGACGGTTCTGACGCTCGAGGAGCGCATCTGCGCCCACCTCGGCATTGCGAGCAAGTGGACGAATGTCGGCCAGGTGTACCCGCGCTCGCTCGACTTTGAGATCATCTCGGGCCTCGTGGGTCTCTCCAGCGGCCCGAGCAGCTTCTGCAAGACCTGGCGCCTGATGGTCGGCCACGAGCTGGCGACGGAGGGCTTTGCGAAGGGGCAGACGGGCTCCAGCGCGATGCCGCACAAGATGAATCCGCGCTCCTGCGAGCGCATCAACGGCTTCCACGCCATCCTCAAGGGCCATCTGGCCATGATCGGCGGCATCATCGGCGATCAGTGGAATGAGGGCGACGTGTCGTGCTCGGTGGTGCGCCGCTGCGTGCTGCCGGACTCCTTCCTCGCGGCCGACGGCCTGATGGAGACCTTCCTGACGGTGCTCGATCAGATGGATGTCTACGAGCCGGTGATTCGCACGGAGCTCAACCGCTATCTGCCCTTCCTGATGACGACGACGATTCTGATGGCGGCGGTGAAGCGCGGCGTCGGCCGCGAAGAGGCGCACGAAGTCATCAAGGAGCACGCGGTGGCGGTGTCCGACGATCTGCGCCACGGCCGCATCTCGACCAACGACCTGCTCGACCGCCTCGGCGCCGATCCGCGCCTCGGGCTCACGCGCGCCGAGATTCAGGAGATCTACGACGCCAATGCCGGCGACACGGGCATGGCCGGCCAGCAGGTGGACGCCTTTGTCGCCATGGTGCAGGAGCTCGCGAGCGCCTACCCCAACGGCGTGGGCTACACGCCCGGCGCCATTCTGTAATCCCTGACCCCCTCTTGCATGAGCACCCCCGAAGAGCACCTTCTGTTCGAGAATGAGGCCTACCGCCTCAGCTCCGGCCGCCTGACGCAGCCGGGGCTTGAGGCCGTTGTCGAGCGCCCGGATCTGCTGGTCATCACGCGCAACGGCGAGCGGCGGGAGGTCGCGATTCCGCCTCAGATGCCTGGCGAGCCGTCGTATCGCAGCTCGCTGCCCGTGCTCATGGCCATGTACGCCCTCGCGGCGCACGAGCTGCGACAGGACACCACGCCCGACGGGCTCATGCTCGCCGGGGCCAACTGGTCCACCGTCTGGACGCGTGACATCGCCTACGCGGCGGCTCTCGGCGCAGCGCTGCTGGAGCCCGAAGCCTGCCGCCGCAGTCTGGAGTCGCGCGTGCGCAACGGCGTCATCATGCAGGACACGGGCACGGGCGGCGGCTGGCCGGTCTCGACGGATCGCGTCATCTGGGCGCTGGGAGCCTGGTCGCTCGACACGCGTCTGGGCGACCCGAAGTGGCTGGCCTGGGCGGCCGAGGTGCTCATGCGCACGCTGGAGCAGGATGAGCTCTTCATGAGTGATGAGACGCCGCTGCACCGCGGCGAGACGAGCTTTCTGGACTGGCGCGAGCAGAGCTACCCGGACTGGATGACGCCGGCGAACATCAGCGAGACCTACGCCTTCGGCACCAACGTGGTGCACTACATCGCCCGCTCGGTGCTGGCGCGGATGCTCGGCGAGCTGGGGCGCAAAACGGAGGCGGCCGCCTACCGCAGCGAGGCCGCCCGCCTGCGCGAGGCGATCAACGAGGCTTTCTGGAGCCGGGCGAGCCGCAGCTACGGCATGTTCCGCACGGCGGACGGCTTTTTGGACGAACACACGGATGCGCTGGCGACGGCCTTGGCCGTCATGTCGGGCATGGCCGGCGAGCACGCCACGCAGGCGCTGGCGCAGCTGCCGCGCTCGCCTTGGGGCACGCCGGTCTTCAGCCCCTACAAGTCCGGCGGCCGGGGCGCCTACCACAATCGGGCCGTCTGGCCCTTTGTGGAGGCCTACGTGCTGCTGGCGCACGCCGAGATGTCGAACACCGAGGGCTGCGCCTTCTCGCTGGCAAGCCTGCTGCGTGCCGCGATGGCTTTCGGCACGAACAAGGAGAATTTGCACGCGCAGACGGGTGAGGCGGGCGACACGCTGCTCAACTCCGACCGCCAGCTCTGGAGCGTCACCGGGATGCTGGGCGCCTTCTACTACGGCCTCTTCGGCCTGCGGCGCGAGGGCAACAGCATCACCTTCGCCCCCTGCGTGCCGCGCCAGTTCCGCGGCAGCCACTGGCTGACGAACCTGCGTATCCGCGACATGGTGCTCGACATCCACCTCAACGGCTTCGGCAATTCCGTCTGCCAGGTGAGCATCAACGGCAAGATGGGCACGCCGATTCTGCCGCTCGACGCCTCGGGGCACTACCTGCTGGAGTTCGAGCTGCTGCCCTCGGAGGATGAGCAGGATGAGGCCCTGCCTCACCCCGTGGCGAAGGATGATCTGCCCGAGCCGCAGTGGGATGAGCCGACGAGCTCGCTGCTGCGCTGGAAACCCGTCCCCGGCGCTTCGCGCTACTCCATCTTCCGCAACGGCACGGCCTTCGCCTGCACGGGCGAAAACACCTGCAGCTACCCCATCAGGCTCGCCTCGCACTACGACGTCTACCGCGTGCGCGCCGAGAATGCCGAGCAGAGCTCGGCGCTCAGCAAGCCCTTCTGCTGCGTGGCCCCCGGCGCGCGGCAAATCATCCTGCCCTACCGCATCGGCGAAGAGGCCGAGTACCGCATTGAGAAAGATCAGGCTTGGCTCGACACGCGCCCCTGCACCTCGCGGCTCGACTATGAGGACGTGACCCTCGCCTCGGGCACCTACATGCTGCGCGTCTATTACTGCAACGCCACCGAGTCCATGCGGGACGGCGACACCTGCGCCATCCGCCAGCTCTACATCGACGGGCGCCCGGATGCGCTCATCGCCCTGCCGCACAACACGGAGTGCGGCAACTGGGAGGACTACGGCTACTCAGCCGCCGTCACCCTGAGCGTCAAGAGCGGGCGCCACCGCTTCTCGCTGCGCTACAACGAGCGCTGCCTCAACGCCAACGGTGACGTCAACCAGTGCATGGTGCGCCAGATCGAGCTCACCCGCCTGCACTGAAAATCTGCACTGAACACCGACGCGCCGGCGCGGCCACTCGTCAAAGTGGGCGCGCCGACCCCGCACCCCGGTCGGACACCTCAGCAAGGACAGTTCAACACCGGCACACCCGTCGAACACCTCGGCAAAGGCGAATCAACTCCTGAACATCCGCGGGACAACGCGGCACAAACGGCTCAACACCCGCACGGCTCAATACCCGCACGCCCGCCCGGCAAAGGGCAGCCCGAGGCACGAGTGCTCCCGAGACGCGGGCAGCCCCGCGACGCAGCCACTCACACCATCGGGCGCACGGGAATGCCGTGCGCGGCAAAATAGGCCTTGGCCTGCGCGACGGTGTACTCGCCAAAGTGGAAGATGGACGCGGCGAGCACGGCATCGGCCTTGCCCTCGCGCAGCACCTGCACCATGTGGTCGAGATTGCCCGCGCCGCCGCTGGCGATCACGGGGATGCGCACCGCCTCGCTCACGCGGCGCGTCAGCTCGATATCGTAACCGTTTTTCGAGCCGTCGGCATCCATGCTCGTCAGCAGAATCTCCCCGGCGCCGAGGCGCTCCGCCTCGCGGGCCCACTCAATGGCGTCGAGCTCCGTCATGCGGCGACCGCCGTGCGTCGAGACGCGCCACTGCCCCTCGGCGAAGCGCTTGGCGTCAATCGCCACGACAACGCACTGGCTGCCGAAGGCGTTGGCCCCCTCGCTGATCAGCTCGGGGCGGTGAATCGCCGCCGTGTTGACGGACACCTTGTCCGCCCCGGCGTGGAGCATGCGGCGCATGTCCTCCACCGTGCGGATGCCGCCGCCGACCGTCAGCGGCATGAAGCACTGAGCCGCCGTGCGGCGCACAACATCCACCATCGTGTCGCGCCCGTCGCTACTGGCCGTGATGTCGAGAAAGACCAGCTCGTCCGCCTGCTGGCGGTCGTAGGCCACGGCGCACTCCACGGGATCACCCGCGTCGCGCAGGTTCACAAAATGCGTACCCTTGACCACGCGGCCATTCGTCACATCCAGGCAGGGGATAATTCGTTTCGCAAGCACGCCCCTCATCATACAGCTCTGCGCGTCAAAGTCAATCTCCGATGCCGGCAAGCCCGCCCGGCGGGGCCCGGGAGCCTCAAAAAAAGACATCAGCGTCCTTTCCCGGTGAACAAAAAATTGCATGCGGCGCACTTTTCCGCCGAAAAGAGGGTGACAAGGGCCTGCGGCAGACGTATTATTAACATCGGAAGCATCGTCTCCGCGCCTCTCGGTACCCCCGGGCAGCCCGGTCCGTCGCAGCGAGCACCGCTGTGAACACCGCTGCAAGCGCTGCGGCAAGCCCGCAACGGCCAACGCCGGGAGCGCGCCGCACCCGCTTCACCCTTCCCGAAACCAAACACCCAGCCAACGCCATGAACAAACAACTCCCGCGAAAAATCTGCATGCTGGCCCTTCTCTGGGGCGCCGGCGGCGGAGGCAGCGCTTGGGCGGACAGCTTGAACAACGACTACCGCGAAGTCACCATCAAGTTCAGCGAGCCCGTCGTCAGCCTCACCACCGTGCAGAACAGCGTCAACGCGATCCATCGAAACAGCCGTGATGAGAAATTGACCCCCGCCGACCGAGGGCTCGATCTCTTCACCCTCACCGGTGACCCGCAGCGCCTGCCGCAGGCCTACTGGCAAGATCAGGATCGCCTCGTGCTCGTCTACCCCGAGGGCAGCGACAGCCGCACCGTCTACCAACTGCAATTCAAACCCGGGGTCACCTACCTCAGCAAGCGGCCCCTCCAGCAGAGCAACTACAGCTTCACCCGCCCCTCCGAAGGGCGACTCTCTGCTACGGAGCTTGTCGGCACGAGAGACTCCGTGCTCGTCACCGTCGATCTGGGTGACCCGCGCTGGGGTCGGCGCAACGCTGGCGGCAACTGGAGCCGCGAATGCATGGAGTTCGGCAGCAAGAGCCCCGTCACCTACAGCTTCGTCGAGCGCAAGCAAGGCGCCCGAGGGCGCGTCACCTACGGCAAGGAAATCCCCGCCACCGTGCGCCCCGCGACACTCGCCGACGGCCTGAGCACGTCTGCACTCTCCCTGCTCAACAAGCGCAAGTTCAGCGACTGGGGCAGCCTCACACCCGCCAGCGAGCTGCCGGGGCAGGTCGTCGTCAGCCCCGAGAGCCCGCTCGACCCCTCCTGCTCCTGGGAGGTGCGCTCGCACGCCCCCGCGGGCTCGGGCTTCAGCCCCATGCAGCGGCTCAACAGCTTCATCACCCCCGTGCCTGAGCTGCTCACCGACATCGGTCAGGACTTCCTCAACGGCAAGCGCCGCCTCGTCATCCGCTACAACGCCACCATCCCCGCCTCAGCCGTTCCGCAACTCTTCCGCAGCATCGGGCTGAGCCTCGGCGGGCAGAAAGCCACGCTGAGCCCCGACGGCCTCAGCTGGGAACTCAAGGGCCCGGACGGCCGCGCCTACAGCTTCCGCCTCGCCGGCCCCCTCCTCAGCGAAGACGGCTCCGGCGCCGAGCCGCGGCCCATCGTGTCGCAGTCCATGGATGCCATGGATGACGGCTCGGAGGATTCGGCCAAGGAGAAGCGCATCAGCTACACAGAGCCCGACTGCGCCCGAGGCTTCATCGTGGAAGTCACCGGTGCCGACACCCCCGTTGATCTGGACGTCACCCTGCCGCCCGGCGCCAAGGCCAAGCGCGGCCTCGAGCAGAAGCAACTTCACAAACACCGCATCACCCTCACCCCCGCCTGGCCCGCGCTCAATCGCAGCGACGAGGCCCTCGTCGTGCCGCTCAAGAGCGAGCGCAAGCTGCTCTTCAAGGCCACGAACTGCGAGGCGCTGAAGGTCACCGCCTACCGCTGGGACGGCGAGAACGCCGCCATCTGTTACCCGATGATCCGGCAGAACCTGCGCAACACGGACACCGACCTGCAGCGCGCCTACCTGCGTGAGCTGCTCGCCAAGCGCACGGCCGCGGGCCTCAAGACGGATAGCTTCATCGCCCCCGGCCCTCAGGATGAGGGATCTGACGCCGGCCGCCGCAGCGCCCTGGCCAACGCTCAGGCCTACCCCGAGCAGAGCATCGCCACCGGCTGTGACGCCTCCGCCTGCAACAGCCGAGACGTCGTGCTCAGCCTCGATGCTCTCACCGGCGGCGAGTCCAAGCCCGGCCTCTACCTCATCCAAGTGCGCCAGCAGGCCTCCGAGCCCGTCCGCCGCACGCTGGAGTCCATCGGGATGCCCGCCGACAGCCTCGACGTCGAGCAGGACTTCCTGCTGCAGCTCACGGATCTCGTGCCGACCACGGACCGGGGCGCCTACCTGCTCACCCGCCGCAGCGACGGCAGCCTCATTGAAAGCGGCAAGATCCGCTTCTTCGGCGATGAGAACAGCGCCCAGCGCAACCGATACAGATCCCGCGGCCGCGCCGACGGCAGCAGCCTGCTCACCGAGCAGGGGGACCCCGTCACCCTCGCGAAGGGCTGCGCCATCACCCCCCGCAGCGGCCTCTACGTCCTCGCTGAAGCCGGCGAGGACTACGTCATCTTCCCCGGCAACGGCGGCCGATCCGCCACCTCGCCGAGCATCGACAACGAGACCTTCACCGATCGCCCCATCTACCGCCCCGGCGACACCGTCTACCTGCGCAGCATCCTGCGCAAGACCGCCAATGACAACAACGCCGAGCTCCCCGGCGTCCGCAGCGCCAAGCTGAGCGTCAGACGCCCGAACGGCGAAGTCATGCTCACCCGCGACATCGCCATCAATGAATACGGCGCCTTCGACACCTCCTTTGAGCTGCCCACGGGCGACGAAGACGTGACCGGCAACTATCTGGTGCAGATTCAGTCGCCCGACCGCGCCTTCAGCTACAACCAATACGTCTTCTGCCAGGTCTTCCGCCGCGACAGCATGAAGGGCGACCTCACGCTTGACGTCGGCGTCATCACCCCGACGGAAGCCCGCATCAGCGTGAGCGCGGCCGACCTCAACGGCGCAAGCCTCGAGGGGGCCCGCGTGTCGCTTCGCTACTGCATCCCCGAAGCCGCCAAAACCCTCCTCGACAGCGCTCAGGATCCCATCGAAGGCCTCAAAGAGCCCTTCAAACTCACGGGCTTGGACAGCGTCAAGGAAGTCGAAACCCGGCTCAGCCTCGATGAGCGAGGCTGCGCCGAACTGAAACTTCCCCTGCCCGCGCTCGGCAACAATGCCGCCGGCGCCTATGTCAGCGTCGACGCCAGCCTGACCAACGACCGCGAAGAGAGCTTCATCCTCGATCCCAAGTACAAGAACATCTACCCGGGCTCCTTCCGCATGGCGTACGGCAACGGCACGCTCACCCTCACGGACAACGAGAGCAACAAACCCTGGGCGCACGAGCAGAGCGTGCACACGCAAATCATCTCGCACGAGCGCAAGGCGGAGCAACTGCCCAACGGCTTTGAGCTCAGCGAAGCCGTCGATCGCTGCATCAAGGAGTACGACGTCACCGTGCCCGCCAACGCCGAGAAGGGCGTCACCATCGACATCAGCGACGAGATGAAGGACCGCAGCGCAGAGCACTCCCTGACCCTGCTCTTCTCCACGCGCGATGAAAAGGGGCGCAGCATCGCCCTGAAGGCCGACCACTACTTCTTCATGAGACCTCGGGGCCGGGAGGAGATCCCGCACGTCGAGAGCACGCGAGACGGCTCCGGCCTGAGCTTCAGCGCCACCTTCCGCAGCGCCGGTGACGCCCTGGCCCTCATCGGCGTCGGCGACGAGCTGCGCGCGCAGGTCGTGCCCGTCACCGCCGGCACGCAGACCATCAAGCTGCCCCTGAAGGCCACGGACGGCGGCAATGTGGCCGTCACCCTCCTGCGCATGGCCAAGGCCGAGAACGGCACCTATGAAGAGGTGGAGGGCGTCTCAACCCGGGTGGACATCCCCTGCGACGCCAAGCGCCTGCGCCTCGCGCTCGACCTGCCGCAGCAGCCCAGCCTGCCCGGCAGCCGCATCACGCTCAGCGGGCGCGTCACCACGCCGGAGGGCAAGCCCGCCGACGCGGAAGTCACCTTCTACGCCGTCGATGCCGGCATGCTCTCGGTGGGGGGCTACAGCCTTCCCGACCCGCTCGGCACCTTCTGCGACGCCACGGGCACCCTCTTCCGCCCCGCCGTGCGCCTGACGCAAGACCCGCGTCGGCCGATTCCCGGGAGCCGGGACGGGGAGGCCTGCTCCGTCATCGAGTCGGCCATGCCGGGTCTCTGGCTGGGTGACCTCGTCGAAGGCCCCGGCAACATCCCCTCGCTGCCCGGCAGGTACACCCTCTGCGTCACCGAAAACACCGCGAACGGCATCATGATGACGGGGTACGGGAAAACCGCACTCAAGCGCAGCTCGCGCATGGCCATGGCGGCCAACGACATGATAGCCCCGCAGGCCATGCCGGTGGCAGCAGAATCAGACGCCATGGCTTGTGCCCCCGCCGGCGGACGCGCTCTTGCCCTCGCCCAGGTCGACAGCGAATTTGAAGAAGGCGACGCCGGATACGTCGCAGCAGGCGCGACACCGCGTCTGCGCAGCAACTTCATCCCCGTCGCCTTCTGGCAGGGAGCCCTGCACACCGATGCCGACGGCCGCTTCAGCACCGAAGTCACCCTGCCCGATACCCTCACCACCTACCGCGTCTTCGCCGTCGCCATTGACCGCAGCGGCGCACTCTTCGGCAGTGAAGAGGGCAGCTTCATCGTCAACCAGCCCGTCATGCTCACCCCGGGCACCCCGCTCTTCATGAGCCTCGGCGACACCCTGCGCCTGCCCGTCACCATCACCAACAACACCGACAAGGAAGACAGTTGGGAAGTGACGCTGGAGGGCAGCGCCGCCCCGCAGACCATCCGCCTCGGCGCCGGCAAGACGGGCACCCTCTACTTTGACGTCACCGCCGAGAAGGAGGGTGAAAACGTGCTGACGTGGACGGCGCGCGCCGCCTCGAGCAGCGATGCCGTCGAAGGCCGCTTCCCGGTGCGCTTCCCGGCCCCCGTGCTCAAGGAGAGCCACCGCCTGGTGCTCCAACCGGGGCAGGAGCCGCTCGCCGTCGCGAAGCTCCTCGCGCCCGAGCTGGCCTCCTCCACGCGCGGCAGCATGACGATTGAGGTCTCGGCCAACCCGCTGCTGCACCTCGCCGGCTGCGCCGAATACGTGCTCGGCTACCCCTACGGCTGCACTGAGCAGACCGCCAGCGGCCTGATGCCCTACCTGCTCTACAAGCGCCTCGCCCCCTTCTCGCCCAAGATGGCCGAGACCCCGGAGGAGGACGTGGTGCGCGTCGTCGAGAGCGGCATCAAGCGCCTCTTCGAGCGCCAGCTCAAGGACGGCGGCCTCGGCTACTGGAGCGACAGCGATGAATCCAGCCCCTGGGCCAGCGCCCACGCCGGACTCATCTTCACCATCGCCGCCGAGAACGGCTATGAGCTGCCCGCGGAGCCGATGAAGAAGCTGCGCGACTACCTGCGCCGCGAGCTGGAGAAGGACAACGCCCGCCTGCCGGAAATGCGCCGCTTCAACGCGCTGAACCGCTACTCCATCGGCCGCTGCCTCGGCGATGACAAACTCATCGAGAGCGCCATCAGCGAAGCCGCCGGCTACAAGCCCGACAAGCCCGTCGTCGGCTGGCGCAACCGCGCCCTGCCCGACCTGAGCTTCATCGCCGAGCTGCGCCGCGACCCCGCCGGGCGCCACAGCGCCTTCCTGCGCTGGATGCGTTCGCGCGGGCACGACTACCGCCACAACACCACCTGGCAGAGCAGCTGGACGCTCATCGCGCTGGCCGAGTACCTGCGTCTGGAGCCGGAGAGCAACGCCCCCTCGCGCCTGAAGCTCGGCAACGGGCAAGAGCTCACCCTCGGCAACGGCGCCACGGGCATCACCCCCGAGAGCACGGGCAAGAGCCTGAGTGACATCAGCACCACCCTCAGCTCCCTCGAGGGCCCCGTCTACGTCACCGTCAAAGTCAAGGCCCTGCCCGAGACGCGCGACTACCCCGGCCTCACCGAAAAAGGTCTGCAAATCACCCGCCTCTACGAGAAAAAGGGCGCTGACGGCGTCTGGAGGCCCGCGACAGAATTCGCCGTCGGCGACGTCGTGCGCGTCACGCTGACCTGCGCCAAGGTGGCCGATGAGCTCGAATACTTCGTGCTGGAGGACTACCTGCCCTCGTGCATGGAGGCCATCAACCCGAACATCCCGAGCCAGGCCGCCGGGCTTGAGCCCCTGCCCTGGAGCCTGTGGTTTGACCACCGCGAGTTCCTGCCGGAGCGCGTGCGCGGCTTCTGCACCCGCTGGGCGGGTCGCGACCTGCTCAACATGCGCTACTACGCCCGTGTGAAGCGCGCCGGCCGCAGCATGGCCCCGCCGGCGGAGGCCCAGCTGATGTACGAGCCGCAGACCTACGGTCTCTCCGAGAACAAGGAAATCATCAGCAAATAAGCCCGGCGCCCGAGGCCGCCCACCCCGGCGGACCTCGAAAGAGCCTCGAAACCGGACCGGCGGAGCCCCGCGCTTCGCCGGTCTTTTTTTGACGCGGCGCCCCACCCTCACGAGCGCCTCCCCCCGGCTCGCCCTCGGCTCGCGCCTCACCCACACGCAACCCGCAAACACCCCCGCCGAGCGAGCGGAAAGCCCGAACGCAACGCAGCCGCACCCCCGATCAACGGAGGCACGGCTGCGTCAGTCTATTCGTGGCTGAAAGAAACTCCCCTCGGTGGGGAGGGAACAAAAAAGCCGCCTCGCGGCGGAATGAAGCAGCCGAAGCTGCCCTGCGGGATGCTTCACCCTCGGGGAAGCATCAACGGAGAACCATCGCTCAGTCCTGAACGACGGCGACAGCCTGCTCAGGAGTCGGCGGCAGTGTGTTGGCCGTAGCGGTCATCACCGCCATACCGAGAGCAACCACAATCATTTTCATCATAGTAAGAGTCCTTTCTGTGCTAGAATAATGCCCATTCAGGCGCGGGCATTGTACGCCTATCACACAGCATGTCAAGTCGAATTTTTGAAAAACCGACTTTTTTTCATCCGTCCCCGCGGCCTGCCGCACGGAAACCCGCCGGACGCAGGGAAAGCCGATGCCCGGCACCCTAAAAAGCATACCGCTCGCTTTTCCCCGATAATTTTTCAGGCAACAGGCATTTTTTTGCCATTTTGGACTTGCAATTCGATGCGGAATGAGTATACTGACCTCGTTGCGAGCCCCCAATCGGGGGGCCCGCACACTAAACAACAAACCTAAGAAAGATAATTATGAAGACTATCGCTGTTCTCATGGTGGCCGCCGCCGCTCTTGTTTCCTGCCAGCAGCAGCAGCAGCAGCAGGGTGGTGACGCTGTCGTCCCCCCCGCTCCTCAGCCCGTTCAGACGATCTCTGACAAGAAGTAAGTTCTCTGAGGGTTTACCCTCACACGATACTTCACGAAACGCGCTCGCTCTGCGAGCGCGTTTTTTTTGCACTTGCGGGACGCCGCGCCGGCATCGCAAAGCCCGCAGAGACCGCGGGGAGCGCTGAACCAGGAGAGCCAGGAGATCCGGCGATTGGACGGCAATGGAGCACGGAGATTTCCCGCCCTGTGGCGTTTTCTTCACAGCAAAGCTTGACTTGACTCAAACTATCAGGTAAACTAGAGCCGGCTCAAGCATCTCTCTCGGAGAGAGAAACTGTTAGCCAGTCACACAACAACACGTTACTATGATTCGCAACACGCTACTGGCAGCCCTCATGGCTCTGGCGGCTCCGGCCATCTCTCTGGCCGACGCAACCGCGCCGACACTGGACACCACCACCAAGGACGCCACCGTCAGCAGCACGGAGGCTCAGGCAGACAGCCCGGATGCCTGCCCGCTGAGCGGCTCGCTCAGCGTCGGATATAACACGAACTACATCGGGCGCGGCATTGTCATCTCGCACTCCGTCGCCGAGGGTGACAGCAGCGAGTTCGCCGCCCTGCAGCTCAACTACAAGCTCAACGAGAAGTGGTCCGTCGACAGCACGCTC
This sequence comes from uncultured Akkermansia sp., assembly GCA_900548895.1. Classification (GTDB taxonomy): domain Bacteria; phylum Verrucomicrobiota; class Verrucomicrobiia; order Verrucomicrobiales; family Akkermansiaceae; genus Akkermansia; species Akkermansia intestinavium. Next base: position 36,980 of record URLZ01000009.1, read on the forward strand.
GCCTACACCATGGTGAGCTCCGGGCACACCCTCTACGGCAACCCTGAATTCGCGCCCATCTACGGCTACTTCGGCATGCGCGGCCCCATCAATGAGGCGAACATCGAAAACGAGTTTGCCGTCGTCACCGCCCTCACCTACCGCGAGAAGGAGTGGCGCGTCTCCGTCGGCCACGACTTCATCCACGGCGGTCTGCTCGGTGTGATGGCCAAGCACTACCGCGATCAGGGCGCCTCTTGCGTCAACGAATTCTTCATCAAGCCGATGTGGACGCCCAGCAGCGCCCCGTGGTTTGAGGCCGAGTGCGCCGTGCGCTTCAGCTGCCAGGGCATCACGGGCTGGTGGTTTGAGCCGAAGATGCGCTTCAAGGCCCCTATTCTCGGCACGGCTGAAAACCCGCGCCTCGCGGGCATTGTGGAGCTTGGTCTCTCGGCCACGGCTGACTACTTTGAGAGCCGCTACTTCGCCTGCTCGAACGGCGGCCAGGCCTACTGGGTGAAGTTCATGGTGCCGTATTTCGTCAACGAGAACTTCATCATCACGCCCAGCCTCAGCCTCAACTGGCTCGGCCGCGCTGCCATCAAGGCCAACAAGGTCTCCGAGTACGCCCGCTTCAGCGGCGATCCGAACAACCGGCCCTTCCGCAACTTCGGCGTCGTTGCCGGCATCAGCTGCACCTATCGCTTCTGATCCGCATCGCATCTGAACTCTGCTGCTGCGGGGGAGCCGTGCATGCACGGCTCCCCCGCGTTGCCTCCGCCCCCCCCGCACAAGCCCACACCCCAACACCCGCGCCTCATGACCAGGCTCACCATCCGCGGGCGAGAAAACCTCGCCACCCCCGGCTTCTACATGCCCAACCGCCTGAGCCCGCAGGCCGTCCGCAGCCTGCACGAACTGCTCGGCGGCCGAGTCAGCTACCTCGTCGACATCCACTTCCCGCCGGCCGACCATCTGGAAGAGCTGGTGCAAGAGCTCGGCGGGCGCCTCCTGCGCTTTGACCTCCGGCAAACCACCCCGCGAGACATGCGCGAACTCATGCTCGGCGAGCTGAGCGCCGAGCGCAGCCTCATCTTCCTGCCCGGCGACGCCGCGCGCCTCATCGGCACCCTCAGCAACGTCCCCTCCCCCTTCCTGCAGCACCTCGGCAGCGTCCACATCGCCCCGATACCCGTATTCCTCGGCTACTACGGCGAGAGCGCCGCCCCCCTCTACAGCGACCGCGACAGCACCCTGCACCAGCAACTCCGCATCATGCCCAGGCTCAGCCCCGGCCCGCAGACCGGTGCTCGCCTGCTGGCCGCCTGGATGGAGCAGAGCGCTGAGCTCTTCAGCGAACAAAGCTGGCTGAGCGGCTCACTGACCGAACAGCTCGTGCGCTCCATGCGCCGCCACCCCGACACCCCCATCATCGACGGCATGACCGGCAGCCGCGTCAGCTTCGCCAAAGCCCTCGGCGTCGCCCTCCTCCTCGCGCGGCGACTCAAGCGCGACTACCCGGGAGAAAAACGCCTCGGCCTGCTGCTGCCCCCGAGCGCCGGCACCGTCATCGCCACCCTCGGCTGCCTGCTCGCCGGCATCACCCCCGTCATGCTCAACTACGCCTCCTCCCACGCCGCCTTCGCCAGCGCCGTGAAACAGGCCGAGCTGCGCCGCTATATCACCGCACGCGCCTTCCGCGCCAAACTCCCCGACTTCCCCTGGCCCGAAGAATCAAACCTCATCTTCCTCGAAGCCCTCATCGCCGACCTCGGCAAAGCAGCCCTCATCGGCAGCATCCTGCTCGCGCGCAGCGCCCCCGCCGGGCTGCTCTGCCGCCTGAGCCGAGCCGGGCAACGGCGCGACCGTGACGAAGCCGTCATCCTCTTCACCAGCGGCTCCTCCGGCGAACCCAAAGGCGTCACCCTCACCCACCGCATGCTGCTCGCCAACGTCGCGCAGAGCGCCTCGCGACTCGACCTGAGCGACTCACGCTTCCTCTGCAGCCTGCCCGTCTTCCACAGCTTCGGCCTCACCGTCACCATGCTGCTGCCCCTGCTCACCGGGCACCCCATGTGCACGCACCCCAACCCGACCGACGCCCGAGCCCTCTGCGAACTCGTCCGCCGCCACCGGCTCACCCTCCTCTGCGCCACCCCCACCTTCGCCCGCGCCATGCTGCGCCGCGCCAAGCCCGACAGCTTCGCAAGCGTGCGCCAATTCATCGTCGGCGCCGAAAAACTGCAACCCGAGCTCGCCGCCGAATTCCGTGAACGCTTCCATCTGGAACTGCTCGAAGGCTACGGCCTCACCGAAGCCAGCCCCGTCTGCTCCGTCAACCTCCCCGACGCACCGCTAACCGACCACTGCCGCTATTACATCCCCGGCCGCGTCGCCGGCAGCGTCGGCGCCCCCCTGCCCGGCATCGCCGTGCGCATCACCGACACCGATGACGACACCCGCTGCCTCCCCCTCACCGAACAGGGCATGATCTGGCTCAAAGGCGCCAACATCTTCACCGGTTACATCGGGCGCCCCGAGCTCAACGCCGAAATCATCCGCGACGGCTGGTACAAGACCGGTGACATCGGCCACCTCGACCTCAACGGCTTCATCACCCTCGGCGGGCGACTCGCCCGCTTCTCCAAAATCGGCGGTGAAATGGTGCCGCACGAAGTCGTCGAACAAGCCATCGCGCGCCTCCTCAACCTCTCTCCCGACGGCGGCATGCGCCTCGCCGTCACCGGCATCCCGGACGCGCAGAAGGGAGAAGCCCTCGTCCTGCTCTCCGCCCTGCCCGAGCACCAGCGCAGCTCCGAAGAGAAACAACGACTCGCCGAACTTCGCAGCAGCCTCAGCGAGCAGAAACTGCCCAACCTCTGGGTACCGCGCCACATCGTGCCGGTAGAGGAAATCCCTCTGCTGCCCACCGGCAAACTCGACCTGCGCGCCTGCCGACTCCTCGCCGAAGAAGCCCTCCTGCACAGCCCGAGCAACAGCCCTGCCCCGCCACAGCCCTGATCCGAACCGAGTCGCTTCAGCCCCGCCCCGAACCGAATCACCGCAGCCCTGACCGGAGAACCACCGGACCCCAGCGGGCCGAGCCGCACACGCCGTCGCCGCCGCCCCCGCGGTGGCGCCACGGCGGGACGCACGGCCCCACAGGCCGACCCCGACCCCGGAGTAGCGCCACCGCGTGAGCGATGGACAGCACAGCGGCCACAGTCCACAGTCCACAGCACCGCAGGCCACCCCCCCTCGGAGAGCACCAAAGCGCGGACCTCAGCTCCGCGGGCCGCTCAACAACATCCGGCGGCATCCGCCCTCAGGCAGCGCCACCCGGCCGCCGAGAGCCCCACGACCCGCGCTCAGAGCCGCGGCGCCTCCTGCCCATCCGCCCCGGGCCACTCTGCTCCGGACAGGTCTCTCGGCTCTCGGAGCCCATCATCCTCAGAGCCGACCGCGAGCGCCCCGGCGGGCGGCAGCAGCTCCAGGCGGCGGTGGCGGCGGCGCGCCGTCCATCCCCCCGGCAGGCAGAGCGCATGAGCCTGCGCCTGCGGATCCAGCATCGCCTCGAGCGCCAGCACCATCTTCTCCGACACCTCGGGCACGCCGCGGCGCGTCACGTAATCGTGCAGCACCGCCTTGCGGAAAGCGACCGAGCGCCCCGCCAGAAAGGGCAAATAGAGGCGCCCCTGCGGATCCTCGAGCGGCAGGGCCGCCAGCGCCTCCGCCAGCGCCTGAGCCCCCTCCGCCTGCAAGCGCGCGCTGCGCGCAATCAGCGGCACCGCATCGCGCCCCAGCGCCGCGCTGAGCCGCGGCAGCACATCGTGGCGCAGGCGGTTGCGCGCCGCATCATCCTGAGCATTCGTCGCATCCTCGCGCCACCTCAGGCCGCGAGCCGTGAGCCAGGCCGTCAGCTCCGCGCGGCGGCAGCCCAGCAGCGGGCGCAGCCACCACAGCCCGCGCTCGCGCCGCAGCAACAGCATCCCCCGCCAGCCGGCCGACCCGCGCGCCAGGCGAAACAGCGCCGTCTCCGCCTGATCATCCGCGTGGTGCGCCAGCGCCACCGACGCGCAGCCCCGCGCCCGAGCCTGCTCGGCCAGCACGCGGCGGCGCACCGCGCGCCCCGCCGTCTCCAGCGACACGCGGCAGCGCCGCGCCAGCGCCGGCACATCTGCCGACTCACAACAAAAAGGCACCCCGAGCCGCGCACACAGCTCGGCACAAAACGCCGCATCCGCATCCGCCTCCGCCCCGCGAATCCCGTGGTTCACGTGGCAGGCGCACAGATCAACCCCGCGCTCCGCCAGCACATGCAGCAGCGCCACCGAATCGCGCCCGCCGCTGAGCCCCAGCAGCACGCGCCCCCCCTCCAGCAGCGGCAGACACTCCTTGGCCAGCGGAAGCGGCATCTCACCACCCCTCGTCACCCCCTCGTCACCCCGCATCACGCCTCATCGCGAGAAGCCCGCGGCTTGCGCGACGGCTTCTTGCCGCCCGCGCGCCTCTTGCCCTCGTCGGAAACCTTGCCGGCATCCGCCGCATCGGGCATCGACGGCGCCATCTCGCGGTAAATCTTTGCCGCGCCCTGCGGATCATCGATGTCCGACACATCCACGGCCTTCACGCTCAAATCCGCATACAGCACCACAATCTTGTTGTCGTGGCGCGTCGCCGCCGGCGCCACCATGCGCTTGAAGGACTCAAAATCCGTCACACTCTGCCCGCGCACCGGCTCACCGTCCGACAGCCAGGGCATCCCCGCCAAATCACTGCGGCGCGCCGTGCGAATCGGCGCGTTGGGATTCACCTCCGCATCCTCGTCCTCCGCATCGCTCGCGTAGCGGGACGCATCGGACCACGACACATAGGACACCGTCTCCGGCGTCGCCTCAAACATCGGATCCGCCACCTTCGCGCGCTCATCGGCCGGGCAGTGGAAAATCACGCTCACCTTCATCGGCTCGCCCTCCGCGGCCGGCAGCATATAGTCATCGCTCTTCTGCGCCAGCGCGACCCACCAGCCCTCCGACTCATCGAGCAGCTCCGTCTTCTCCTTGTCATCCATGCCGCTCGTCGGCAGGCGTCCGTAATTGAAGCGCTCATCCTTGTAAACCAACCCGAGGCGGCCGAGCTGCTCCACATGCTCGCGGCACTTGGCCAGATCGCTGGAGCCCATGGCCCGCGACACCACGACAAAAGCCGTCGCACCGAGAACCACAATAATGGCGATCACCACCAAGAGTTCAATCATCGTAAAGCCGGCGGCGCGCCGAGAAAACACAGAGAGCTTCATACGCTCACTACTCTACCACAGACAGCCGAGCATTCAAGAAAAAAAGTCCACGCTTCCCCGCCTCCTCAGTAACAGCGAGCCGAGGAACCCCGTCACCTTCCCGACACCTGCACGAAAAAGCGCAGGGCACCGCCGCGCATAGCCGCGAGCAGACCCGCTCACGGCTTCGCCTGCTTCGCGATATCCTGCGGACTTTGACCGGCCTTGTTCCTGATGGTCGGATCCGCACCTGCCTCCAGCAGAACCTGCGCGGCATCGCGAAGGCTCGGAATCCGGGCGACCATGTGCAGAGGGGTGTTGCCCTCCGCATCCTGCGCGTTCGGGTCAGCGCCCGCCGCCAAGAGCAGCTCCACCAGCTTCCGCATGTCTTCCGGCTCGAAGGACACGTAGTTCTCGCCTATCCAATGCAGCGGCGTGCTGCCGTCTTGATTCACGGCGTTCACATCCGCGCCGGCCGCCAGCAGCGCGCGAGCGGCCTCGGTGTCACCCCCCATCGCGGCGAAATGCAGGGGGGTGTTGCCGGACTTCTCGCGGGAGTTGGGATCAGCGCCCCGCTTCAGCAACTCGCGCAGACACTCATGCGGGTCGCCGAGGTAGCCGCTCACGGGCGCCATGCCCCACGTGAGCGTGTGCAGCGCCGTCATGCCGCCCCGCGTCTTGTTGTGCTGTTCGATGTTCGCCCCGCCGTCGAGAAAAGCCCGCACCCGCTCGGTCTCCGCATGGGCGACGGCCGACAAAAACGGGGGCTCGTTTTCGACATCCGGGGCATCGGGATCCGCCCCGGCCTCGATGAGAACCCGCACCACCTCCGGGCTTCGTGCCGCATGCAGGGGGTAGCTGCACGCCCGGTGACCGTTGCACTGATTCGGATCCGCCCCCGCGGCCAGCAGCAGCTTCACACAAGCTAAATCATCTCGTTCGACGGCCTCGTACAAGAGGTGTGTTCCCTTGACCGAGCCGCCGTCTTCAAGAAGTCGGGCAAGGAGGGCAGCATCGCCCGTCTCCACGGCCTGCTCCATGGTCTTGCCCGGCTCGGCTCGACCGCACATCGTCAGACCGGGAATGCAGCAGAGTAAAAACGTTAAGCTGAAGATCCTGTTCATGGGTATGGCGTGTTGTTGGAATCCTGCCGGCTCGGTCGGAGACTCCGAACAAGCTTACCTCGAATCCTAGCAGACCTATCGGCCTCCATCAAGAAAAAAACATCGCTCTTCCCCGAGCGCGAAGCTCGTGCCGACCCGCGGAGCGGCTGCTACTGCGGCCTCATGCTGAGGCAGGACGACGCATTCCGGCAGCCCCCCCTCGGCAGCCCCAGCGCCCGGCATCTCAGGCTGCTCTCCGGAGGCTCCGGCGGCTCTGAGGCGGGGAGGGCGGGGCTCAGGGGCTGGCCGAAGGGGCGGGCTCAGGGGCGGCGGGGGGCCGAGGTGCGTCCGGCGGCGGTGCGGATGCCGCAGCGCAGGATGCACTCTTCCCATGTGGAGGGCTGGTGGAGCAGGGAGCTCAGCCAGGGGTTGTGGGTGATGCGCGGGGCGCGGTTAAAGGCGGCGGGGTTGGTGATGCGGGTGAAGAGGATGCGCTTGGCGTCGCGGCGGGGGATGGTTTTGAAGCCGTAACCGCCCCGGGCGCGGTTTGTCGGCATGTTGGAGGACCAGAAGGTCAGGCTGTCGGCCGTGGCTTTGATGAAAATGACGAGGTGCCCGCGCTCTTGGCCTCCGATGGCGTCGTTCCACCAGATTTTCATGACGTCGCCCGGTCGGGCATGGCGCGCGTCGGTGAAGCTGTATCCGGCGCCGAGTTCGCGGATGAGCAGGGCGAAGCCCGGGCCGTTGGCGTTGGCGTAGCCCCAGGGCAGGACGCCGTCTTTGGCGCGGAGCGGGAGGAGGGCTTTCCATGCCGCGGGGCTGATGCGGGGGGCGGGGTGGGCGGCGTCCCACTTCATGAGGGCGGAGAGCAAGACGCAGTACACGGCGCCGGAGCAGAAGGAGGGGCGGGCGCCCGCGGGGTTGAAGTGCGGGCGCCGGCGCTTCGCATCCCAGCGGAAGGCTCCGATGAGCGCGTCGAGGGCCCGGTCTTCGACGGAGTAGCCGCCGGCTCCGTGTCTGTGGATGTCCCTCAGGGCTTCGATGACGAGGCGGTTCCACTGCGCGGCGCGCGAGGCCGTGCTCGGCCGCGATACGGTGACCTGCGGTGCTGCGCGGCGGCCGGGGATGGCGGCGTGGTTTAGGACGAGCTCTTCGCCGGCGGGGAGGAGGGGACTTTCCGCGCCTCCGAGCTGCATGCCGAGGCAGCTTGGCGCCATCAGCGCCAAGACGGCAGCGCGAAGGTGGGCTCCGGAGGGCATGATTGTCAATGTAACACGGCGCCCGGCCGGAATCAATCTCAAAATCCCCTTTCCGGGAAACGGATTTTGATTCACGGGGGCTCGAGGGATCGCGGTCTCGGCGGGTGTTGATGCGGGCGGTCTGTCTTCTCCGCGGGCGGGGGCCGGGGTGGGGCGGTTCACAGGCCGGGGAGTGATTCTCGCGTCGGGCGTGCAGGCCGCGCGGCGTTTATCCCGGGGCGCGCGGGTGGTTCGCCATCGGGGGCGTGGCTTGTGGCGTCTTGCGTGCTTTTGCAGCTTTCCCGGCGGCAGGGGCTCCGACTGAGGAGCGAGCGGATGAGGTTCGGAGTTTGAGGCGCGGACGGCACAGGATGAGAGGACCGGGCGACGGACCCGGATCGGATGCGCGACAGACGCGCGGCGGGAGGGGGACGGGAGATTCGGCGGGAGGTAGGTATGAGGAGGCGGATTTCGGTGGATGTCCGCGCTCGGGGATGTCGGCACGCGGGGGCACGCGGCGGGAGTGAGGAAAGCGTGCGGCAAAATGCGACATACCGGGGCTTTGCTGTTGCGTCGCCTGCGGGCTTGCGCTACAATGCGGGCATGAGTTATGATCTGATTGTCATCGGCGGGGGCCCCGCCGGCTACGTCGGCGCGATTCGCGCGGCTCAGCTCGGCAAGCGCGTGGTTTGTGTGGAGCGCGATCGCGTGGGCGGTGTGTGTCTGAACTGGGGCTGCATTCCGACGAAGGCGCTGCTGCGCAATGCGGAGCTCTATCACACGCTGGAGAAGCGCGCGGCGGAGTTCGGCATTGAGGTGGACGGTCTTCGCGCCAATTGGCAGCAGGTCATCGCCCGCTCGCGCCAGGTCAGTGAGCGACTCAGCAACGGCATTGCCTTCCTCTTCAAGAAAAACAAGGTGGAGAGTCTCGCCGGCGAGGCTCGCATTGTTTCGTCGGGCAAGGTGGAGGTGCGCGCGGCGGATGGTTCCGTGACGCTGCTGGAGGGCAGCAAGATTCTCGTGGCGACGGGTGCCCGCACGCGCGAGGTGCCGGCCTTCCCCTTCAACGGGCGCACGATTATCGGCAGCAAGGATGCTCTCGTGCGCGAGCAGCGGCCGGATTCGATGCTGGTGATCGGGTCGGGCGCGATCGGTACGGAGCTTTCGTATGTGTATCACTGCTTCGGCACGAAGGTGACGCTGGTGGAGGCGCTGCCGCGCATTCTGCCGCAGGAGGATGATGAGGTGAGTCAGGCGATGGAGCGCGCGTTCAAGAAGCAGGGGATCACCTGCATGGCGGGCGCGAAGGTGGAGTCGCTGCGCGACAACGGCGATTCGGTGACGGCTTCGATTACGGCCAAGAATGGCCGCGTGCAGGAGCTGACGGCTGATGTGTGCCTCGTGGCTATCGGCGTGGTGCCGGTGGTGCCGGAGGCGCACGGTCTCGAGCTGACGGATCGCGGGTTCATCAAGGTGAATGATCGCTATGAGACGAGTATTCCCGGGGTGTTCGCGGCGGGTGACTGCATTGGCGGTGTGATGCTGGCGCACACGGCGAGTTATGAGGCTCTGCAGGCGGTCGAGGGGATGTTTGACTCTTCGTTCACGCCGCTGCAGCCGCACTTTGTGCCGGGCTGCACCTATTGCCACCCGCAGGTGGCGAGTGTGGGCAAGCGCGAGCGCGAGCTCAAGGAGGCGGGTGTGGACTACAAGGTGGGCAAGTTCTCGTTTCAGGCGATCGGCAAGGCTGTGGCGGCGGGCGAGACGGAGGGTTTCGTGAAGCTGCTTTTCGGCCGCGAGAACGGGGAGCTGCTCGGGGCGCACATTGTGGGTGATCAGGCGACGGAGTTGATTGCGACGCCGGAGCTGGCGCTGAATGCGGAGCTGACGGATGCGGATCTGGAGGCGATGATTTATGCGCACCCGACGCTTTCCGAGGCGCTGCACGAGGCGGTGCTGGCGGCTGACGGCCGGGCGCTGCATGCCTGAGTGTTCGTTTTCTCCCTCGATTTTCTGCTGCGATGGCTCGCCGCTATTATTACGACAACGGAGAGGAGAAGGTCGGCCCCGTGAGCGGGGAGGATCTTCTGCGCCTGTGCTCGGAGGGTGAGATCGACGGCGATACGTGGGTGCGCCGCGATTCGAGCCAAACGTGGCGGCCGCTGCGCAGTGTGGATCTGCGCGAGGAGGAGGAGGAGATGCGCAACCCGAGCTTGCTGCGCTGGCTGTGGCGCTTCGTGTGCAAGCTGGGGTTCTGGCGCCTGCTCTCGGCGCTGTTGATGCTGCTTGTCTTTGTGTTGGTGTTGGCCTCGATGGCCTATTTCCTCTGGCCGGTGCTGCTGGTGGTGCTGCTGCTCTGGCTGATGATGAGACTGGGGCGCTGAGGCGGGCGGGGCTCCGGGCGAGCTCGCGGCGGGCGCAAGGGGCTGCTTCCGGCGGCTCGGCGCCGCGCGGGGTGCGCTTGCAGGGTCTGAGGATGGGGCGGTGATCGTTTCTGATGGTTCTCGGCGATGGATGCGATTCTCCCGATGATGGCGACGGCGCAGAGCGCGGTGTCGAGCTTTGATCAGCACTGGATTTTCCAGTTCTGCGCGATTTTCGGCACGGTGGCGGCGGCGATCGGCGGGGCGACGGCGTCCTGCCGCGTGCGCATGGATATCGTGGGGATTATCACCTGCGGCTCGGTGGCTGCGCTGGGCGGGGGCACGCTGCGCGATCTGCTGCTCACGGGGCTGTGCCGGGCGGACGGCACGCCGATTACGGTGTACTGGGTGACGGCGGCGGAGGTGAAGTATCTTTATTATGCGCTCGGCACGTCGCTGGCGACCTTTTACATCACGCGCTTCGTGCCTCCGCCGGTGGGGACGATTCGCGTGGCGGATGCGTTCTCGATGGCCTTTTTCACGCTGATCGGGGTGGCGAAGGCGAACAATTTGGGCTGCCCTTGGGTGGTGTCGGTGAGCATGGGGGTCTGCACGGGGGTGGCCGGCGGGGCGCTGCGCGATCTGGCGACGGGCAATGTGCCCTACATCTTCCGCCCGGGCGAGTTGTATGCGGCGGCGGCGCTGGTGGGGGCGGTGGCCTTCATCGCGATGCAGGCGATGGGCTTCAGTTATCCGGCGGCGTTTATCACGGGGACGCTTCTGGTGTTCGTGACGCGCATGGCAGCGGTGTACCTCAACTGGGAGCTGCCGTCGTACATGCCGATCTTTGAGTCGGAGCAGAGCAGCGGCAGCCCGAAGAGCGGCGGCTTCTCGGCCGCGGCGCTCCGCTGCCTGAGGGCCTTTATTCCCCGTCACAACGGGCTGCGCATTCCCTCCCCGGCCGGCGAACAGGCAGGGCGAACGCGGGGAGCGGAGGGCTCGAACGCGGCAGCCGGGAATGCCCGAACGGCGGCTCCGGCGGGGGATTCTCCTGCAGCGGATTCTCCGGCTGTGGAGGGTTCTCCGGCAGCGGGGGAGACGAAGAGCGGGTCTGCCGGAGGGGCGTCCGCGGAGCGCCAGTGCTGACGCAGGGGGCGTCTGCGGCCCGAGCAGGCAGGAGCCCGAGCGATCAAGGGACGGCGGCGGCGAGCGTTTCAAGGTTACGCGGCGTCGGCGTGCGTTTCATGGGCCGAGCAGCGGCGGCGAGCGGTGCAGAGCACCTGCTCTTCGGACGGTGGTTTCGCCGCACGCTTCGGTGATATACTCCCCCTGCGGCGGCGTTCGCGCGGTTCCGCTTTCTCCCGCGACGAGCGCGCGGCTCGGCGAGCCGGGGCCGCAGGGATGCGGGCGGATGCATCCGGCGACAAAAGCGGGACCGAGGCTGGTCGAGCTGCGGCCGCAGCAGTGTGTCGACAGCGTGTCGGCAGCGCTTCCGCCGCGCAGTTTCCGCTTGCTTTGAGCGGGCAAAGTGGGTAGAATGCGAGACGTGACAGGCACTGACATGAAGGAGGCCGCCCTCCGCGCCTACGAGGCGATGGTGATGGCGAGGGCTTTTGATACCAAGGCATCGGCTCTGTACAAGGCGGGCAAGGTGTTCGGCGGTGTGTTCCTGGGTCGCGGGCACGAGGCCATTGCGGCCTGTGAGGCTGTTTTTCTGCGCAAGGGGCACGATGTGTACGCGCCCTTCATCCGCGAGCAGGCCGGGCGCTGTGTCTGGGGCGACAGTGTTCTGGAGAGTGCGCGCACGTATTTCGGCAGCGTTGAGGGCTGCATGCGCGGTCGCGACGGCAATGTGCACTGGGGTCACCCGCTGGAGGGGACTCCGGCGCCGATTTCGCACCTCGGTGCGATGGTGGCCGTGGTGGCCGGCATGATGATGGCCAAGCGCATGCAGGGCGTGACGGATGCGGTGGGCGTGGCCTGCTGCGGCGACGGCACGACTTCGGTGGGGGCTTTTCACGAGGCCTGCAATCTGATTGCGGTGCAGAAGCTGCCGGTGGTGGTGGTGGTGTCCAATAATCAGTTTGCGTATTCGACGCCGAATGCGGAGGAGTTTGCCTGCGATCTTCAGGATCGCGGGCGCGGCTACGGCATGGCGGCGCATGCCTGCGACGGCACGGATTTCATGCAGACGCTCGAGGTGATGCAGCGGGCGATTGCCGCGGCGCGCCGCGGCGAGGGTCCGCAGTGGGTGGTGGCGACGACGCTGCGCATGTGCGGCCACGGCGAGCACGATGACTCATCCTACATTCCCGCGGAGCTGAAGGCGGCCTATGCGGATCGCGATCCGCTCGCGGTGGCGCGCCGCCAGTTGCTGGCGCTCGGCTGGCTGACGGAGCAGCAGGATGCGGATCTGCTCACGCGCAGCACGGACGAGGTGCAGCGCCTCGTGGCTCAGGCCCAGAAGGAGCCGCCGCCCGATCCCGCGACGGAGGACTGGCACGCGACCTCGTGGCGCCCCTGGCGCTGAGCTTTCACCCGGCCCCTGCGCGGCGCCCGGCCCGCGGCACGATGCGCCGCCGGCGCCTCCGACACGCTTTCCGCCTTTCTCCTTTCCTCATTCCCTTTCCTTCCCTCTTCTCCGCCCCTCTTCTCCACCTTTTCTGATACGACCCATGAGTGTAACCTACATCGATGCGATTCACCGGGCGATGCTCGAGCTGCTGGAGGAAGACCCGCAGGTCTTTCTCTTCGGCGAGGATATCGCCGGCAGTTTCGGCGGCGCCTTCAAAGCGACCAAGGGGCTGGCGGAGCGTTTCCCCGGCCGCGTCATCAACGCGCCGATCAGCGAGGATGCGATTGTGGGGCTGGGCGTGGGCGCGGCGCTGGGCGGCATGAAGCCGATTGTCGAGATGCAGTTTGCCGACTTCGGCACCATCGGGCAAAACCAGATGGGCAACAACGCCGGGGCTCATTTTTACCGCACAGGCATTCCCATCAACCTGACGATGCGCATGCCCTGCGGCGGCACGCCCGGCGGCGGCCCCTTCCACAGCCAGAGCCTCGAAGCGCTCTTTGCGCACTACCCGGGGCTGCACGTCTTCACGCCGGCAACAGTGGCCGACGCCTACTACATGCTCAAGCAGGCGGTGCGCATTCCCGATCCGGTCGTCTTCATGGAGCACAAGTTCCTCTACCGCTGGCTGAAGGCCGAGAGCTGGCTGGAGCCCGACCCGCTGCCGGTGGGCAAGGCGCGCATCGCCCGCCCGGGCGAGCACGCGAGCGTGGTGGCCTTCTCGGCGATGGTGCCCGAGGCGCTGAAGGCGGCGGACCTGCTGGAGGCGACGAGCGGCTACAGCATTGAGGTGGTGGATCTGCGCAGCGTCAAGCCGATGGATACCGACACGATTCTGGCCTCGGTGGCGCGCACGGGCCGCCTGCTCGTCGTCAGCGAAGACTTCCCCTGGGGCGGCGTGGCGGCCGAGGTGGTGGCGCGCGTGGCCTCGGAGGGTCTGCACCTGCTCGATGCGCCTCCGCTGCGCCTCTGCTCGAAGGACACGCCGATTCCCTACCACCCGGACCTCTGGAAGGCCCACCGCCCCGGCAGCGAGCGCATTGCCGAGGCCGTTCGCTACCTTGTTTCGCTCTGATCTCTCACCTTATCTCTCAGTCATGCCTGAAGTACCGATTTTGATGCCCCAGTTGGGCGAGTCCATTGCAGAAGCCACCATCATGCACCGGCTGGTTGCCCCGGGGGATGTGGTGACGGCCGAGCAGGAAGTGTTTGAAGTGGAGACGAACAAGGCCGTGATGGGCGTCACCTGCGTCTGCGGCGGCACCGTGAAGAGCATTGCGGTGAGCGAGGGCGAGACGGTTCCCGTGGGCAGCGTGCTGGGCATCATCGAGGCCAGTGAGGAGGAGGTGGAGCGCTCGGGCGCTCAGACGCTCGAGCAGGTGCAGGCCGCCGGCACGGCGGTGCCGGCTCCGTCGCCCACCTCGGCCGGCGGCGGCGACACCGAGGGAGCGCACTTCCGCACCGAGGGCGAGTACCGCGAATCGTCGGGCGGCGCTGCTGCGGCAGCGGCCGAGGGCCGAGGCCTGCCGGTGCCCCTCGGGGTGCGAGGGGCCCATTACCTCTCGCCGCGCATCCGCGCGCGCATGGACGAGCTGGGCATCACGGAGGCCGATCTCGGCTACATCAGCGGCACGGGAGCCGGCGGGCGCATCACGATTGACGACTTCGAGCACTTCCTCAACTACGTGGACGGCTGGCCGTCGCGCAAGGCCTCGCCGATGCGCCGCAGCGTCTCGAGCAGCATGCAGCGCACCTGGCGCCGCCCGATTGCGAGCGCGGGGCGCCCGATCTACATGGCGCCCGTCATGCTGCACCGCAAGCACCACCCCCGCAAGCCGGGCATCACGCTCTACTTCGTGCGCGCGCTGGCGCTGGCGCTGGCGGAGTTCCCGGAGTGCGCGGGCTACATGGTCGGCGATCGCATTCTGACGCCCAAGCGCATCGACCTCGGCGTGGCGGTGCAGGTGACGGACGGCGTGATGGTGCCGGTGATGCGCAACGTCAACGAGTACACGCTCGACGAACTCGTCGACGAGTACAACAAAATCGTCGCGCAGGCGCGCTCGCGCCGTCTCGATGACGCCTACCTCGGCGGCGGCATTGCAACGGTGACGAACTTCGGCGGTTTCGGACTGACGGACGGCACGCCGATGCCTCTGCCCAGTGAGAGTCTGATTCTGGGCGTGGGCGCGGTGCAGAAGGTGCCCGTGTGGAGCGATGAGGTCGAGTGCTTCATCCCGGTGGAGCAGGCGCGCATCGTCGCCTCCTTCGACCACCGCGTGGTGGACGGCGGCGACATCGGCCGCCTCATGCAGCGCATCGCCTACTTCCTCGAGCACCCCGACAAGCTCTGAGCCCCGCGCAACGGCGCAGTCGGGCCGAGACTCCTGCGTCCCCCGCGACGGCTCCCGAGCCGCGCCCCAAGCAACGACCGCGCCGACTCCGAGCCGCGTCCGCACACCCCAACCCGAACACCCCCACCTGCAACACCGATGGCTGAACTCCCCGACCGCATCCGCACGCTGGGCATCATTGCCGGCGCCGGCGAATACCCGAGGCTGGCGCTGGAGGGCGCGCGGCGCGCCGGCGTGCGCGTCGTCGTCGCCGGCATCAAGGGCTCCGTCGAGAAAGGACTGGCCGGGCTCTGCGACGTCTACGGCAGCTTCCGCGTCGGCTCGCTGGCGCGCATCGGCGACTTTCTGCGCGAGAACGAGGTGCACCACCTCATGATGGCGGGGCAGATCCGCCCCTCCTCGATCTACACCATGTGGCCCGACGAGCTCGCGCGGCGCCTGCTGGCGGAGCTCGACCGCCGCAACGCGCACACCATCTTCGGCACCATCTGCCGCGAGCTCAACGCCCGAGGCATCAGCGTGCTGCCGGCCACCACCTTCATGGAGGACAACATGCCCGGCGAGGGTCTCATCGCCGGGCCGGCACCGACGGAGGCCCAGCTGCGCGAGGCCGACCACGGCCTTGAACTCGCGCGCGAGATTGCGAGGCTCGACATCGGGCAGAGCCTCATCGTGCAGGGCGAGCGCGTCATGTGCGTCGAAGCCTTCAAGGGCACCAACGAATGCCTGCAAGCCGGCGGGCATCGGCGCGAGCCCGTCACCCTCTGCAAAGTGACCAAGCCCGGGCACGACCTGCGCTTCGACGTGCCCTGCATCGGCCTGAGCACCATCCGCAACTGCATCGACGCCCGAGTCAACCACATCGTCATCGAAGCCGGGCGCACCATCATCTTTCAGCGCGAAGCCGTGCTCGCCCTCTGCGAACAGCACGGCATCACCCTGCACGCACGCCGCGTGCCGACGGGCGGCATCCGCCTCAGCGAGCCCGGGCACGTCCGCGGAGACGCCGAGCACGCGCGCTTCATCGCCGAGGCCATCGAGAAACTCGGCATCGGCCACAGCGCCGTCGTCTGCGACGGCGTCGTCATCGCCGTTGAAGACCCCGACGGCCCGGCCAAGTGCCTCGAGCGCGCCGGGGCCTACATGAGGCGCCTGCGCCTCGCCCGCCTGCTCAACTGGCTGGGCAACCTGCTGCTCGGGCGCCGCTGCGCCCCGCCCGCACCCATGATCCTCGGCGGCACCGCCGCCCTGACCATCACCCCGACCCTGCGGCGCCTCGCCCGGCAAGGCGGCATCGTGCTGCCGGAGTAAAGCCGCGGCACGGAGTGAACGACGGCAGCCCGACGGCAGACACGTCGGCAGCCATCGCCCCCCACGCAGTCCTGCACCGCGCTCAGACCCTCAGAGCCGAAGCGCGCAGTGCCGCGAAGCCCCCGCCGAGTGACCTCGCGAGCAACCGACGACCGCCGAGCGACCGACAGAGACCCCTGCCCGCCGCACGCCCGGCCTCAGTCCCGCTTCTCGGACTCGCGGGGCAGGTGCGGCACCAGCGTGCGCTGGCGCGCCTGCTGGCGCGTGCGCGCCCGCTGCAAGGCCTGGCGGTGCAGATACTCCTGCATGCGGAAAGGCTTGCCGTTGCGCGGCACCGGGCGCGACGAACCGTCGGGCAGAATCAGCGACGCCTGCGTATTGTCGCGGAAGCAGGCGTCGAGAATACCGCAGACGCGGCGGGCAATCGCCGCATCGAGCACCGGAATCATCAACTCCACCCGGCGATCGAGATTGCGGCTCATCCAGTCAGCACTCGCAATATACACCAGAGCATTGCCGCCGTTGTGGAAATGGAAAATGCGCGAATGCTCCAAGTATCGATCCACGATACTCACGATGCGCGTATGCTTCTGCGCCTGCGGAGACGAAGGCGCCCAGCAGCAGATTCCGCGAACATTAAGCCGAATCTCCACCCCCGCACCGGCCGCGCGATCCAGCGCACGAATCATCTCCGCATCATTGAGCGAATTCATCTTCGCACGAATTTCCGCACGCTCACCGCGCTCCGCGCGTGACGTCTCCGCCTCAATCAGCTCCAGCAAACGCGCCTTCATCATCGCCGGAGACACATACAGGCGGCGGAACTGCATCAGGCGCGTCAGACCCGTCACCGAATTGAAAAACTGCGACGCATCGGCCCCCAGCTCCTCGCGGCACGTCAGCAGCGACAAATCCGTGTAAATGCGCGCCGTCTTCTCATTGTAATTTCCCGTGCCGAAGTGGCAGTAGCGGCGCAGCGAACCATTCTCGCGCCGCACAATCAGCAGCACCTTCGCATGCGTCTTGAAGCCGCGCACCCCGTACACCACGCGCACGCCCGAGCGCTGCAAGCGCTCCGCCTGCACCAAATTGTGCCCCTCATCAAAGCGCGCCTTGAGCTCCACCAGCACCGTCACCTGCTTGCCGCTCTCCGCCGCGCGGCAGAGCGCCGCAATAAAGCGCGACTGATGCGCCGTGCGATACAGCACCTGCTTGATCACCAGCACATCCGGATCCTCCGCCGCCTCCTCCACCAGGCGCACCACCGGCTCGTAATTCTCATAGGGGTTGTTGATGAGGATATCCCCCTGCGCCATGTTCTCAAACATGCTCAGCGACGGATCCACCGACGCCGGATACACCGGCAGCCAGGTCTCAATCTTGAGGTGATCATTGCCCGGCTCAAACGCCATCGAGCCCCAGTCCACCAAGCGCAGCATGCCCGGAACGCGCTCCTGCATCGCGCGCGCATCCGCCCCGGCCACCGCCGCAATGCGGCGGGCGAAATCCGGCGGCGTCGACTCCGGCATCTCCAGGCGCACGCAGTCCGAGAACTTGCGCGCCACCAGCACCTCCTCCATCTCGCGGGCAAAATTGCCACCCTCCGCCTCCACCACCGCGATATCGCCGTTGCGCGTCACGCGGAAGGGACTGCTGTGCAGCACGCGCTCCCCCGGGAACAAGCGGCCGATGAAAGCCATCACCAAATCCTCCAGCATCACATAGCCGTCCTTGCCCAGCGCCGACGAATGCACGCGGCGCGGCAGCAGCTCCGGCAGCGGCACCGCCACAAAGCGGCTCGACGCCCCCTCCGCCGCCACGCGCCCCTCTCCGCTCACGCCCCCCGCAGCCCCTGCGGACTCCGCCACAGACGAAGCAGCCCCGGGCACCTCAGCCGCGCCGGCCTCGGCAGAACGCGAAGCCCCGGCCTGCGGCGCGGCAGCGTCGGCGGGCGCAAGCTCCAACGCCACAATGAGACTGAGCGAAGGCAGCGTCGGCGGCACCTCCACCTCCATCGCCAGCGGCGTGAGCAGCGGCGCCACCTGATCGTGGAAAAACTGCTCCAGCGTCGTGTACTGCGCCGGCGTCAGATCCCCCATCGAGAGAGGCGACAGCCCCTCGCGGCGCAGCAGCGGCAAAAGCTCCTCATTCATCAGCGCGTACTGCTGGCGCACCATCTTCGCCACGCGCGTGCGAATCTTCTCCAACTGCTCGTGCGGCGACAGCCCGGCGGGATCCGTCGTCAGCTTGCCCGACTGCTCCAACAGCATCAGGCCGCCCACGCGCACCTGAAAAAACTCATCGAGATTGCTCGCCGTAATCGACAAAAATTTGATGCGCTCAAGCAGCGGCAGATCCGTTCGACAAGCCTGATCCAGCACGCGCTGATTGAACTCCAGCCACGACAGTTCACGATTGATATACATAGACGCAGAGAAGCCGCCTTTGCAGCTCCCTCATGCTAGCACAGCGCGGGCAGATCGGTCAAGCCTCCAATCCGCCACGTGGCGCAATCCTCACAGCGCACCACCCCCAACAAAGCGCCCACCAGCCTAGTCACGCGCCCACCTGTCCCGCCGGAGCCTCCCCCTGCCCTGCCAGAGCCCCCCCCGGCGTGAAAGCCACTCACCGCCCCAAGCCCCACCCGGTAGCGAAATTCAGGCAGCAGAACGCACAATCCGCTTGTCAAGCCAACGCCCTGTGCTAGAATGAGGCCTATGCCAAACACCATTGAAAACCTCCGCACCGCCCTCATCGGCGAAAGCACCGCCTGCGCCACCTATGCCGCCTACGCCAGCAAGGCCCTGCAGGAAGGCTACCCGCAGATCGCCAAACTCTTCGAGGCCACCTCCAAGGCCGAGCGCATCCATGCCGGCAACCACATGCGCGCCCTGGCCAAACTCGGCGGCGAAGTGCCCGAATACGAAATCAACATCAAGATCGGCACCACGCTCGAGAACCTCAAGGCCGCCCGCGCCGGTGAAGTCTACGAATTCACCGAAATGTACCCGCCGATGATCTCTCAGGCCGAGGCCGAAGGCGAAACCCAGGCCCGCACCGGCTTCGCCTGGGCCATGGAGACTGAGAAATCGCACGCGCGCCTCTACGCCGAAGCCATCCGCCAGCTCGAATCGGGCGAGAAGCTCAACCTGCCGGCCAAATACTGGGTCTGCCCGCTCTGCGGCGAAACCTTCGGCAGCCTCGAGGGCGTCACGAAGTGCCACCTCTGCAACGTGCCGACCGAGCGCTTCATCGAGTTCTGATCCGTCGCCGCCGCGCCTCCCGACAGCGCCCCGAGAGCCCACACCGGGCCACCCGAGGCAGGTCCAAAGCCACGCGGCAGCGAACACCCGCGGCAGCACACCGGCGATGAGCTCATCCCGGAGCACTGCCCGCAACCCAAAAAGGCTCCCCCGCCATCGGGGGAGCCTTTTGACGTATAGCTGAAACCTTCAGCCGGGGAATAGCCCAGAAACTCAGGCCCCCGGCGCATCGATGTCAGCACCGCCCGGCGACGTAAACAGCTCCGCCTTAAAACGGCCGACCGTTTCCCCCGCCGGGCTCTTGGCTATAACCGTCGCGTCGCGGAAGGAAAGCGTCAGAGTGTACGTAGCGCCGTCCTTGATCTCGCTCCCTTCAGGAATCCCCCAGAACTTCTTGAAGATCGCATCCTCCTTCATCGCATCGGAACTGCTGAACTCGATCGAGATCACAGCCTGAGTCGGAGACGCGGCAATCGACTCATTCAACTGATACGTCATCTTGCACGCATACTCTCCACCCTCGTCATCGTCGAGGCGAAAGATACCGCTCGTCACCGTCGCCGTTGTATCAGTCGAGCTTCCGCCTTGCACGCGCAGCAGACACGACTCGCCATTGACCCATATCGTATAACCCATCTTCCCCTGAGCGAAATCGCTCGGCGAGATCGGCTGCACCGCGGCGTTAGCGTTCGTGCCATTGCCGCCACCGCCGCCACATGAAACGGCACCCAGCAGCGCCGAGGCTGCCACCATCATGATTTGGAGTGTCTTTTTCATCGTGTATCCTTGCCCGTTGTCTCGGGCAGGGCGATTATGCCGTAAAGCGCCCCTAAGTCAAGCCGAAGCGGCCGCAGGCAATCCCCAAAAAATCCAAACAATCCCTACGCCAGGACTCCCCTTCCGAAGCCGCCTCGTCACACCTCCTCGTCGCGACCCCGCGCCATCCGCCTGCCCCATCTCATCCCCCCCCCCCCCCCCCTCCCCCCCCCCCGTCCATCCGACAGCCACGTCTCTCCGCCCCCCCGCCTCGGCACAGCCCTCCTCACAGCGCCGAGATTCCTCGAACAGCCTCAACTCCGACCTCAGACGAGCCCCAGCCCGCGTGCACACCTCACCCGCAGCCGCAGCCCCCCCCCGCACAGCGCCCGCTCATGGTCGCGGCAGGGGTATCCCTCCTCGCTTGTCAGGCACCGAGCCGCATGCTACAATGCAGGCGTGACAGCACCGCGCTCCAGCATCATGGCCCGAGCAGCCGCACTCGTCGCTCTGACCACCCCCATCGTCCCCGCCGCGACCACCGCAGTCATCGCCGCCTCCCTGCTCGTCGGGCATGCAACCGAAGCCGCCCAACCCCAACCCACCCTGAGTTTTGAGCAGAGCGAACTCCCCGACGGCCTCAGCAGCTCCTCGCCGGGCTCACTGAGCCTGAGCAGCGCCTGCGCCAAAGACGGCCGGCAGAGCCTGCGCTGGCGCTACCGCGCGGGCGACACCCTCCTCATCCGCCTCGCGCCGCAGCACATGAGCCGCCGCGCCTGTCAACACGGCGGCGTGCGCCTGTGGATCCGCCACCGACGAGACGGCCAAGCCGCCGAGCCCCCGTCAAGCGAGCGCCGCTGCGACACCGCCGAAGCCGCGCCGGACAGCGAGCCCACCGCCTCCACAGCCCCCGCTCCCTCTACGTCCACCGCCTCTTCCGCCTCCACAGCCTCCGCGACACCCACCGCCGCGACACCGCGCCCGGGCATCCTCCGCATCGACTTCATCGCCCCCGACGGAAGCGTCCTGACCGGCTTCGACTACAAGCTGCAGGACCGGGGCTGGCGCGCCTGCTGGATGTCCTTCCGCCGCATGCGCGAAAGCGACAGCCGCCCCGGCACCCCCGAGCCCCCCGAGTCCCCCGCGACCTCCGAGTCCTCCGAGACGGCGCCGCTCTCGGGCGCCCTCCCCCAAACCTGCCGCATCACCGCCCCCGACGGCGACGGCGAACTCTGGCTCGACCGCCTCGTCCTGCCCGAAGAGAAAGCCGACCCGCGCACCGCCCCTGACGAGCAAGTGCCGAACAACGCCCTCGTCTCCCCCCTGCGCCTCGGGCACTGGAGCCTGCTCCTGCGCTGGCAGCAGCAAACATGGAACCTCCCCCTGAAAGACCCGAGCGCCCGCGCTCGCCGCGACATGCGCACCCTCGAAGCGCGGCTGGACCGCGCCATGCGCCTTCCGACGAACACGGCGGCGGACGAAGCCCGGCGCGTCCAGCTCTGGAGCCGCTTCGGCATCGAGCGCTCGCCGGAGTGCGGAGGCTTTCGCGGCGCCCCGCTGCTCTGCGCCGACGAGTGCGACCCGGCGGCGGGAGACCTCAGCTGGCGCGATCTGGATGAACTGATGAAGCTGCTGGCGAGCGCCGCCGCAGCCGGCGACAGCGAAGCCGCGCAGCAGTACCTCCTGCTCTGGGAATACGCGCTGGACCAGGGATTCGCCGCCGGCAGCTGCATGGGCACCAACCACCACTACGGCTACGCCACCCGCAACATCTTCCGCAGCGCCTGGCTGATGCGGCACGAAATCGAGCGCCACCCCGCCCGCCGGCCCATCCTCGACGCCCTCCGCTACTGGTCCGGCCTGCACGAAGTCAAGCGCCCGCCCGCCGCCGACCTGGCCGACCGCTGTGACAGCTGGAACACCCTCCTGCTGCCGCGGCTCATGGTCGCCCTGATGGAGCCCCGCGCCGACGAGCGCGAGCGCTGGCTGCGCGGACTCGCCCGCTGGCTCAACGCCTCGCTGCAAAACACCCCCGGCACCATGGGCGGCATCAAGGCAGACGGCACCACCTTCCACCACGACGGCTTTTACCCCGCCTACGCCAACGACGGCCTCAGCGCCGTCGGCCACTACGCCGAACTCTGCGCCGGCACCGCCTACGGCCTCAGCCCCGACGCCCGCGCCCAGCTGCGCCGCGCACTGGAAACCCTGCGCAACTGCGCCAACCTGCGCGACTGGCCGCTCGGCCTCTCGGGCCGCCACCCCTTCCGCCACCGCATGACGGACGGCTGCGTGCAGGCCTTTGTCCGCCTCGCCGCGCTGGAGAAAGGCGAAAGCGCCCGCCGCCTGCAAGGCGACTACGAACGCCTGAGCGCCGAGCTCCCTGCCCCCCGCCGTCCCGGTCGCGACTCCGCGTCGGCACGCCCCCCGGCCTCTTCCCGTCCCCCGGCCTCGGCCCGCGACTCAGACGCCGCCCGCGCCTCAAACGCCGCCCGCACCGCGCGCACACGGTCGTCCGCCCGCCGCCCGAGCGCCCCCGAGGGCTTTTTCGCCTACAACCACGCCGCCGCCGGCGTCTACCGCGTCGGCGAAGCCATGGCCCTCATGAAGGGCTTCAACCAAGACGTCTGGGGCAGCGAAATCTACACCCGCGACAACCGCTACGGCCGCTACCAGAGCTACGGCAGCCTCTGCATCCTCGGCAGCGGCAGCCCCGTCACGCAGGCCGCCAGCGGCTTCGTCGAAGCCGGCTGGGACTGGAACCGCGTGCCGGGCGCCACGACGATACACCTGCCGCTCGATCTCCTCGAAAGCCCGCGCAGCTCAACCCTCATGGCCTACAACCCGCAGAGCTTCGCCGGTGCCGGCTCCCTGAAGGGCCAAGCCGGCCTCTTTGCCCTGCACCTCCGCGAGGCCGACGAACGCAACTTCACCCCCGACTTCACGGCCCGCAAATCCGTCTTCTGCTGCGGCGGGCAGCTCCTCTGCCTCGGCTCCGGCATCAGCAACGGCAACAGCCGCTACCCCACGGAAACCACCCTCTTTCAGTGCGCCGAGTCCGCCTGCACCGACCCTGACGAGGCGCCCGAAGGCTGGATTGCCGACGGCACGGGCAATTACTTCCGCGTGCTCGAAGGGGAACTCCGCGAAGCCTCCGGCCTCCAAAGCTCGCGCGACAACAAAACTAAGCGCGAAACACAGGGCCGCTTCCGCGCGGCCTGGCTGCACCACGGCACCGCCCCCTCGCAGGCCCGCTACGCCTACCTCATCCTCATGCAGCCCGACGCCCGGAGCCTCCGGCAGGCAGCAGAGCGCCCCGCCTTCGCCATCCTCGAGCAGAGCAGCGCCCTGCACGCGGCCCGGCACCTCCCCACGAACACCTGGGCCCTGGCCTCCTTTGAAGCGAGCGAGGTCGCGCAGGGCCCCGTCCGCCGGCTTCCCGCCGGCCTCATCGTCCTCGCCCGCCCGGAAGGCGACAGCTCGCTCACCCTCAGCATCACCGACCCGAACCTGCACCTGCCGCGCCACGGACGCTTTGTCACCGAAGAGGGCGAAACCGTGCAGCACACCCTCATCCTCCGCGGCCGCTGGAGCCTCGTCGCCCCCACCCCCGGCGCGACCATCACCCCCCACGGGGACGCGGAAAGCCGCCTGCAGGTCACCTGCCGCCTCGGCCTCCCCGTCGAGCTGAGCCTGCGCCCGCGCCGCCCCTGAGCTCCCCCTGCGGCTGCCCGCGCCACCGCCCCGACGGTCGCCGAGTGCGTGCTGCGGGGGCCAATTCCGGAGAGCCCCTCGGAATCCTCCCCCGCGTGAGCAACGAGCTGCCTGCTCCGCCACCGTAAGCTCTCAACGAAAACCATTCTAGGCAGGCATGCGAGAATAGAGGCCTATATGTTCACCATGCCTCAAAACACCATCGCTTACCTGCACAAGGAGCCCATCGACATGCGCTACGGCATGTTTCGCCTCCAAGGAG
>URLZ01000010.1 GCA_900548895.1 uncultured Akkermansia sp.
CTCTTCTTCTCTCTGCTCCGTTGCAACGTCATTCCACACAATTAGCAGAAGAGCCTCTTTTTTTCTGGATTTTTTTTGGCTTTCATGATAGGGTAAGTCTATGGTAAGAATTCTCGCAGCTACTGATTTCTCTGACGAAGGCAAGCCGGTTCTGGACTTCACGGCCAATATGGTCCGGCAGTGCGGCGGCAAGATGTATCTTCTGCACGCCGTCGAGCCCTGCATGATCGATGCGGCCGGCAGCATTCCCTCCGGCGACCTGCTGGGCGGTTTCTCGGCGATGCCTCCGGCGCAGGTGGAGGAATGCAATACGGTGCTGGAGATGGCCGACAAGCGCGCCAAGAAGATGGCGGAGCAGATCAGCAAGCAGTGGGATATTCCGATCTACGGCAAGGCCGAGGAGGCCGACGATATCGTGGAGTGCGTGCACAACTTCTGCACACGCCACAACATTGACGTGCTCGTGATCGGCAACCGACACCACTCACTCATCACCTCCATTCTGCTCGGCAACACGGCGGAGAAGCTCGTGCGCGCCGCCAAGATTCCCGTCACCGTCGTCCCCTGCGGTCCGAAAGCACAACAGGCCTGAGCATGAAGATCCTGTTTGTGGGGGACGTCGTGGGCGAGCCCGGCCGGCTCGCCCTGTATCGGGCTGTGCCGGAGCTGAAGAGAGAATTTGAGCTGGATGCCGTCGTCGTCAACGGCGAGAATGCCGCGGGCGGGAGGGGCATCACGCCGGTCATCGCGCAGGATTTCTTTGCCAACGGGGTCGATGTCATCACGCTGGGAGATCACGTCTGGGATCAGGCGGAGCTCGCGCCCTGGCTCGATGATCACCCGACGGTGCTGCGACCGCTCAACCACCAGCGCGAGACACCGGGGCACGGCTGCTGCATCATCCCCACGCCGGCGGGGCCGCTGGGAGTCATCTGCCTGCAGGGGCGCACCTTCATGAAGGTGGGTGTAGAGAACCCCTTCACCTACGGTGAGGCGGAGGCCAAGCGCCTGCGATCGCTGGGCGCCCGCGCGATTCTGGTGGATTTTCACGCCGAGACGACGAGCGAGAAGATTGCGATGGGGCGCTTTCTGGACGGCGGGGTTTCTGCCGTCATCGGCACGCACACGCATGTGCAGACCAACGACGCGCGCGTGCTGCCGGGCGGCACGGCGTATCTGACGGATGCCGGGATGTGCGGGCCGTTGGAGAGCGTCATCGGCCGCTCGCCAGAGCCCGTCATCAACAGCTTTGTCTCTTGCATGCCGCGCAAATTCCCCGTGGCGGGCTGGCCCGCGCGCCTCAGCGGTGCGCTCATCACGGTTGACGCCGCCAGCGGCAAGGCCGAAGATATCACCCCCATCAACCGCATTTACGAACGCTGACGGAACACGGATATGGATCTCGAACGCTTCGGCGGCATCGCCCGCCTCTACAGCAATGAAGGCGCCGCGCATCTGGCCGCGTCACGCGCGGCCGTCGTCGGCATCGGCGGCGTGGGCTCGTGGGCGGCGGAGGCGCTGGCACGCAGCGGCGTGGGCACGCTGATTCTGCTCGACCTCGATGACATCTGCATCACGAACACCAATCGGCAGATTCATGCCTTGGAGGGTCAGTACGGGCGCGCCAAGGTCGAGGCAATGGCCGAGCGCCTGCGCCTCATCAACCCCGACATCCGCGTGCGGGCCATTCAGGCCTTTTACACCCCGGCCCATCCGGAGCGGCTCTTTGACGAAGAGCCGGCAGTGGTCATCGACGCCATCGACTCCATGCGCTCGAAGTGCCACCTGCTTGCCGAGTGCCGCCGCCGCGGCGTTCCGGTCGTGACCTGCGGCGGCGCGGGCGGGCGCATCGATCCGTCGCGCATTGCCGTGGCGGATCTCGCTCGAAGCTGCGGTGACAACATGCTCGCGCAGGTGCGCAAGATTCTGCGCCGCGAATACGGCTTTCCCCTCGGCGACCGCTGCCCGGACATCGGTATTCCCTGCGTCTTCTCGAGCGAAAAACCCCGCTTTGCCCGCTGCGACGGCAGCGTCAGCCTCGAGCGCGACGAGGGGCAGATCGGCCGCATCAACTGCCATGCGGGCTTCGGCTCCGCCACCCACATCACCGGCAGCTTCGGCTTCCTCATGGCCGGCCTCGCGCTCAACATCCTCGCCCCGGATCCGCTCCGCCGCCCGGCGCAAGCCCCGCCCTCGGCTCCGTCCGTGCAGCCGTCTCCGGCACCCCGAGCCACCACCCGGGAGGCACAGGGAGTTCAAGCCCCTCAAGGCTGCTCCGGCGGCTGTGCGCCGCCCGAGGACTGAGCCCCTGCGCTACCTGCATCCCTCCGCGCTGAAGATCCCGGCCCGGCGACGGAGGGAGTGCGGTTGCCCGCCCTGCCCCGCCGATCGCCGAGCGAAAGAGCATTGACTTTCGACGCCGCACCCCGTATCATTCCCCACCATCCGCTCACCACATGAAATTCAACGGCAAGGACAGAACCGCCCGACCGAACAAG
Organism: uncultured Akkermansia sp.; assembly: GCA_900548895.1. Classification (GTDB taxonomy): domain Bacteria; phylum Verrucomicrobiota; class Verrucomicrobiia; order Verrucomicrobiales; family Akkermansiaceae; genus Akkermansia; species Akkermansia intestinavium. The sequence goes on from URLZ01000010.1 coordinate 2,499, forward strand.
CACACCGCCCGCAGTGAGGCGCGCTTCGAGAAGAGCCCGACGCGCATCGTCGTACCCGCACGCGATGAAAGCGCTCTCGCAGACATTCTCGACGCCCAGCCACAGGGGCTCTATCTGGTGCTCGACTGCATTCAGGATCCGCACAACCTCGGCGCCATCCTCCGCACGGCGGACGGCGCCGGGGTCGCAGCCGTGATTGCACCGAAGGACAAATCCGCCGGCATCACGGAGACCGTGCTGCGCGTCTCCGTCGGCGCCGCGGAGAATGTTCCCTTCGTGCAAGTCACCAACCTCGCGCGCACGATGAAGACGCTCAAGGAGGCCGGCCTCTGGTTCGTGGGCACCTCCGACCACGGTGACCGCTCGCTCTACGACATGGACTTCACGGGCGGCATCGCCCTCGTCATGGGAGCCGAGGGCGACGGCATGCGCCGGCTGACGGAAGAGAACTGCGATTTCCTCGTCCGCATCCCGATGCTCGGCCAGGTTCCCTGCCTCAACGTCTCGGTTGCAACGGGCGTCTGCCTCTATGAAGCGCTTCGGCAGCGGCAGGCGCTCACCCCAGCCTCCCCCCGTTCATGAGCGACGCCTCCAGCTCCTTGCCGCGAGAAGCGGACTGCATCATCGCACCTGAGTTGCCGCAGGAGGGCGTGGTGCGCGTCATCTCGGATCTGCACCTAGGGCACGAGCGCAGCGAGGTGCCCTCGATCGACTCCCTCAGGCCGCTGCTCAGCGGTATCAGCATGCTCATCGTCGCGGGCGACTTGGCCGAGACGCGCCAATGCCCGTGGCAACAGCAAGCTCTCGGTCTGCGCGCGGCGTTCCGCGACCTCTGCGCCGAGGCAGGCGTCACCCTGCTGGAGCTTGCCGGCAACCACGATCCTGACGTCCGGCCGCTGCTGGCCTCGCTCTGGGGCGGGCGCGTCGTCGTGATGCACGGGCACGCGCTCTTCAAGGAAGTGGCGCCTTGGAGCTGGGAGTATCTGCGCAACCGCGAGGCCTGCGACAAGCTCATTGCGCAGTACCCGAACTGCGAGCACGATCTCATCGAGCGGCTGGAGCTCTCGCGCGCCGTCAGCCTCGGCACGACTCCCATTATGCGGCGCGACGGCATTCGCAACCGCTACCTGCGGGGCTTCATGCACTGCTTCTGGCCGCCCTCCCGCCCCTGGAACATCCTGCGCGGCTGGCTGACCTGCGGAAGACGGGCCCGCGACTTCGCCGAGCGCTTTCTGCCGGGCTGCGAAACGCTCATCATTGGTCACTTCCACCGCAGCGGGCACTGGCGTTACCCGGGGCTCGATGTCTACAGCACCGGAGCCTGCTTCAAGCATGCGCAACCCTTCTGCGCCGACCTCGCGGGGGGGCGACTTCTTCGTTATGCTCCCTGGCCCCGAAAATGACCCAAAATTAACGTCATGAGCATTTTCGTCTTGCGGAGTCAGGTGTATTGTGATATGTTCTCTTCGCAGTAACACCCACTTTTCTCCGAATTATGAACAAAACCCAACTCATTGACCTCATTCAGCAGGAACTCGGTGCCGACGCAACCAAGAAGTGTGCCGCTGATGCTCTCAACGCCACCCTCAAGGCCATCACGAAGGCCGTTGCCACGGAAAAGGTGCAGCTTGTCGGCTTCGGCACCTTCGAGACGAAGACGCGCCCGGCCCGCACGGGTCTGAATCCCCGCACCAAGGAGCCCGTCCAGATTCCGGCCAGCAAGTACGTCTCCTTCAAGCCCTCCTCCTCCCTCAAGGGTGAGGCCTGAAGCGCGTCCTCTCCGTTTTTTACCGCAGCACCGACTCACAAGGTCGGTGCTGCTTTTTTTGCGCTCTGTCTGTCGCCCGACAGTTCGCACCATGATGGCGTCAGTGCCGCCCGCAGTCGGCTGCCGATACGCCCCTCATCCGCACCCCAAACTCGCCCCCTTCCCGCGAGTCCTCAGCTTCCCGGCCCAAGCTCCTTTCTGTCCCGGCCCGCCCCCCGGGACTTTCCCTCCGCGCCGAGTCTTTGCTCCCCGGCGGATAGGTGACCACCGCCTGAACGGCCGACCTCCGTGCAAGCTGCGGGGATGAGGCCGGACAAAAAAAGCCCCTGCGCCCGGGTGGGCGCAGGGACCGTCTCATCTTCTCAGAAGAGTGCGAAACCCACAGGGTTACTTGCGCAGCTGCTCGCGCGTGGCCTTGAGCACCTTGACCGGCACCTGCAGCGCGGGCAGACCCTCAGCCTTGACCGTCACCGTCGCCGTGCCGCTCTTGCCGCGATCACCGCGCACAATCGCCACGATGCGGCCGTTGAAGAAGGCCTGATCGGGATCCTGCATGCAGGTCTGATCAATCGGGTTGCCGTTGCAGAAGCCCACGAGCTTCGCCGGGCCGGTGATGCTGAAGCTCACCTTGCGCGAGTCCGTCGGCACCACGTTGCCCTTGGCGTCCACGAGAGCCAGCTCGACGTAGGCGAGATCACGGGCGTCGCCGACAATCCTGTTGCGATCGACCTCGGCCTGCACCTTCACGCTCTTGCCCGTCGTCACGCGCGTCGCCGTCGCCCACGGCTTGCCGTCCTTCTTGACGACAACCTTGAGCTCACCCGGCTCGTAGACCACGTCCTCCCACGTGAAGCGGTGGCCGTTCTTGGAGATCTTCATACCGGCCTGATTGAAGGTGCCGCCTTCACCTTTCTTGCGCACGCCCTGACTCTTGCCGTTGAGGAAGAGCTCCGCCTCGTCGCCGGAGGAGAACACCATCACAGGCGTCTTCTTCCCGACGCGATCCGGCCAGTTCCAGTGCGGCAGGATGTGCGCCTGCTTCACCTCCGGAGCCCAGCGGCTCTGGTAGAGGTAATAGGTGTCCTTCGGGAAGCCGGCCAAGTCAATAATGCCGAAGTACGAGCTGCGGCTCGGGGCCTTGTTGCCCATTGCCTTGAGCTCAGCCATGGCCTTGGCCTTCTCCTCAGCAGAGGCTCCCTGGAAGTTGCCGATGTTCGACGCATCCTGATTGTAGGGAGTCGGTTCGCCGATGTAGTCGTGGCCCGTCCAGGCGTATTCGCCGGCAACGTTCTGATTCTGATCCTGCGAAGTGAACTCCGCATCCGGGCAGTAGGCCCAACCGGGGGCATAGAGGCCGTAGGCGCTCACCTGGAAGAGGCTGGCGCCGGCACCGATCTTCCAGAAGTTCTTTTGATCCGGGAAGAAGTAGGTGTCGCGCGTCGCGACGCAGGAGGCCGTCTCCGAGCCGTAGATCGGCTGCTTCGGGCGCTTGTTGATGAACTCCTTGTAGTTGGAGGGCTTGTAGTTGTAGCCGAAGACGTCCATCGTGTCCGCAAAGCCGTTGTAGGCGCCGTTGTAGGCGTTCACACCGACGGTGTAGGGGCGCGTCGTGTCATACTTGCGGAACTCCTCGCGCAGCTCCCGGGAGATGCCGCAGCCGTCGCGCGACGTGATTTCCGTGATCTCATTGCCGCCGCTCCAGGCGATGATGCAGGGATGGTTGCGATCGCGCTTCACGAAGTTCTGCACGTCCTTCTTCCACCACTGCGGCCATAAAACGTGGTAGCCGTTGACCTTGTCATACTTCTGGTGCTTCCAGATGTCGAAGAGCTCGTCGATGACGAGGATGCCGTGCTTGTCGCAGAGGTCGAGCACCTCAGGAGCGGGCGGGTTGTGCGTCATGCGGATGGAGTTGCAGCCCATCTCCTTGAGCTTCTCAATCTTGCGCTCATAGGCGCGCTCGTAGAAAGCGGTGCCCAGCGCGCCGAGGTCGTGGTGCTCGCAGACGCCGTTGAGGCGCACCTTCTCACCGTTGAGGAAGAAGCCCTCGGGGCGCCATTCAATCGTGCGCACGCCGAAGCTCGTCTCCTTCGAGTCAATCGTCTTGCCGTCGCGATCAATCGTCGTCGTCACGCTGTAGAGGTTGGGATTCTCGCAGCTCCAGAGCTTCGGATCTTCAAGCGTGATCGTCTGCTCCACCTCGCGGGACTCGCCGGGCGCCAGCTTCACCGTCACGGGCTTGGCGCTCGCCTTGCCAATGCTCTGCTGCACCGTCACCTCGGCGGCCTTGTCATCCGTGTTGTCCACCGTCGTCTTCACCACCACCTTCGCGGCGTCCGCCGTGATTTCAGGCGTCGTCACGTAAACGCCCCAGTGGCCGATGTGCACGGGCGTCGTCTTCTCCAGCCAGACGTGGCGGTAGATACCCGCACCCGGGTACCAGCGCGTCGACAGCGGCTTGTTGCTGGCCTCCACGGCGATGAGGTTCTCGCCGGCCTTGAGGAAGGGCGTGATATCCACGCGGAAGGAGGAGTAGCCGTAGGCCCACTCGCCGGCCAGCTTGCCGTTGACGTAGACCTTCGGGCAGGCCATCACACCGTCGAAGTCGAGGTAATAGCGATCCTTCTCGGCACTGAAGCTCGCGGGCACCTCAAAGGTCTTGCGGTACCAGCCGTAGCCATTCCAAGGCAGCTTGCCGGTCTCGTTGGGCTCGTCCTTCAGGAAGGGGCTCTCAATGGCCCAGTCGTGCGGCAGCTGTACACTCTTGAAATCGGAGGCGTCAAAGCCGACGCTGGCCGGCGTCACGACGCCATCGGATCCCTGCGGCTTCACCTTTTTGCCGTCGGCATCCTTGAGCACAACCTCGCGAATGCTGGCCCAAGCGCCCTGCGCCGTGCCGTCCACCTTGATGACGAGTTGCGAAAGGGGCTTGCCGTCAAGCTTCACCACAGTCCTGTCCGAGGCAACCTTGCCAACCTTGCGAGTGACGGTGCTCTTACTGCCGCTCGGCGTGCAGATGATGACGGGCTCCTTGGCGCGGTTGTTCTCCCAGAGGATTTCGACCGACTTGATGCGATCGCCGCCCAAGCGCAGAATGAGCTGATGACCGGCATGTGCATCGGCAGCGCACCAACGCGTGTTCTTGTTGCCGTCCACGGCATTTTCCGGAGGATTGCCGGGCTGACTGCTGTCCGCGGAGACAGGCTTGGCGGCATCCAGCGGATTGATCTTGCCGTAATACTTGAATTGCCAGTCGAAGTCAAAGGTCGAGCGGTCTCCGGCATAGGCGGTGGCCATGCCCAAAGCGATCAGGGGGAGGAGGTATTTGGCGTTCATGGTGTGTCTGAGTAGGCAGGGGTGCATACACCCTGCTCCTGTCTACTCTATCGGAATTGGCGAGGCAGCGCAAGGAAAAAACGTGACACGCACCGCGCCGAACGCTCGCGGCATGCCGTTTTCTGCGTTCCGAAGCCCGTCTCGCGGGGACGTTCCGACCTTCCGCCACGTGATTTCTCGCCGCAATTCCGCCACGAGATTTGCCAAGCTCCCGCAGCATTTTTTGCTCAACCCGGCACCTTTCGCCGGGGGCCCATGATCACCGGAGATCGATGCTGAGGCTCACAGTGAGAGTGAAAAACCATACCGTGACGCCGATGACATGAAAAACAGTCTCAACAAATGGCTCGAGATACCCATTTTTTTGCAACGAAGGGGTTGACAAGGGTGGCGATCTGTGGCGTAATACACTGTGCGCACCTGTGGCCGGCGTACCTTCGTGGTTGCCAATTCTGGGAGGTGCGCATTTTTATTCTATATACCCAGCCTCTTCTGCGAGGTCGGGGGCCTTCTGCAGATCATTCGGATTGGCCGCGGCAGTATTTGCATCCCCGCACCTCTTACCCTGCTCCTGAGCAATCTATCCATTGATACACTATCCGGGCGGAACGAACTCCGCGATGTCGGTCCCTGCACCCGTATCTTCCCGTATCTGATGCCGAGAGCTAACGGAGAGACGACATACCCGCTTTGCCCTTTACTTTCGACCGGGTGCCCCCTACAATGGAGGCGTGATGACACCCCAGATTCTCGCCGAATTACTGCCGCCTCAGGGACTCTTCCGCGAACCGGGAATTCCGTGGCGCGTGAGCCCGGAGCCCCTCGCGCTGCCGAGAGCCCTGGTTCGCCAGTTGGAGGGGCTGGGGCACGTGCTGGCGCGCTTTCAGGACGCTGCGCACGAGCTTTATCTGAACTCGGTCGCGGGGCGCGAAGCGCCGTGGCTCGCTCCGATGCTGGAGGCCGGCAAGCCGGAGTGGCTGGTGCAGGCGCAGCGCCGCAGCTCGGGGGCAAAGGCCGCCAGCGTCATTCGCCCCGATTTGCTCTGGTGCGATGACGGTCTCGCGCTCGCCGAGCTCGACAGCGTGCCGGGCGGCATGGGGCTGACGCTCTTTCTCTCGCGCGCCTACAGCCGCGCCGGCTACGAGATTCTCGGCGGAGCGGAGGGCCTGGCCGAGGGCTTTCGCAGCGCCCACCCGGACGGGGCTCTGATCGCGGTCTCGAAGGAATCGTCGGACTATCGCCCCGAGATGGAGTATCTGGCTGAGGCGCTGGGGGCGGGCTATGACTGCGTGGACGCCGAGGGCCTACCCGAGGCGCTGCCCCCGGGCACGTGTCTCTACCGCTTCTTCGAGCTCTTTGACACCGAGGCCATCGCCCCGGCGCGCGCACTGCTGGAGGCTTCATCGCGGGGAGCCTTTCGCATGAGTCCCCCGGCGATTCAGCATCAGGAAGAGAAGGCGTGGCTGGCGCTCTTTCACTACCCCGGTCTGCAGCGCTACTGGGAGCGCAGCTTGCGGGCGTCGCAGCTCTCGCGGTTGCGCCGTCTGATTCCGCGCGGATGGGTGGCGGACCCGACTCCGCTGCCGCCGCAGGCCGCCCTGCCCGGCCTCGATCTGCACGACTGGCAACAGGTTGCAGAGCTCGGTCGCAAGGCGCGGCGCCTCGTGCTCAAGATCTCGGGCTTCGACGAGCGCGCTTGGGGCGGGCGCGGTGTCTTCATCGGGCATGATCTGAGCACCGAGGACTGGGCCGCGGCGCTGCACCGGGCGCTGAGCGACTTCCCGGAGCGCCTCTGGCTGCTTCAGCAGTTCCGCGAGCCGCGCGTGATCGAGCATCCCGTCTGCGAGCCCGGCGGGGGCGTCGCCATGATGCGGGGGCGCGTCCGACTCTGCCCCTACTACTTCCGCAGCGCCGGGGGCTCCACCTCGCTGGCGGGTTGCCTCGCCACCATCGTTCCGGAGGACAAGAAAAAGATCCACGGCATGCGGGAGGCAATTCTTGTGCCTTGCCAAAAGTCGTGACCTCTGCTACAATGCCCCACCGTGGATTTACCGATCACAGTGCCGGACCCCGGCGACGGAGAGTTGGAGCGCTATGCGGCCCGCACGAGGCGCAGCCTCATCCTGCGCCTCGCGGACTGGCAGGATCAGCGCAGTTGGGACGAGTTTTACCGCACCTACTGGCGCCTGATCTATGCCGTGGCCATCAAGGCGGGGCTGCATGATGACGAGGCCTGGGATGTTGTGCAGGAGACTGTGCTCACCATCGCCAAGCAGAGCCGCAAGGGACTCTACGACCCCGGTCGCGGGTCCTTCAAACTCTGGCTCTGGAAGGTGACGAGCTGGCGCATCAACGACCGCTTTCGCCAGCAGCGCAAAGATCACCGCTTCGGGGCAGACGACGAGTCTGCCGATCCCCCGCTCTCCGCACTCGAGGACGCCTCCTCCGCCTCCTTTGAGGAGATCTGGGAGAAGGAATGGCAGCAGAACCTCGTCAAAGCCGCGCTGGAACGCGTGAAGGCCAAGGTTTCACCCAAGCAGTACCAAATTTTTTACTATCTGGTCGTCAAAGAAATGGAGAGCAGCAAGGTCAGACAAATGCTCGGTGTGAGCATCGCGGGCATCTATCTGGCGAAGCACCGCGTGAGCAGTTTGCTTCGCAAGGAAATCGAAGAGCTCCGCGAGCAGGGGGAGCGCCCGCTCCCCGCCTCACCCCCCGAGAGTACTTGATTGCCTCCTGACCTCCTGATCTCCCTCCGACAAGTCGGGCGCGAGCCGAAGCTTCGCCCGGGAGCCGGAGAAATCGCACACGCTCCATCGGCGATGTGCGCCACCGCCACCATTCATGCAGCGAAAAGATAACCAGAGCGCCGCTTACGCGGAGGATGCTGAGTTGATGCGTCGCCTGAAGGAATCTCAGGACGAGGCAGCGCTGCGCGAACTCATCCGCCGCTACCAGAAGCCCATCTACACCATGGCCTACCGCATGCTGGGCAACGTCGATGAGGCCGAGGATCTCGCCCAGCGCACCTTCATCCGCGTCTGGAAGGCGGCAGACAGTTATGAGCCGACGGCCAAGTTCTCCACCTGGCTGTTCACCATCCTGCGCAATCTCGTCTTCAACGAGACACGGCGCCGCACGCGCAAACCCACCACCTCGCTCGAGAACTGTATGGAGCAAGGCGTCGTCCCCGTCCAACTCTCCGACAAATCGCCCGACTCGACGCTGGAAAACAAGGAATTGCAGCAGGCCGTCGACGCTGCGCTCGCCGAGCTCTCCCCCGATGCCGGTCTGGCGCTGCACCTCAGGCGCGAGCGCAATATGGGCTACGAGCAGATTGCCGCCATCCTCGGCAAGAGCGTCCCGTCGACGAAAAGCCTCATCCACCGCGCCCGTCAAGACCTCAGGCAGCGCCTCCGAAAATATCTCTGAGGCTCACAAAACCATGCGGCACGCAGCGAGCGTCCTCATCGGAATTGCTTGTTCATCAAAGTTTCAGAAAAAACTGAGGCAACCTTTGTGTCATGCTCCATGGTGTAGACATTTTACGCTTGCAAAGAAACAGACTTCTCGCTATACTCTGCCCATGCAGTGGAATGACCAGTTCATGTCGCTTTTCTGTGCGGCCGTTGATCGCTATCACGAGAATCGGCAGTCGACGCCCGAGTCCTTCTTCCTGAGGCATGAAGCGGATTTTCTGGCCACAATCGGCTACCTGCCCGAAGAGATGTACGCCTATATTGAGGACTTCGCCACCACCGGAGCGCCCAGCCCCAGCACGGCCCTGCTGATTGCCTCGGTGCGGCGCAATTTCTTCCTGATTGCCCAGCGCGGCTGCCGGGGAGAGGCCGCCCCCGTGCGCAGCGGTGATCTGCCGGCGGAGTCCGAGGAGTTCCACGAGATTGCCTACCTGCCGCGCATCGTCCGCAAGGCTGCCGCCAAGCTCTTCGGCACGCTTTCGCCCGACCTCATGTACGGCTGCGCCAAAGACCGCGCCTTTTTGCGAACCCACGGAGACATCCACCCGGCGGACTTCCTGCAGCTGGTCTGGCAAACGCATGCCGACACCCAGAAGATGGTGCAACTCGTGCTCGACGCCATGAAGCAGCAGCAGGAGCATGAGATGACGATTGCCGAGCCGGAGCCGCCCGCCGAGGGTGATGCCTGCAGCATCGCCAATGCCGCTCCCGAGGCGGAGGACGAGCCCAACGCTGAACAAAAGCCCGCAACCGCGCCGACTCCGTAATCCCCGACTTTCCTGTGCGCTCGCCGCCGCGCGACGCGAGCCCATTCTCCATCGCACCATTCTCCATCGCCCATGACCAGCCAGACCCCAGAGCCGGAACCGCCCCGCGTCACCACGGAGCCCCAGCGGCAGGCTCTTGACGCGATGTCGCAGGCACTCGTGGAGAAGCTCAACCTCATGGTTGAGGAGCAGCACCGACGCGTCGAAGAGTTCACGAGGCTCGAGCATTCGCTGTCGCAGAGGCCCATGGAGTTCCGCATGCCCGAGAACTCCGCGCCGCAGGCGACTGAACCGGTGCGAGAGAACCATTCCTCCGCGACGATCCCGCAGCCGAACAGCTTGAGCGACGGCGCGGCAGGAAACGCCGGTAGCCGCGCGGCCCGCGAGCAAGCCGCCCCGTCCCCTGCCTCGCGCGCGGGGTGCGGCGATCGCCCCCTGCCGCCGGTTCCGCCCATTCCTCCTGTTCCGCCGGTATCGCCCGCAGCCTCTACCGCCCGAAACGCAGCCCCGGCTCGGCCATCTTCGGCCCAGCCGCGCACGAGCGGCGAGATGCCCGCGCACCACAGCCCGCCCCGATACAACGACGCGGCGCGCGGCAGCGCGCGCGAGCCGGGCACCCTTCAAGGCCTGCTCGAGCTGCTTGGCCTCGGCGGCAAAAACGATTCCGAAGCCGGAGAGTCGGAAGCCGGCAAGCCCGCGACATCGACATGGCGCCCGGCTCCTCAAACAAGCAACAGCGAAGGGACCAAGGGCTGCCTCTATTCGCTGCTCATCATCATCTTTCTCGTCATCGCGGCCCGCAGCTGCAGCTGAGGCTGCCGCCATTCTACCCCTTTCCACACGACAACATGACAAGACAAACACTACTCACTCTGGCCGCCGGGTGCTGCACGCTCAGCTTGCTCTCGGTATCCTGCGAGCAACAGGCTCAGGAAAAAGACCGTCAGGAGTCCTCCGCCGGGAAGAAAGCCGTTCCCATCAAGGTTTACCCCATCGTCACGCAGAAAGTCACGGACTGGGGAGAGTGGTTCGGCTACATCCGCGGTCGTGAGGATACGGACATCTACCCGCGCATCACGGGCTTCCTGCAGGAGCAGTGCTACAAGGACGGCCAGCGCGTGAAGGAGGGCGACGTGCTCTTCCGCATCGATCCGGAGATCTTCCAGGCCCAGTATGATCAGGCCCTCGCCAGCCTCGAGGCCGCCAAGGCGACGCGGCAGGCCGCGCAGACCAGCCTCGACAAGGCCAAGCTGGATCTGGAGCGCTATGAGAAGCTGATTGTCACCAACGCCGTCTCGGCCAAGGAGCTCGACGACGCTCGGCAGACCTTCCTGGCAGCCAAGGCCAATGTGGATGCCGCCGACGCGACCATCGAGCAGCAGGAGGCCGCCGTGCGCAAGGCCAAGATTGACCTCGATTACTGCGTGGTGCGCGCGCCCTACTCCGGCATCGTCGGTGAGGCGCTCGCCTTCAAGGGCGATCTCATCAGCTCCTCGACCAAGCTGGCCAACATGACGCTCATCGACCCGGTCTACGTGCGCTTCTCGCTCAACAGCTCGGAGCTCGTCGATGAGTTCCGCCGCTACGGCATTAAAAACACGGACAGCCATCAGGCCGTCCTGCCCGATTTCAGCATCGTGCTTGACAACGGCGAGACCTACCCCCTGAAGGGCAAGCTGCTCGCCATGGAGAGCAAGGTGGACGCCAACGGCCTCATCGACGTGCAGGGTGAAATCGCGAACCCGGACGGCCTGCTGCGCGCCGGCATGCCCGTGCGCGTGCGCGTTCCGCTCGACGAGAAGGAGGCCATGCTCGTGCCCGAGGTCGCCATCCGCACCGTCATGCGTCAGAGCTTCATTCTGGCCGTCGACAAGAGCGGCGTGCCCCACATGCTCCCCGTCACCTTGGACGGCACCTACACCATTGACATCACGGAGCCGGACGGCTACCGCTCCCAGCAAAAGATGGTGGCCATCCGCTCGCGCGGCAAGGCGCTCAGCCAGTACTTCAGCGAGATGGGCTATGAGAAGGCGAGCGAGGTGCCCGTCGTGGCCGATGCGGACAACAGCGTGCAGGCCGTCAACGTTTCGACGGCGAACAACCGCCTCGCCGAGGGAGAAAAGCCCGGCACCATCGTGACCACGCCGCTCTCCTTCCGCCCGACCGTGCCCCCGGCCATCAAGAAAGCCGTGGAGGAAGCCCGTGCCGCCCGGGCAGGCAAGGCCCAACCCAAGCCGGATCCCTCGACCATGAAACCGACGCTGCCGCCCTTCCCCGTGAAGGTGGCGACCATCGTGCAGCAGGATGTCGCCAAAGAGAGCGAGTGGTTCGGCAAGCTGCGCGGCGTCAATGAAAGCGTGCTGCGCGCGCAGGTCAGCGGCTTCCTGCTCGATCAGCACTTTGAAGACGGCGCGATCGTCAAGAAGGGCGACCTGCTCTACACCATTGATCCCGCCCCCTACGAGGCGGCGCTGGCCGAGGCGCGCGGCAACCTCTCCGCTGCCAAGGCCTCGGCCGAGCAAATCGCCGCGCAGGTAGAGATGTACTCGCTCGACCTCAAGCGCTACCGCGAACTCAACGCGACCTCCCCCGGCGCCATTGAGACGAAGATCATCACCGACACCACCGCCCAGCTGAGGGCCGAAGAGGCCAACCTCCTCAAGGCTCAGGCCAACATCAAGCTGATGGAAGCCACCGTTCGCCAAGCGGAAATCAACCTCGGCTACACGAAGATCTATGCACCCTTCGACGGGCGCGTGGGCATCCACGAAGTCTCGAAGGGCGACCTCGTCGACGCCACGGCGGGCACGCCGCTGGTGAACATCTCTTCGATTGATCCGATCCGCGTCGACATCACCGTGCCGGGCTCGGAGGCCCTCATCGGTCTCACGCGCTTCAATCAGGCGGCCATCCGCGCCAAGGGCAAGGATAAACCGCGCCTCACCTTCGACCTCGTACTGGAGGACGGCAGCGTGTACCCCGCAAAGGGTCACGTCGTAGCGACGGACAACGCCCTGAGCGAAAGCACGGGCACCCTCAAGGTCATCGGCCACGTCGATAACGTCGACGGCGGCCTGCGCTCAGGCATGGCCGTGCGCGTGCGCGCCGGGCTCGACACCATCGAGGGCGCCTACCTCGTGCCGGCACGAGCCCCGCTCTTCGACAAGGGAATCCATACCGTCATGCTGCTCGACGACCGCAACGCCCCCGTCATGCTGCCCGTGACCCTCGGCCCCCTCATCAACCTGAGCGTCACCGGAGCCGACGGCAAGAGCGTCGTACAGCCCATGCAGGTCATCGACGTGGACCGCCGGATTGCTTCCGCCGTCCTCATGGCCGTCGAGGAGGTGCCGACACTTGAAGCACTCGTCTTCCGCGAGGAGGGAGTCAAGAGCTGGCAGGAGCTGCTGTTGCGCCGCAACGGCGTGAAAGACATGCGCGCCCTGGCTGAAAAGCTGGCCGGTGAAGCCCTGCCCGATGACGCCCCGGCCCAGGCCGGCGTGAAGGACTGGGAAGAGCTCGTCCTGCACAATGCTGCGGCCGCAGACTTCCGCGAACTGGCTCTGCACTTGGCGCACGCCACCGATGAACTGGACCTGCACGCCCGCAAGAAGGGCTACAAGGACTACATGCAGCTCTCCCTCGCCAATCTCGGCATTAAGGACCCGTCCAAGGCTCGCGTCGTCGCGGAGGGCTCGCTGCTGGCAGCCATGACGACGCTGACAGAAAATACAAAGGCCGGCGCCAACGTCAACACGCTCACTCCCGTCGACTTCATCTATCAGGCACCGCAAACGGTCGTTCCCTCCGTAACGGCGTCTGAGGAAGAGACCGCACAGTTGGGCGTGAGCGGCAGCGACGGGAAGAAAGAGTCCGCGCCCGCGACACAGGCCAAGCCGCAGGAAAATCCCGCGTCGTCAACCGAGCAGCATTGAGTTCCGCCGCCATCTTCTGCACCAAACCAGAACCCCAGATTTACCATGTCACCATTCTTCATCAAACACCCCATCATCGCCGGTGTCATCGCCATTGTCACCACCCTGCTGGGCATCATCTGCATGATGGGGCTGCCCATCTCGCAGTACCCGGATATTGCCCCCGTCACCATCCTGCTCAGCGCCAACTACCCCGGCGCCAACGCTCAGGAAGTGGCAGACTCCGTGGCCAACCCCGTCGAGCTCCAGCTCTCCGGCCTCGAGAACATGGACTACATGTGCTCCACCTCGTCGAACGACGGCTCGTGCACCATCGACGTCATCTTCTCGCCGGGAACTGATGCCAACACCGACCAGCAGCTCACCAACATGCGCTACCAGCAGGCCAACGCGCAGCTGCCCAGCGAAGTGACCAGCATGGGCGTGACGATCGAGCAGTCCTCCGGTCTGCCCATCATGCTCTACGCACTCGACTCGCCCGACAACTTCTTTGACCCGATCGACCTGACGGGCTACGCCTACATCAACCTGGTGGACCCCATCAAGCGAACCGAAGGCGTGGGTGACGTCATGGTCTTCGGCGGACGCTACGCCGTGCGCATTTGGCTGGACACGCGCAAAATGGCCCAAAAGGGCATCACCGTCTCACAAGTCTACTCTGCCGTCAGCAGCCAGAATACCATTAACCCGGGCGGCGCCGTCGGTGCCGAACCCATGCCCGACGGTCAGGAGTTCACCTACACCATCCGCAACAAGGGCCGTCTCGGCTCCATCGACGAGTTCAAGGACATCATCGTCATGCGCAGCGGCACGCAAGCCGTCAAACTCGGCGACATTGCCACCATCGAGCTCGGCTCACAATCCTACTCGCTCTCCGGCCGCATCAACGGCCGACCGGCCACCGCCATGGCCATTTACCAGAGCGCGGACGCCAACGCCATTGCCACGGCAGACCGACTCCGCGAACTCTTCAAGCAGAAAGAAGCCGTACTCCCCGAAGGCATGCGCGGCTTCGTCTCACTGGACACCACGACGACCGTTCGAGACTCCATCGATGAAATCAAGCAAACGCTCATTGAAGCGCTCGTGCTCGTTGCCATCGTCGTCTTCGTCTTCCTGCAGGGCTTCCGCTCCACCCTCATTCCGCTCATCGCCGTTCCCGTCTCACTGGTAACGACCTTCTGCTTCTTCCCCATCCTGGGCTTCTCGCTCAACACCATCTGCCTCCTGGGCATGGTGCTGGCCATCGGCCTCGTGGTCGACGACGCCATCGTCGTGGTGGAAGCCGTTGAATCGCACATGGAGCGCGGCATGACCCCGAGGCAGGCCACCTTCGCAGCCATGAAAGAAGTGAGCGGCCCCGTTATCGCCATCGCCCTCGTGCTGGCAGCCGTCTTTCTGCCCTCCGTGCTGCTGCCGGGCATCACCGGCACGCTCTTCCAGCAGTTCGCCGTCACGATTGCCGTCTCGATGCTCATCTCGGCCTTCAACGCCCTGACGCTCTCACCGGCACTCTGCGCGCTCATGCTCAAGCCGAAGGCTGAACACGAATCGCTCTTCACACCCTTTTATAAACTCTTCAACCGCTGCTATGACTGGGTGTCGCACAAGTTTGCCGCCGTCTGCGGCTTCCTCTGCCGCCGACTCTGGATCTCCATGCCGCTGCTGCTGGTGCTCATCCTCTGCATCATCCCCGCCTCCCAGAAGGTGCGCAGCGGCTTCCTTCCCAATGAGGACCAGAGCTTCCTCATCTGCGGCGTCATCATGAAGCCCGGTGTCTCGCTTCAGCGCCTCAACGAGCAGACGCAAATCGTTGAAAAGACCCTCATGGCTGACCCGGCGGCCGACGTCGTCACCTCCATCGTCGGCATGAACCTCGTCATCAGCGTGCAGACCACGAACGCCATCACCTACTTCATCACCCTCAAGCCCTTCAAGGATCGTCCCGCCATGGAGAACGGCAAGCTGCCGACGGCCGACGACGTGCAGGAGCGCCTGACCAAGGCCCTCTCGATGTGCGGCGTTGACGGCTACAGCTTCGTCGTCGGCCCGCCGGCCATTCCCGGCGTCGGCACCGGCAACGACATCGCCTTCATTCTGCAGGACACCGCCGGCCAAGGCGTGCAGACCCTCTATCAGGAGGTGAAGAAACTCGAAGCAGCCCTTCAGCAGGACCCGGCCATCGGCAGCGCCACGGACATGATGCTGCCGCAGGTGCCGCAGAAGGGCCTCTCCATTGATGTGGACAAGTGCTTGGCTCAGGGCGTCGACTACTCGGCCGCCAACAGTCTGCTGCAGTGCTTCAACGGCTCTTCCTTCGTCAACTACTACACCGAGTTCGGCCAGCAGTGGCAGGTCTACCTTCAGGCAGACGGCCGCAGCCGCGTCAACACCGACCAGATCGCCAACTTCTACGTGGCGAACAGCAAGGGCGAATCCGTGCCTCTGAGCGCGCTCGTCACCATCAAGGACATCGCGGACACCGAGTTCGTCTACCACAACCAGGCCTACAACGCGGCTAAAATCAGCATCATGCCGGCCGAGGGCCACTCCAGCGCCCAGGCCATGGCCGCCGCAGAGCGCATCTTCCGCGAAACCTGCGACCTCAACAAGTTCGACTTCGGCTACGCTGACATGAGCTTCCAAGAGAAAAAAGTGCAGGACGGTCTCGGCCTTGGCACCATCTTCACGCTCTCGGGCGTCTTCGCCTTCCTCATCATGGCGGCCCTGTACGAGAAGTGGACGCTTCCGCTCTCCATCTTCCTGACCGTCCCGATCGCCGTGCTCGGCGCCTTCCTCGGCCTCTGGGGATACGACCTTGAACTCAACCTCTACGCGCAGATCGGCCTCGTCATGCTCGTCGGCCTCGCGGCCAAGAACGCCATTCTGATCGTGGAGTTCGCCGTGTTGCAGATGGAGCGCGGCATGGGCGTCGTCGAAGCCGCCGTGGAGGCCGCCCGCATGCGTCTGCGCCCGATTCTCATGACCTCCTTCGCCTTCATCCTCGGCTGCGTGCCGCTGCTGACGGCTGAGGGCTCGGGAGCTCTGGCGCGCAATGCCATCGGCGTGGTCGTCGTCATCGGCATGACAATTGCCACGGCGCTGGGCGTCTTCTTCATCCCCTGCTCCTTCGTCTTCATCATGAAACTCTTCCGCACCAAGGTCATCAAGGCGCAGCACGGTGACGACCCCGATGAGGTCTACGCCTACGCTCAGCTGGCCGCCGAGGAGGCCAAGGGCGAAGCCATGATCGAAGCCCGCGAGGAGGGCGAAGCCGGCGAGGGCGCGGCCCCGGTGGCGAAAGCCTGAGCCGAGAAGGGCTGAATCAACCTCATCCTGACTCAACATCACTCACCGGCGCGGATGGCCTCCATCCGCGCCGGTTCTTTGTGCGCTCCTTGTCGGTTCCCTGTTCGGCCTCCCTCCCCGCCGCATTGTCGGCAGGCCTCCGCCCCGCCGTCCGCACTTCCCGCCCCGCCGCAGGGCAGCCTCGAGGGTGCGAAGCGGGGCTCTCTCGACGGGGAAGCGCGGCACGGCGGAGCCGGCGACTCAGCGATCAAAGGCCCCCCTTTTTTGCGCGCGAAGCCAAATGGGACTTGCTAATCACTGCGGATTCTGCTATCATCCCACGGCTTAACAAGGAATGAAAGCAATACTAGCACTAGAAGACGGAACGATATTCGAAGGCATCTCCTTCGGCGCCACGGGCACCGTGACCGGTGAGGCGTGCTTCAACACCTCCATGACCGGTTATCAGGAGGTGCTGACGGATCCCTCCTACCGCGGCCAGATTGTGACGATGACCTACCCGCTCATCGGCAATTACGGCGTCTGCGAAGAGGACAATGAGAGCGAGCACCCCCAGGTGCGCGGTTTCGCCATTGCAGAGCTGGCGCGCCTTCACTCCAACTGGCGTGCTCAGGAGTCTCTGGAGGACTGGATGAAGAGCTACGGCATCCCCGGCATCGAGGGAATCGACACGCGCAAGCTCACCAAGCTGCTGCGCACGGCGGGCGCTCAGCGCGCCTGCCTCACCACCGAGCTGAGCGCCGACGAGGCCGTCGAAAAGGCTCGCAACTCAGCCCCCATGAGCGGCTCGGACTTCGTCACGGAGGTCTCGACGCCCAAGACCTATCACTGGGAAGGCGAATCTCGCGACTGGAAGCTGCCGAACAAGACAGCCGGCGACCTGAGCACCTATGCCGAGTTGCCGCCCGTGCAGTACAAGATCGTCGCCTATGACTTCGGCATCAAGCGCAACATCCTGCGCTGCCTGCGCCGCGACGGCTTCGACGTCACGGTCGTCAATGCCGCGACCTCGGCCGACGAAGTTCTCGCCCTGAATCCCGACGGCATCTTCCTCTCCAACGGCCCGGGCGATCCCTCGGCTCTGCCCCACATCCACGAGCAACTCCGCCGACTGCTCGGCAAGCTGCCCATCTTCGGCATCTGCCTCGGCCACCAGCTGCTCGGGCACGCCTTCGGCGGCAAAACATTCAAGCTCAAGTTCGGCCACCGCGGCGGCAACCAGCCCGTCAAGGATCTGCGCACCGGCAAAGTTGCCATCACCTCGCAGAACCACGGCTTCGCGGTTGACCCCGACAGCCTGCCGGACGACGTCGAGGTGACGCACATCAACCTCAATGACGGAACGGTCGAAGGCCTGCGCCACAAGAAGATGCCCATCTTCTGCGTACAGTATCACCCCGAGGCGGCCCCGGGCCCCAAGGATGCCACCTACTTCTTCGGTGAGTTCATCGACCTCATCCGTGACTTCAAAGCCGGCAAATACTCACACAACTGACAACGGCCGGAGCAACCAACGCAAACTCATTTCTGACACATGAACACACTCGTCATCGGCTCCCAGTGGGGAGATGAAGGCAAAGGCAAGGTGATTGACTTTCTGACCGTCACGGCAGACTACGTCGTGCGCAGCCAGGGCGGCAGCAATGCCGGCCACACAGTCATCGCCGACGGTAAAAAGTACGTTCTGCACCTCGTGCCCTCCGGCATCCTCTGGCCGGGCAAGGTCAACGTCATCGGCAACGGCGTCGTCATCAACCCGACCTCGCTCGTTGAGGAAATGACCTACCTGCGCGAGCTCGGCGTCTCCATCACGCCGGAGAACCTGCGCATTTCGGATCGCGCCCACGTCGTGCTGCCCATCCACAAGGAGATCGACGCCGCACAGGAGGAGGCCCTCGGCGACCAGAAGATCGGCACGACGAAGCAGGGCATCGGCCCGACCTACGCCGACAAGGCCCGCCGCATCGGCATCCGCATGGTGGATTTCATCGATCCCGACCGCCTCAAGCGCGTGCTGGAGGCCCGCATCAAGACGGCCAACGAAGAGCTCGTGCGCCTCGGCTGGCCGGCTGCTGATCCGAATGTGACGCTCAAGGCCGTCATGGAGGCGGCGGACGTGCTGCGCCCGCACATCTGCAACACCATTCCGGTGCTCAACGCCGCCGTCAAGGCCGGCAAAAACATCCTCTTCGAAGGGGCTCAGGGCGCGATGCTCGACATCGACTTCGGCACCTATCCTTTCGTCACCAGCTCGAACACCAGCGCCGGCGGCTGCTGCACCGGCAGCGGTGTGCCCCCGACCCGCATCAACCACGTCATCGGCGTCTGCAAGGCCTACACCACGCGCGTCGGTGCCGGGCCCTTCGTGACGGAGAACGACGAAGTGGCTGATTACCTGCACGGGCTCGGCCGCGAGTTCGGCGCCACGACGGGCCGCCCGCGCCGCTGCGGCTGGGCCGACGGCGTCGTGCTGCGCTACTCATCCATGTTCAACGGCTTTGATGAGATGGCCATGACCAACCTCGACGGCCTTGATCAGATGGACACCGTCAAGATCTGCACGGCCTACAAGCTGGGCGATGAGCTGCTGGACGTTCCGCCCGCCCTCGTCGAGGACTGGGAGCGCTGCGAGCCCGTCTACGAGGAGCTCCCCGGCTGGAAGCAGGACATCACGGGCTGCACCTCTTGGGAGCAGCTTCCGGAGAACTGCAAGGCCTACGTCAAGCGCTTCGGCGAAGTCATCGGCTGCCCCGTGGGCTCCGTCGGCGTGGGTCCCGACCGCGAGCAGACCATCACGGTGCCGCGCGACTGATTCGTTCCGGTGCCCGATCGGTGCCACATGACTGATCGACGCCGAGCGGCCTCGCTTCGACGGCGATAGCCCCGACAACCCCGTTTCACACCCCCCGGGAGCCCAGCCTCCCGGGGTTTTTTTCTCGGCTTCGAAAGGCGGCCGGGGAAAGCTCTCAGAGACTTGTTGACAGCCGAGCCGAAGCGCGTATAATGAAGCTTGCGATCGCGCAGCGGCATCACTTCATCCACCCACTCCCTTCCCCGCTTCTCCCCATGAAGACACGTTTCCTCTACGACCTCACCCTCAGCGGCAGCTCTCTGCTGCTCCTCCTGATGGCCCCTCCCTGTGCCGCAGCTGACGACAGCGACAAGGAGCCCCAAGCCGCTGGCGACATGACCGAGCATCAGGGCCAGCGTGTCATCTCCACCCAAGAGGCCCTTGAAAGCGGCGACATCCCCGCGTGGCTGGTTGATGACACGCCGCCCCTGCAAGAGGCCGTGGAAGCCGGCGACATCATGCGGCTGAAGTCGCTACTGAAGCGGGTCTCCTCGCAAAACCCGACCACCGATGCCGGCTGCCCCCTGCTGCTTCTGGCCGCCGAGCGCGGGAAGATCGACGTCATCACCCTGCTGCTGGAGCACGGGGCCTCGCCGAACTATCCCGACCGCCTCAGCGGCATGACGCCCCTGCACGCCGCAGCGCTCTCCGGGCGCACGGATGCCCTGCTGCTGCTCCTGCAGCGCGGAGCGAAGCCGGATGCTGCAAGCCGCAGCGGGGACACCCCGCTCCATGCAGCAGCGCGCGCCGGCGATGCCGCCGGCATTCAGGCTCTTCTCAACGCCGGCAGCTCAGTTGATGCCGCCAACGAGCTCGGCCTGACACCTCTGCACCTCGCCGCCGCCGAGAACAGAAGCGTCGCGGCCCTCACCCTCATATCCCGCGGCGCCCGCGTCAACGCCGAAGACCACCGAGGCAACACGCCGCTGCACCTCGCCGCCGCTGCCGGCAGCACGCAAACGCTCAGCGTGCTGCTGGAGAGCGGAGCCGAGCCCGATGAGCCCAACGCCGCCGGTCTCACCCCGCTTCACCTCGCGGCAGCCGCCGGAGATGATCAAGCTCTCACCACGCTGCTCAACCGCAAGGCTAACGTCGCGGCGCGCAGTCGCGAAGGGGCGACGCCGCTGCACCTCGCTGCGGGGAGTCAGAACGAGCGCTGCGTCGAGCTGCTGTTGCAGCGCGGCGCCGAAGTCAACGCGACCGGCACCCCCTCCCGCATGACGCCGCTGCACTGCGCTGCCACCGGCGGCAACGCAGCCATTGTGCGCCGGCTGGCCGAGAGTGGAGCCGACATCGCCGCGACCGATGCCGAGGGCTATACGCCTCTGCACTACGCCGCAGCCGCCGCGAACACGGAGACGCTGGCTACCCTGCTGGAGCTCGGGGCGGCTCCGGCGCCGCGCAGCCGCGGTGACATCACCCCCATGCACCTCGCCGCAGCCTCGGGAGATGATGAGGCCATCAACCTGCTGCTGGCCCGTGGCGCCGAGCCCAACGCCGCGGGACGCCACGGCGCGACCCCGCTGCACACGGCAGCAGCCAGCGGCGAAGATCGCGCCATGCGCAGCCTGCTCGCCGGCAAAGCCGGAGTTGAAGCCTACTGCTCAGGCGTGAGCATGCCCGAGCTCATCCCGTCGGAAGAGGGCGAGAGCCTCCTGCTGCTGCGCGATCTGGATGGGGAAACACCGCAGCTCAACGACAAGCGTCTCACCCCCCTGCACCTCGCCGCCCTCTACGACAACGAGAGCTGCCTGCGGCTGCTGCTGGAGCACGGCGCCAACGTAAACGCCGCCAGCGCGCACGGACTCACGGTCCTCCACGCCGCCGCCCTCAACGGCAACAGCAAGCTCGTCGCCCTGCTGCTGGAGCGCGGCGCGGATCCCCGAGCCCGCCTCTGCCGCCCCGGCAGTGCCCCCGGCCACGGCGAGACGCCGCTGGAGCTCGCGAAGCGGGACGGGCACGAGCAGTGCTGCCGCCTTCTCGAAGACGCCCTCCGGAAACAGGAGGCCGAAAGCGCCAAGCCACAAAGCCCCAAGCCCTAAACGGCAGCGAAATCGGAATCATCCGACTTCCCCGCCGCCGAGACCGGAGGCTCTCTTTCGCAGCCTTGCGGCACAGCCGCGCACGCCCCACGCCTCAGCGCAGCGTCGCCACGCAGCCAGAGCCACACCGACACCGCACCGACGCAACACCGCTCCCATCCATCATCTCGAACGATCCCTGAGGCGCCGGGCACACAGGCCTGAAGCGCAGAGCTCACCGGCCCGGGGGCAGCTGACTGCGTCGGCGCCACACGGGGCAGCGCGGGGCGGTCCGAGGCCGCCGGAGTCGGCGGCACGCGGAGGCGGGCTGATGAGCGCGGACGCTCTTTTTGTTTGCCAAGCAGGGCCGGTCAGGGTAAAATGGCGCGCGTGAGGCTCACATCGCTCCAGCTCTTCGCCGTCAAACTCGGCATCTTTTCGACCGTCCTCTTTTACCTCGCGATCGACCTCTGGGTCTGGCACGGCCCGGTCTGGAGCTACATCCACCGCGGGGCCGCCGAAAAAGACACGTCGAATCTCGTGGCCTCCGTCTACGGGGAGGATCTCAGCAAGGCGCAGCTCGCCCGCCTCAGCCGCGAGTCCGACTGGCAGCGCGGCTTGGAGGAGCCCGATCCGAAGCGCCGCGGCACACACCTCATGGATCTCATCCGCCGCACGATGCTGCGCATCACCACGCGCTACAATGACCGCAACCTTCCCCTCTGCCGCCAGGAGGCCGAGGCCGAGGTGGCGCGGCTCGCCTCGCGCGCCGGCAGCGACGAGGCCTTCGAGAGCCAGCTCCGCACGCAGGGCTATACGCGAGAAAGTTTTACCGACAAAGTGCAGTCTCAAATGCGCTCGCAAGCCCTGCTGGAGCGCGCGATTGAGCCCTACTGCGACGTCAGCGATGAGGCGGTGGACCTCCACTACGAACGCGTCTGCGAGAGCCTGCGCATCCCGGAACACCGTGCGCTGCGCCACCTCTTTCTCGAGCTCGACGGCCACGAACCAGCCGAGGTGAAGGCCCGGGCTGAGGCCCTGCTGGCCGAGCTGAAGGCCGGGGCGGACTTTGCCGAGCTGGCCCGCAGCCGCAGTGAAGACCAGCGCAGCGCCCCGAACGGCGGCGAGCTCGGCATGGTCTACAACGACGGCAACAGCCCGCTTGCCGAGCTGCCGCTCTTCGGCGAACAGGCGATTCCGGCCGACACGCCCACCCTCGTCGAGAGCCGCTGGGGCTGGCACATTCTCGTGGCCGGCCCCCTCATTCCCTCGCGCATCCCCACGGCGGACGAGTGCCGCGAGAGCCTGCGCAGCGCCATCCGCAGCGCCCAGCGCGAGATTGCGGTGGACGCCTACTTCGACGCCGCGCTCGATGAAGCCCGACACAAAAAACGCATTCGCATCTATGCCCAGTGACACCATTACCGTTCATCCCGTAACCCGCGGGCTGCGAGGCAGCCTCACCGTCCCGGGGGATAAGAGCATCTCGCACCGCGTCGCCATCCTCGGCGCTCTGGCCGACGGCAGCATGGAGGTGCGCAACTTCCTGTGCAGCGAGGATTGCCTCAACACGCTGCGCGCCATGCAGCAGCTGGGCGCCGTCGTCACCCCTCACGAGCATCCCGGCGACTTCACGCTCACCGGCACGGGCATGGCGCCCGTCGCCCCGCAGCACGACATCGACTGCGGCAACTCGGGCACGGGCATGCGCCTCATGGCCGGAGTGCTGGCGGCCCTGCCCTTTGCCAGCCGACTCACGGGCGATTCCTCGCTCTGCTCGCGCCCCATGAAGCGCATCATCGACCCGCTGAGCCTCATGGGCGCGCGCATCCGCGCCTGCGGGCAGAAGCCCGGCTGCGCCCCGCTGGAGATCGACGGCGGCGCGCTGCACCCCATTCACTATGATCTCCCCATGGCCAGCGCGCAGGTCAAGAGTGCCATTCTGCTCGCCGGGCTGCTCACGCCGGGGCGCACTTCCGTGCACCAGCCCGCCGTCACGCGCGACCACACGGAGCGCCTGCTCCAGCACTTCGGCATCCCCTGCGACATCTCGGCCGACGGGCTCGACATCGCCGTCGAGGGCCCCGTGCGCATCCCCGCGCGCGACATCGCCATTCCGGCGGACATCTCGAGCGCGGCCTTCTGGATGGTGGCAGCCTCCGTCATCCCGGGCAGCGAGATCGTGCTGCACCGCGTCGGGCTGAACCCCACGCGCGATGCGATCATCGCGGTGCTCCGCCGCATGGGGGCCGACATCAGCATCAGCGCGCGCGAGGACGAGGGCGAGCCCTGCGGTGACGTCACCGTCCGCAGCAGCTCCCTGCACGGCACCGTCATCGCGCGCGAGGAGATTCCGAACCTCATCGACGAAATCCCCATTCTCGCCGTCGCGGCGGCCTTCGCGGAGGGTGAGACGCTGATCCGCAACGCGGCCGAGCTGCGCGTCAAGGAAAGCGACCGCATCGCCACGACGGCCGGTAATCTCCGCGCCATGGGGGTCGACGTGGAGGAGTTCGAAGACGGCATGAGCATCCGCGGGGGACGCCCGCTGCGCGGCTGCACCCTCGACAGCCACGGCGACCACCGCATCGCCATGAGCTTCCTGATCGCCGGCCTGCGAGCCGAAGGCGCCACCACCCTGCTCAACTGCCGCAACATCAACACCTCATACCCCACCTTCGAAGAGCACCTCAAACAGCTCATCGGCTGAGGCTCCCTCCGGCGGCGCCGAGCCGCTCCAACGCAGGAGCGGCGCCCTGACCGCCGCGCGGCGTCGCCGTCGGCAAGCTGCGCGCTGCCTCCGGGGCAACCGCCGCGCTGCAATCCATCGCTCCGGCGCCCATTGCCACCCACGCCACCCGCAACGGCCTCACCGCAGCCCCCCGAGCCGGCTTCTCGGCTCTCCGCCTCCCTTTTTCTCTGCCCCTTTTCGCCGTCCTTTCCCCGCCCTTTCCCTGCACACCATGGCCCGCATCGCAGAAGAATGCGTCACCCGCATCAAAAACGCCTCCGACATCGTCGAAGTCGTCGGGCGCTACATTCAACTGCGACGCGCCGGCACAGCCTGGAAGGCCTGCTGCCCCTTCCACAGCGAAAAGACCCCCTCCTTCAGCGTCAACCCCGCGCGCCAGAGCTTTCACTGCTTCGGCTGCGGCGTCGGCGGCGATGCCGTCAAGTTCGTCATGATGTATGAGAACCTTGACTACCCGAACGCCCTGCGCCGCCTCGCCGACATCGCCGGCATCCACGTCATTGAAGAAGCGGAAGACCCGGAGCAAGCGCGCAGCCGTCGGCGCCGCTCGCGCATCGTGCGCCTCAACCAGCTCGCGGCGGATTACTACAACCTCCAGCTCTGCCGGACCCCCGAAGCCGCCCACGCCCGCGCCTACCTGAGCGGTCGCGGCTTCAACATCGCCATCGCCAAGGCCTGGAAGCTCGGCTGGGCCCCGCCCGACATCCGCCCTCTGGCCGAGCTGGCGCACAGCCGGGGCTTTGACCAGCGAGGGCTGAAGGAGGCCTACCTGCTCAGCGAGGGCAGCCGCGGCACCTACGCCGTCTTCCGCGACCGCCTCATGTTCCCCATCGAGAACCTGCGCGGAGAAATCGTCGGCTTCTCCGGCCGCGTTCTCGACGCTGACAGCGACCCGCGCAAATACGTCAACACCGCCGACACCGACGCCTTCCACAAGGGAGAACTGCTCTTCGGCCTCTCGCGCGCCACGCGCGCCATCAGCCAGGCCGGCATGACCGTCGTCATCTGCGAGGGCCAGCTCGACGTCATCGCCTGCCACGAAAAGGCGGAGATCCGCAACGCCGTCGCCGGCCTCGGCACGGCCTTCACCGACGAGCACGCCCTGCTGCTGCGCAAATACGCCGGCAAGGCCATCCTCTGCTACGACGGCGACGGCGCCGGCATCAAGGCCAGCGAAAAGACCTACCGCAAGCTCGCGCAGGCCGGCATCGAAGTCAACCAGGCCGAGCTGCCCGCCGGGGAAGACCCCGACTCCCTCGTGCGCACGCAGGGAGCCGAAGCCCTGCAACAGGCCATCGCCGATGCGAAGCCCTATCTGCAGGTGCGCCTCAGCGCCGAGCTGCGCAACCTCGGCAGCGACCCCTCCGCGCGCGCCGCCCTCGTCACCCGCATGGCCGATCTCGCCGCCGAAATCACCGACAGCGTCCGGCGCGACCTCGCCGTCGTCGATCTGGCCAGCCGGCTCAACATCGGGCTGGAGGACATGCGCAGCACCGTCGCCGGACTCGTCCGAGCCCACAAAAAAGACCGACGCCGCAGCGCGGCTCCCGCGAGAAAGCCTGACGACGAAGCCCCGCTTGCCGACGAGGGCCCCGCCGGGCTCCCGGAGGACGACGAGCCCGTCATCCCCCTGCGCCTCCACCGCTCCGTGCGCAACCTCATCTGCATGGCCATCGGCAATCAGGAGGCCCAGCAAGCCCTCGTCGAGCGCATGGAAGAGCTGCGCGAGCCCATTCGCCACCTCGCCGGCGGCATCATTCTGCAACGACTCCTCGAAGAGCTTCCCCGCGCCACCGACGAGAAGGACTGGCAGCTCTTTCTGCAAAAACTCACCCGCGAGCAAGCCGCCGCCCTGCGCGACATCAGCCCCGTCCCCCTCCGCTACAGCGACGTGGAAGCCGCCGTCAACCAGAGCTGTGCCGCCGCTGCGGCCGACACCGTGAAGGCCCGCATCGACGCCGGCATGAGCCGCCTGCAAAGCCAAGACCTCAGCAAGGAAGAGCGCCTGAGCCTCATGCAGCAGATCACCGAGCTGCGCAACCTGCTCAGCCAGTCCGAAGACTGAGGCGAATTGTCCCCCTTGACAGGAGCGTTCCCCTCGGCCGCGCTTCCCCGACTGCCCCCTTCAGATTTCGATCGGCGCATTCTCCGGCCGCCCGGAGGACGCGCTTCAAGGGCGCACTCCACGCGCCCCCTCTAAGCCTACCGCGCTGATTGTACCCGGCCATCCGCGCGGCATTTGGAGCTCTTGGTATCGGCAACACCCCGCAAAGAGCAGGAGGGCGTCCCCGAACGTCGGGAATGGCGCCCTTCCTGCATCGCCGAAGCGGGGCATGTCACAACAGAGGACTGGACAAGCCCCGCAAACTATGGCATATTGAGCGCACCTCATCTACCATGGATCAGCTCCTTTCCATCCTGCACACCATCGGCATCATTGTCCTGGTCATCCTGCTCTTCAACATCATGATCTTCGTGCACGAGCTCGGCCACTTTCTGGCCGGCAAGTGGCGCGGAGCCTACATCGACCGCTTTCAGATCTGGTTCGGCAAGCCCCTGATCTCCGTTCGCAAGTGGGGCGTCACCTGGGGGCTGGGCTGGATCCCCGCCGGCGGCTTCGTCTCCCTGCCGCAGATGGGCGACATGGAGTCCATCGAGGGCAGCGCCGATGTGCCGCGCGACCTCAAGCCCCTGAAACCGCTCGACAAAATCATCATCGCCGCCGCCGGCCCCCTCTTCTCCCTGCTGCTCGCCTATGTCTTTGCCGTGGTCGTCTGGGCGGCCGGCAAACCCACCGTCGACGGTGGAGACTCCACCATCGGCTACGTCCTGCCCGACTCACCCGCGGCCCAGGCCGGCCTGCTGCCCGGCGACCGCATCACCGCCATTGACGGGAAGCCCGTCAGCAAGTGGGTCGACGGCATGGAGGGCGTCAGCGGCCTCATCGCCCTCGGCGAACACAGCGACGTCACACTCACCATCGAGCGCCCGCAGGCCGACGGCAGCAGTCTCCCGCTCACCGTCACCAGCGGCTACACGCAGGAGGACAACGGATGGATGAAGCGCAGCGGCATGCGCAAAATCGGCATTCTGCCCTCGCAGCCCTCCATCGTCGGCCCCATCACCCCCGGATCTCCGGCCGAGAAGGCGGGGCTGCAACCCGGCCAGCACATCAACGCCGTTGACGGGCAGTCCGTCTACAGCCCCATCGCCATCATGCAGATGGCCTCGGCCGGCAAGCCCATGCAGCTCACCCTGAGCAGCCCCGACGGCAGCAGCTCCACCTGCAGCATCACCCCCGCCATCCCGGCAAACTGGGAGGGTCGGGAAGGTGCCCGCCCCATCATGGGCTTCACCTGGCTGAACCCCGTGGACGTCACGCTCGAGTACCCGAGCCCGCAGAGTCAGGTCAGCGACAGCCTCGAACTCATGTATGACACCGTCGTCAAGATCGCGGCACCTGACAGCAACGTCGGCGTCCAGCACCTCAGCGGCCCCGTCGGCATCGGCACCCTCCTCTACGACATGCTCACCCTGCCCGACGGCTCGGGCTGGCGCTGGGTCTTCTGGTTTGCCGTCGTGCTCAATGTCAACCTCGCCGTGCTCAACATGCTGCCCCTTCCCGTCGTCGACGGCGGGCACGTCGTCATGGGCGTGCTGGAGCTCATCCGGCGCAAACCTCTGCCTGAAAAACTCCTCGGCGTCGTGCAGGGCTCCTTCCTCATCCTGCTGCTCGGCTTCTTCATCTTCATCACCGTGCTGGACGTCAATGACGCCGCCTCAGGCGGCAAGGAGAGCACCCCCGAGCTGCCGCAGCCCGTCTTTGCCCCCTGAGGGCCGGGCCAAAGGCCTGAGGCCCCGAAGGTCGAGATCCTTGACACTCCCTCCTCCCGAACAAGCGCGAGCCGCCCCACTTGCGGCGATTCCGCAGCTTCGGCCTCCCCTGCGGAGTCTCCCCGGCTGAGTTCCCTCCGGGGCGCTTCCGTGCCGAGGCATGCCGTCCGGCGCCGGTCTGCAAACCGCCATCCCGCAGGCGCGTCTGCCGCGCCCCGATGCCCCCGGTCTAACAGCATGAGGGGCAAAAAATTATTTGCAGGATTCAACTTAACATGAATTTCATGCTTGACGCATCGGCAGAAAGGTGCTAACTTACGGAGTGTTGACGATGAAGACCATCATCCAGAAAATCGCGCTGGTCTTCCTGGCACTGAGTGGCGTCGCCCAGGCTGCGGAGGAGAAATTGACGACAGACGCACCCGTTCTCTGGGATATTCCCCTGCCCTTCTGGCCCGGCCACAGCCTGCCTGTTACCAACTCTATGCTCATGCTGCTGGCCGCCGTCATCCTCATCACCGTCGTGCTGCGTCTGGCCACGCGCAAGATGGAGCGCATCCCGCACGGCCTGCAAAACTTCGTCGAGTGGGTCTTTGAGACGCTCTACAACTTCGTCGAGGGCCTCACGGGCAAATACATCGCGCGCAAATATTTCTGGTATTTCGCTACCGTCTTCATCCTCATTCTCGTCAGCAACCTCATCGGCCTCATCCCGGGCGTGGGCGAGATCACCTATCAGGGCAAGCCCCTGATGCGCGGCGCGAATGCAGACATGAACACCACTGTCTTCCTCGGCTTCTTCTACGCCATCCTGTGGTTCATCTGGGTCATGAGGGAGCAGGGTCCGTGGCGCTTCATCACCCACACCTTCGGCCCCAAGGGCGGCCTCACCGGCGTGCTCAAGTACGCGCTGCTGCCCATCTTCTTCTTCGTCGGCATCATTGAGATCGTCTCCATCTGCATTCGCCCCGTTGCACTGGCGGCCCGACTCTTCGGCAACATCTTCGCCGGCGAGACCGTGCTGGAAGTCATGACGAACACCGGCGCACTCGGCTTCCTGACCACCCTCCCCTTCATGGCGCTTGAACTCCTCGTCGCCTTCGTGCAGGCTCTCGTCTTCCTCATGCTCACCGCCGTCTTCCTCAAGACGCAGATCGGCAGCGATGAGGACGAGGAGGAGGCCAAGCCCCAGCCCCCCCTTCCCCGCAGCTGATCATGAAGTAAAGCGTGAAGCTCGCGAGAAAGAACAACACAAAACAAACCCACATATCCATATGCTCACCACCATTGCAGACGCCCTGCGCGTATCTCCCGGTCTCGCCGTCATCGGTGCCGGCATCGGCATCGGCCTCATCGGCATGAAGGCTGCCGAATCCACCGGTCGCAACCCCTCCTCCTTCGGTAAGGTGCTGACCATCTCCATCCTTCTGGCCGCTCTGGTCGAAGGTGTGGCCTTCGCCTCCTTCTTCATGGGCGAGTAAAAGCCGCCAAGCCGCGCCCGGCGATCCGGGCGCGGCCCCGATCCCCTTCTCGGTTCGGCGCGCCGCGCCGCCGATTTTTCCGCCTCAAACAACCGCCATTGCATATGTACACCACCGTACTCGCCACCAGCGCTCAGGAACTCTTTGATCAATTCGGCCTGCACACCGAGGCCTTTCTGGCGCACCTCATCGCCTTCATCATCATCGCCTTCATCATCGGCGTCTTCGGCATCAAACCCGTCATGAAGCAGCTCGACGAGCGTCGACGACGCATCGAAGAAGGCGAGGCCATGCACGAGCGCAGCAGCCGCGAACTCGCCGAAGTGCGCCAGAACAGCGAGCGCATTCTCGATGAGGCCCGCGACGCCGGGCAGGCGGAAATCGAGCGTGCCCGCGCCTCCGCGGCCCAGCTCCGCGAAGATCTCAGCGCCAAGGCCAGCGCCGAGGCCAAGACCATCATTGACAACGCCCACAGCCAGGCTGCTCGAGACACCGAGCGCGAGAAAGAGGCCCTGCGCGGCGAATTTGCGCGCCTCGTCGCCCTCACGGCCGAGCAAGTCACCGGCAAGATTCTCTCGGAAGCTGATCACCGGGCCATCAACGCCGACGCCATCAGCAAACTCTGATTGAGCCACGAGCCCCCGCCCATGAAAGTCACCAAAGAAAACCAAGCGCAGGCGCGCCGCCTCATCCGCCTCTGCATCGGCGCCGACGGCCTGCTGCAGGAAGACACCGTGCGGCTCGTCGCGAACACCATCGCCGACCGTCGCCCCCGCGGCTTCCTCGGCCTGTTGAGCGCCTTCACCGAGCTCGTGCGCCTCGAAAAGCAAAAGCACAGCGCCACCATCACCAGCGCCGTTCCCCTCAGCGACAGCGAGCAGCAGGCCATCCGCGCGAAGCTCGACGCGCGCTGCGCCGGCCTCGACTACACATGGCAGGTTGACCCCGCTCTGATTGCCGGCATCACCGTGCGCGTCGCCGATGACGTGACGGACGCCTCCGTCCGCCGCCGCATCGAGCAACTCACCCACCACTGCTAACACCCCCTTCACAACATTCACCCATCCCAGGCATGAGCAACATCGTACAAGAACTGGAAGCACAAATCCGCAACATCTCCACCGCCGCCGCGCAGGAAAACGTCGGCACCATCAAGGCCGTCGGCGACGGCGTCGCCCGCATCGAAGGGCTGAGCAACGCCATGCTCAATGAAATGATCGAGTTTCCGGGCGGCGTCATGGGCCTTGCCATGAACCTCGAAGAGAACGAGGTCGGCACCGTCATCATCGGCAACGCCAGTAGCCTGCGCGAGGGAGACACCTGCAAGACCACGGGGCGCC
The DNA here is from genome assembly GCA_900548895.1 of uncultured Akkermansia sp. Lineage (GTDB taxonomy): Bacteria > Verrucomicrobiota > Verrucomicrobiia > Verrucomicrobiales > Akkermansiaceae > Akkermansia > Akkermansia intestinavium. Next base: position 33,372 of record URLZ01000010.1, read on the forward strand.
TGCTCCAAGTCCCCGTCGGCCCGGGCCTGCTCGGCCGCGTGGTGGACACCTTGGGCAACCCGCTCGACGGCAAGGGACCCGTCGAAGCCGCGGATCACTATCCGGTTGAAAAAATCGCCTCGGGCATCATCACGCGCCAAGGCGTCAACCAGCCCATTCAGACCGGCATCCTGCCCATCGACGCCATGATTCCGATCGGCCGCGGGCAGCGCGAGCTCATCATCGGCGACCGCTCCACCGGCAAGACCGCGCTGGCACTCGACACCATCATCTCTCAGGCCAACCAGAACCGCGCCGCCGAAGAGCGCGGGGACAGCGACTACCGCCCCGTCTACAGCATCTACGTGGCCATCGGCCAGAAGCGCGCCAACATCTCGCGCCTCGTCGCCAAGCTCGAATCCTGCGGTGCGCTCGCCTACACCATCATCGTCGTCGCCTCGGCCTCCGACAGCGCCGCCATGCAGTACCTCGCCCCCTACGCCGGCTGCGCCATGGGCGAATACTTCATGGATCAGGGCAAGGACGCCCTCATCGTCTACGACGACCTCTCCAAGCACGCCGTCGCCTACCGCCAGGTTTCGCTCATCCTGCGCCGCCCCTCCGGCCGTGAAGCCTATCCGGGCGACGTCTTCTACCTGCACAGCCGCCTGCTCGAGCGCGCCGCCCGCATCAACAGCGAAGGCGGGCGAAAGGGCGGCTCGCTGACCGCCCTGCCCATCATCGAGACTCAGGCCGGCGACGTCTCCGCCTACATCCCGACCAACGTCATCTCCATCACCGACGGGCAGATCTTCCTCGACACCGACCTCTTCTACCAGGGCGTGCGACCGGCCATCAACGTCGGCATCTCCGTGAGCCGCGTCGGTTCGAGCGCGCAGACGAAGATCGTCAAGAAGCTCGCCGGCTCCGTCAAGCTCGACCTCGCCCAGTTCGAGGAGTTGCAGGCCTTCGCCCAGTTCGGCTCGGATCTCGACGCCAACACCAAGGCCAAGCTCGAGCGCGGCCGCCGCATCGTCGAGCTCTTCAAACAGGGCCAGTATGCCCCCAAGAGCCTCGGCATCGAAGTCGTCAACCTCTACGCCATCCAAAAGGGCTATCTGGACGACGTGCCCGTCGAGCGCATCTTCTCGCTGCGCAACGACATGGAGGAGGACGTGCAGACGAACCACCGCGACCTGCTGGCCCTCATTGAAGAGAAGCGCGAGCTCACCCCCGAGGTCGATGAAGCCCTCGCCTCTTACATGAAGCAGTTCAAGAGCCGCATCAAGAAATAAGGCCCCATCACCCGAGCTCACCCCATGTCCAACCTCCGAGACATCAAGCGGCGCATCCGCTCCGTGCGCAACACATCGCAGATCACCAAGGCGATGCAGATGGTCGCGAGCGCGAAAATGCGCCGGGCTCAGGAGCTCGCCCTCAAGGGGCGCGTCTACATCAGCGCCATCGCCAACGTCTTCAAGCACCTGCAGGACAGCATCGGCGACAGCGGCATTGAGCTGATGAAAGATAACCCCCACGGCAAAGAGCTCTGCATCGTCATCGCCACCGATCGCGGCCTCTGCGGCGCGCTCAACGCCAACCTCCTCAAGGAGATCCTCAACGCCTGCCCCGCCGACGCCGATTACATCACCATCGGCGCCAAGCTCAACAGCGCTCTGGCCCGTGCAGGCCGCCAGCTCAAGGCCTCCTTCACCCTCGGCGACAACTTTGACGAGGCGGAGCTCAAGCCCATCATGGACTTCATCCGCAAGGGCTTCGTCTCCGGCGAATACAACAGCGTCTGCGCTGTCTACCAGAAGTTCATCAACGTCATGGTGCAGCGGCCGCAGATCGGCCACCTGCTGCCCATCGACCCGGCGGAACTCATCAGTCTGGCCGCCGCGGCCGACGACGGCGAGAGCGCCGCGGACAACGCCGCCAACTACCTGCTCGAGCCCGGCCCCGTCGCCCTGCTCAACAGCCTGCTGCCTCTCTACTTCACCAACATGCTCACGCAGATGGTGCTGGAGGGCAAGGCCTCCGAGCAGTCGGCCCGCATGGTTGCCATGAAGGCCGCCACCGAGAACGCCAAGTCGCTCATCGGCGAGCTGACCCTCGAGTACAACAAGGCCCGCCAGACCCAAATCACCAACGAACTCCTCGAAATCACCACCGCCATGAAGGCGATGGAATAACCCATCCCAGCAGCTTCAGCACAACAGCATATGAACACAGGTAAAATCGTGCAGATCATCGGCGCCGTCGTCGACGTCGACTTCTCGCAGGCCGAAATGCCCGCCCTCTACAACGCCCTCACCGTCGACTTTGACGTCAACGGCAAGCCCCAGCACCTCACCCTCGAAGTGGAGCAGCACCTCACGGACGGCTGGGCGCGCACCGTTGCCATGAGCTCCACCGACGGCCTGCGTCGCGGCATGACCGCCGTCGACACCGGCGCCCCCATCTCCGTTCCCGTCGGGCCGCAAGTGCTGGGCCGCATCTTCAACGTGCTCGGAGAAACCGTCGATGAAAAAGGCCAGCTCGAGGGTGTGAAGCGCTACCCCATCCACCGCGAAGCCCCCAGTCTCGAGGAGCAGGCGACCTCGTCGGAAGTGCTGGAGTCCGGCATCAAGGTCATCGACCTCATCTGCCCCTTCCTCAAGGGCGGCAAGGCCGGCTCCTTCGGCGGCGCCGGCGTGGGCAAGACCGTGCTCATCATGGAGCTCATCAACAACATCGCCAAGGCGCACTCCGGCCTCTCCGTCTTCGCCGGCGTCGGCGAGCGCACCCGCGAGGGCAACGACTTCTACAACGAAATGAGCGAATCGGGCGTCATCGACCAGAAAAACCCCGAGAACTCGAAGGTCGCCCTCGTCTACGGCCAGATGAACGAGCCGCCGGGAGCCCGTCTGCGCGTGGCCCTCTCTGCCCTCTCGATGGCCGAATACTTCCGCGATGAGGAAAACCGCGACGTGCTGCTCTTCGTCGACAACATCTTCCGCTTCTCGCAGGCCGGCTCCGAAGTCAGCGCCCTGCTCGGCCGCACGCCCTCCGCCGTCGGTTACCAGCCCAACCTCGCCGAGGAAATGGCCGGTCTGCAAGAGCGCATCACCTCCACCAAGAAAGGCTCCATCACCTCGATGCAGGCAGTCTACGTTCCGGCGGACGACCTGACCGACCCCGCCCCGGCCACCACCTTCAGCCACCTGGACTCCAAGGTCGTGCTCGAGCGCTCGCTGGCGGCGCAGGGCATCTACCCGGCCGTCGACCCGCTGGCCTCGAGCTCCAACGCCCTCAGCCCGGCCCTCGTCGGCGAAGAGCACTATCGTGTCGCCCGCGGCGTGCAGCAGACGCTCCAACGCTACAAGGACCTGCAGGACATGATCGCCATTCTCGGCATGGACGAGCTCTCGGATGCCGACAAGCTCACCGTGAGCCGCGCGCGCAAGATTCAGCGCTTCCTCTCGCAGCCCTTCGCCGTGGCGGAGGTCTTCACCGGCATCAAGGGCCAGTACGTCCCCGTGGCGGAGACGGTGCGCGGCTTCGGCGAGATTCTCGACGGCAAGTGGGATGACGTGCCCGAAGGCAATTTCTACATGAAAGGCAGCATCGACACCGTCGAGCGCTCCTGAGCCCCCTCCTGATACCCGGCCATGCACTTCAGCATCATCACGCCCATGCGCACCGCGCTGGAAGCAGAGGTCAGCAGCATCCGGCTGCCCGGCGCCGAAGGCGAACTCGAGATTCTGCCCGGGCACACGGACCTCATCTGCGCCGTCGCGAACGGGGAGCTCCTCTACCGCCCGGTCGGTGAGGCCGAGGGCAGCCTCTTCGTCGGCGGCGGCTTCCTGCAGGTGCATGCGGATCGCGTGCTGCTCGTCACCGACACCGCCCTTCAGGTGGAGGACATCAACACCGACAGCATCCAAGAGGCATTGGAGCGCGCCCAGAACGCCCTGCGCAACAGCGCCTCCGTCCTCAGCCGCGAAGAGCAGACCAAGCTCGCAGCCTCCATCGCCAAACAGCTCGCCCTGCTCGAATACAACCGCAAGCGCCGCCACAGCCACTGAGCGGTCACCGAGCGCCAGTGCCCGCAGCCCCTTCGGCTCGACCCTCTCGCGCGAGAAAACACACCGGCCCTGCCCCATCGCGGCAGCGCCGGTGTTTTGTTGTCGGCCCCGGAGCGACCATCGGTCTGCTCTCTCGGCACGGGCGGAATCCGGCCCCGGGCCGCCGGACGAGGAGACTCGGTGGCCCGGCATTGCGGCGACGGCGCGGCGGCTGCGGCACCCGTTTCCCCTGAAAAAACAGCGAATAGCCTTGCCAAAGCGGGCGGAAAGGCGTATAAAAGCCGCATGAACATCTCACTTTTCAAAGAGCTCTGTGAAGCCTTCGGCGCCCCCGGTTTTGAGTACGGCATCCGCGACATCCTCCTGCGTGAAATGACGCCGCTGGCCGACGAGATCAGCGTCGACAACATGGGCAACGTCATCGCCCTCATCAAGGGCGAGTCGGACGCCAAGACCATCATGTGCGCCGCGCACATGGATGAAATCGGCTTCATCGTGCGCCACATCGACGACAACGGCTTCATCCGCATCCTGCCGCTGGGCGGCTTTGACGCCAAGACCCTGACCGCGCAGCGCGTCATCGTTCACGGGCGCCGCGACCTCTACGGCTGCATGGGCGTCAAGCCCATCCACGTCATGACCCCCGAGGAGCGCACCAAGATGCCCGCCGTGACCGACTACGTCGTCGACGTCGGCCTGCCGAAGGAGGAGGTTGAAAAGCTCGTGAGCGTGGGCGACTCCATCACGCGCTACAGCGATCTGCTCGAGATGGGCGACTGCGTCAACGTCAAGAGCATTGACAACCGCGGCGGCTGCTACCTGCTCATGCAGGCCGTGCGCGCCATCCGCGAAGCCGGCGCCAAGCCCGCCTACGACCTCTACGCCGTCTTCACCGTGCAGGAGGAAGTCGGCCTGCGCGGCGCCCACGGCGCCACCATGAAGATTCAGCCGGACTTCTCCTTCGCGCTTGACACCACCATCGCCTACGACACCCCCGGCTCCTCCGCGCACGACAAGTGCACGGAACTCGGCAAAGGCGCCGCCATCAAGGTCTACGACGGCACCCTCGTCACCGATCCGCGCATGGTGCAGTTCATGAAGGCACTGGCCGAGGAGAAGGGCATCACCCACCAGCTTGAGCTGCTGGCTGCGGGCGGCACCGATGCCGGCGCCATGCAGAAGTTCACCGCCGGCGGCTCCGTCACGGGCGCCATCTCCATCCCGACGCGCAACGTCCACCAGAGCATCGAGATGTGCCACAAGGGCGACGTCGACGCCTGCGTCGCTCTGCTCACCGCCTGCTTCACCGACCTGAACCGCTGGGACTGGAGCTGGCGCCAAGGCGAGCGCAGCCTCGCCTGACGCCTTCCGCGCCCCCGAGCTCCGCGTTCGCGGCGGTCTGCCTGCACCAAGCGCGCACGCGCGCTCGGCACAGCGGCAAGCCCTGAAACCATCTCTCCCCGCCTGCCTTCGGGCAGCGGGGAGTTTTTTTTGCGCGCCCTTTCCCTCTCACGCAGGGGCACACCCGCCGCGCCGGCTGTCGCCATCCTCCGGCGGAACACACACTCCCGCGACAAGCGCGCTCAGCGCGCGCCGCGACGCAGCGCGGCTGCCGGCCTGAGGCGGCGGAACATGACCGATTCGACACTTTACAAGACTTGCGTTCTGTGCTATCCTGCCGCTCTGACAAGAGAAGTGCATCACCCGACCATGAAGAATCTGCTTTCCATCGAAGAGTTGACAGGAGATGAAATCCGCATGCTGCTCGCCCTCGGGCATCGCCTCAAGGCCGAGCGCGGACACCACAGCGAGCAGCCGCTCGCCGGGCAGACCTGGGCGCTGATCTTCTCCAAGTCTTCGACGCGCACGCGCGTCTCCTTCGAGGTCGGCATCAGCGAGCTCGGCGGTCGCCCGATGTTCCTCTCCACCCGAGACATCCAGCTGGGCCGCGGCGAGCCCATCAAGGACACCGCCCGCGTGCTCGGGCGCATGATCCACGGCGCCGTCATCCGCACCTACGGGCAGGATGAAGTCGTGGAGTTCGCTCGCTACTCCGACCTGCCGACGATCAACGCCCTCACCGATCAGGAGCATCCCTGCCAGATCCTCGCCGACCTCCTCACGCTGGAGGAGAAGTACGGCGTCGGATCCTGGAAGGACATGAAGATCAGCTTCCTCGGCGACGTTGACAACAACATGGGCCGCTCTTGGATGTGGGCGGCCAAGCGCCTCGGCTTCACACTCGCCCTCGCCGGCCCCGAGCGCGCCCTGCCCAAGCCTGAGACCCTAGCCGCCCTCGACTGCCCCAACATCATCTGCACCACCGACGCCGAGGAGGCCGTGCGCGACTGCACCGTCATCAACACCGACACGTGGATCTCCATGGGCCAGGAGGCCGAGAAGGGGACCAAGGAAAAAGCCTTCTTCCCCTACCAGGTCAACGCCGAGCTCCTGCGCGTCGCGGCTCCCGGCTACAGCGTCTTCCACTGCCTGCCGGCCTACCGCGGCTACGAGATCACCGATGAGGTGCTCGAGGCCAACGCCCCCGTCATCTTCACGGAGGCCGAGAACCGCCTGCATGCCCAGAAGGCCGTGCTCTACACCCTTGCCACGTCCAACTGCTGAGTTGACTCCGCCCATGAGCTACAACGAACGACTCGAAGAGTTGCTGGACGACATGTCCGTCTTTGACGACTGGACGGAGAAATACGAGTACATCATCGACCTCGGGCGCAAGCTCCCGCCGATGCCCGCGAAGTACCGCAAGAACGCCAACCTCATCAAGGGCTGCCAGAGCCGCGTCTGGGTCGGCACCGAGCTGGTGGACGGCAAGCTCATCGTGCATGCCGACAGCGACTCACTGATCACCAAGGGGCTCATCGCGCTCTTCATCCGCCTGCTCTCGGGGCTCACGCCCCGAGAGATCGCCGATGCGGATCTCAGCCGCCTCGATGAAAGCGGCCTCAAGGAGCACCTCGCCTCGACCCGCGCCAACGCCCTCACCACGATGGAGGACACCATCCGCAAGGCCGCCGTCGCCCTCCTGCCGTCCTGAATCACCCCGCGACACCGCCCCACCCGCCCGAGCAGCTTCCCTCCCCCGACCCTCCCCACGCCATGAATCCCATCCGGCAGATGATCGCCGAGCGCGAGATGAACCTCCCCGCCGGCACGAACGCCTACCGCATCAGCGACGGCACCACCTGGCCGGGAATCTTCATCGACGCGCTGGCGGATCGCCTGCTGGTCTCGGTGCGCGACACCGAGGTGCCGCGTGAGCTGCGCAACCAACTGGCGGAGCTCAAGCGCCCCGTCTACCTCAAGCGTCTGGATCGCGACGTCAAGCTGCCTCCCCAGCGCCTGAGCGGCCCCGTCGTGGCGCCGCGCTTCATCATCGCCGAGAACGGCGTGCGCTACCTCATTGACATGGAGGCCGGCTATTCGCAGGGCATCTTTCTCGACCAGCGCGACAACCGTGCCCGCGTCAGGAGCCGCTGCCGCGAGGGCATGACGCTGCTCAACACCTTCGCCTACACCGGCGCCTTCTCCGTCTGCGCCGCCCTCGCCGGCGCCCAGACGACCACGCTGGACCTCTCGCCCTCCTGCCTCAACTGGTGCAAGGAGAACATGGTGCTCAACGGCATTGACCCCGATGACCACTACTTCTGCAAGGGCGACACGATGCACTGGCTCGATCGCTTCACCCGCCAGGGGCGGCGCTTCGACGCCATCGTGCTTGATCCCCCCACCTTCTCGCGCGACGAGAAGGGCCACGTCTGGCGCGCCGAGAAGGACTACGGCCGCCTCGTGGAAAGCGCCCTCAAGTGCCTCAACCCCGGCGGCTGGCTGCTCTGCACCACCAACTGCCGCAAACTCAGCCACGGCGCCTTCTACGCCCAAGTCTCCGGCGCAGCCCCCGGCGCCCGCCTCACGGAGGGTGCCATGAGCTTTGACTTCGACGGAGAGCCCTATCTGAAGATTATCTGGGTCGACTGTTGAGCGGCCACGACCCGCCGCAGACTTCTCTCCCCGCCCCCTCCCCGCACCGGCGCCCCCCGCAAGGCTCGCCGAGCCCGGCGGCGCGCGCGCGGCCCCGCCTCAAGCAGCCTTCCGCCCGCGAGCTCCCGTTGGGGAACCGCGCCATCCCCGCGCTGAGTCTCTCGGAGTCCGAATCGCGCGCCGAACATGACGCCGCGCATGAGAAAGCCCCCGCGAAGAGGGCGCTGGCCGCGCCTCCGGCCCCGCCTCCGGCCCTGTGGCGGATGGCGCAGCTCTGAAAGACTGAATTTGACCTTGACATGGCGAAGCGCCCGAATTAGTCTGTAACAGTCATTTTTTACGACACTCAGCTTCAGCACCCTTCAACCACCCCTCAACATGAAACGCAAGCATCTTCTGGCACTCGCTCTCACCTTCTCCTGTTGGACTCCCAACGTCAGCTCGGCCGCGGAGGCGCCGTCCCCCGCACCCAAGGAGGAAGTGGCGGATGAAGTCGCGGCAGACGACGCATCAGATGAAGACGTGCCCTGGTGTGAAGACGAAACCATCGTGGAAGAGTTTAAGAGATTGATTCGCGAGAGCGGGGGAACACCCCTGCACGTCGCAGCTCTGAACAACGATACGGCGGCGATACGGAAGCTCGTGAGCGAAGGCGCGAATATCGACGCGCAGACGAGAGAGGCGGGGAGTGTAGGCTCGCTTCCGGGCGGCAGACTGACGCCCTTGCACGTGGCAGCGGCGATGCAGCGCGAAGACGCGGCGTTGCTTCTGCTCGAGCTGGGCGCAGACCCGACTATCGTCAGCGGGTACCGCGATACGGCTCTGCATCTGGCAGTGAGCAATGGGGAGGTGCGACTCACCGAAGCCCTCGTCCGCGCGCGTGGCGTTGATATCAACGCCTTGCAGGGAATCGGCATGACGCCTCTGGCCTTGGCGGGCTTGGCCCCCAACAGCACCAAGCTCATGCGCCTGCTGCTGGACGCCGGGGCCGATCCCAATGCTGCGGGCGACGACGGTATCACACCCCTCTATATAGCGGTGCACCGCGACATGGCCGATGCCATCAAGTTGCTGCTGAACGCCGGAGCCAAGCCCGCTCTCAGCCCGAAGCTCAGGCTTCAGTCCGACATGTCGACCGAGCTGCTGCGGCTCTTGATTGAGGCCGGTGTCGATCCCAAGATTCGGGATGAGGAGGGCAACACGCTGCTGCACGGACTCGAAGAAGCCCAGTCCGTTCCCCTGCTCCTCGGGGCGGGGCTCAATCCCAAGGACGTCAACGACAATGGCGAAACGCCTCTCCACAACGTGGCCAACGCTGACGTCTGCCGTCTGCTGCTGGAGGCCGGGGCCGATCCCATGGCCCGGGACAAGGAAGGGCGCACGCCGCTGCATCTCGCCGGCGACGCCGATATCTGCCGCCTGCTGCTGGCGGCCGGTGCCGATCCCAAGGCCCGCGACAAGAAGTGGCGCACGCCGCTGCACCTCGCCGGCTACGCCGATACCTGCCGCCTGCTGCTGGAGGCCGGGGCCGATCCCATGGCACGTGACGGAGAAGGAAGAACGCCGCTGCACCTCGCCGGCTACGCCGATGTCTGTCAGCTGCTGCTGGAGGCCGGAGCTGATCCCAAGGCCCGCGACAAGAAAGGGCGCACGCCGCTGCACTTCACCGACGATGCCGGAGCCTGTCGCCTGCTGCTGGAGGCCGGGGCTGATCCCAACGCCCGGGACGTCCACAGGAGTACGCCGCTGCATGAAACATCGGACGCCGAGGCCTGCCGTCTGCTGCTGAAGGCCGGGGCCGATCCCATGGCCCGCGACCAATACGAGCGCACACCGCTTCACCGCGCAGCCGCCGACTATGCTCCCAACGGCGAGTGCTGCCGCCTGTTGCTGGCGGCCGGGGCCGATCCCGACGCTCGAGACGAGCATGGCAACACGCCCCTGCACGTCGTGAACAACGCCAAAGCCTGCCGTCTGCTGCTGGAGGCCGGGGCCGATCCCATGGCTCGAGACAAGGACGGAGGGACACCGCTGCACTACGCCCACAATGCCGACGTCTGCCGCCTGCTGCTGGACGCCGGGGCCGATCCCAACGCCCTGGATGATGAGGGACATACGCCCCTGCAGCTGATCAGACGTGACGAGGTGCGTCAGGTGCTGCTTGACGCCGGAGCTCAACCCATGGATCCTCTGCCCGACGGGGGCTACGATCTCGAAGTGGACTGAGGAGACGAACCTGAGGAGGAAGGATCGGGCCTCGAGCTTCCTCGGGCTCGCGTTGAAGGGAGGCCCCGGCTCTCCACTGCACCCGGTCGCTGCACCCGGTCGTTCCCGGCGCCCGCCGCGCGACTTCCGAAGCTCCGCGCGCTGCCCGGAGCGGTGACTGCGTGCGATGAAGGTGGGTCTCCCCGAGGCGGTGGGCAGGTCATGCGCAGCTCTCCTCCGGCTGCCCCTACAGGGCCTGTTGGGGCCTCTGACAGTGTACTGTGATAGCCCGAGCGGCACCTCAAGATTTTGTGGTATGGTCACTGTCAGCCTCTGTGAATAACTGAAACTCTATTCTCCATCGGGGAGTTTGTCAACCCGACGAGGCATGCGGCTAACAGGGCTTCCCATGCCATTATTTTAGAATTATTCCTATTTTGTGAATAAAGCGCGAGCCACAAGATATAGTGTCTTCAAAATCAGGCTTGCGCGATATCTTGAATCGGCGCGCCGTCCTGCAAGAGAAAAAAGAGTGACATGATGCAGAAAAATCCGCTTGTCATGAAACGGAGCTCGTGCTAAGATGGGCACGCATGCATGCGGCAGCAGCCACACGTTGCGGGCCTCGATTCTCGTGGTCTCAATTTATATGTAACGAGCATAACGACACCTCTCACCCGATATGATCCAAATCATCAAGCGCAATGGCAAAAGGGAACGCTTTGAGCCCTACAAGGTTCAGCAGGCCATCGAAAAGGCCTATCACGCCTCCCGGGAAGAGTACAATCCTCTCGTCTACGCCAACGTGCTTGACGCCCTGAAGGAGGAGGAGTACCTGCCCGTGGAGAAAGTGCAGGACACGATTGAGCGCGAGCTCATGAAGGCGGGAGCCTACGAGACGGCTCGTAACTTCATCAAGTACCGCTTCCTGCACAAGCTGCAGCGCGAGCAGATCGCCGGCGTCTACGAGGGCAACACTTGGGTGGACTGCAAGCAGACGATCGAGGAGTACATCGGCAACACCGACTGGCGCATCAAGGCCAACTCGAACACCACCTACTCGAACGCCGGCCTCGTCAACAACACCGCCGGTAAGGTCATCGCGAACTACTGGCTCGACCAGGTCTACTCGCCCGAGGAGGGTGCCGCCCACCGCAACGGCGACTACCACATCCACGATCTGGACTGCCTGACGGGCTACTGCGCCGGCTGGAGCCTGCGCAACCTGCTCAACGAGGGCTTCAACGGCGTGCGCAGCCGCGTCAACAGCCGCCCGCCGAAGCACTTCCGCGAGGCGCTCGGGCAGATGGCCAACTTCCTCGGCATTCTGCAGAGCGAATGGGCCGGCGCTCAGGCCTTCAGCTCCTTTGACACCTACCTCGCGCCCTACCTCTTCAAGGATCAGCTCCCCTACGTCGAGGTCAAGAAGGCGCTGCGCAGCTTCGTCTACAACCTCAATGTTCCCTCGCGCTGGGGGCAGTCTCCCTTCACGAACGTCACCATCGACTGGACGGTGCCGCGCGACCTGCGCGAGCAGCCTCCCTTCTCCGGCGGCGCCCACATCTTTGAGCACGTGCACGACGAGCAGCTCGAGGCCCTGGCGCGCGAGCGCGGCTGTGATAAGCTCACCGCGATGACCTACAAGCACTTCCAGCCCGAGATGAACGTCATTCAGAAGGCTTTTTACGAGGTACTCACCGAGGGCGACAGCACGGGTCAGCCCTTCACCTTCCCGATTCCGACGGTCAACATCACGGAGGACTTCGACTGGGAGGGCGAGAACGTGCCCCTGCTCTTCGAGAACGCCGCCAAGATCGGATCCTCCTACTTCCAGAACTTCATCGGCTCGCAGTACAAGTACGACGAAAACGGCAACAAGGTGATCGACGAAGAGGCCTACAAGCCGGATGCGGTTCGCTCGATGTGCTGCCGCCTTCAGCTGGATCTTCGCGAGCTGCTCAAGCGCGGCGGCGGTCTCTTCGGCTCGGCGGAGATGACGGGCTCGATCGGCGTGGTGACCATCAACATGGCGCGCCTCGGCTACCTCTACAAGGGCAACAAGAACCTCCTCTACGCCAAGCTCGGCGAGCTCATGGATCTGGCGAAGAGCACGCTGGAGAAGAAGCGCGTCTTCATCACCGAGCTCTACGAGCGCGGCCTCTTCCCCTACACGAAGCGCTACCTGCCGCACCTGCGCAACCACTTCTCCACCATCGGCCTCAACGGCGTCAACGAGATGCTGCGCAACTTCTCCAATGACACGATGAATACGGCTACGCCCGAGGGCATTGCCTTCGCCGAGGAGGTGCTGCACTTCATGCGCGAGCGCATTCGCGGCTATCAGGAGGAGACGGGCAACCTCTACAACCTCGAGGCCACCCCGGCCGAGGGCACGACGCACCGCTTCGCCCGCGAGGATCTCAAGCGCTTCCCCGATATCATTCAGGCCGGCTCTCCGGGCCACCGCTACTACACCAACAGCTCGCAGCTGCCCGTCAACTACACGCACGACCTCTTCAAGGCTCTGCGCATGCAGGACAAGCTGCAGTGCTGCTACACGGGCGGCACGGTCTTCCACATGTACATGAGCGAGGCCATCTCGTCGCCCGAGGCTTGCCGCGATATCGTGCGCAAGGTGCTGACGAACTTCAAGATGCCCTACATCACCGTCACGCCGCTTTTCTCGGTCTGCGAGAAGCACGGCTACCTCAAGGGCCGCCACGACTACTGCCCGCTCTGCGACGAGGAGCTCATCGCCCGCGTGCGCTCCGAAGAGCAGCCCGAGCTGCCTCTCTTCGGCTGAGCCGCCGGCCGGCATGCGCCGCACCCCGACCCGACCATTCAAACCAATTAGATTCAAACCACAACACCAACAACCATGAAAGACATCAAACCGGTCATCAAATCCGACGAAGAAATCCTCAAGGAGCACGCTGAAGAGCGCACCCGCTGCACGGTCTACACCCGCGTCATGGGCTACCACCGCCCGGTGGAGACCTTCAACGCCGGCAAGCAGGGCGAGTTCGAAGAGCGCGCCCACTTCGATGAGCCCGGGCACTGCTGCGCCTGCGACTCCATCCTCAAGTAAATGAGACAACCCGCCGACATCACGCCGCTCACGTATCTGGATTATCCCCGGAAGGCGGCCTGCATTCTGTGGTTCAGCGGCTGCAATCTGCGCTGCCCCTATTGCTACAACCCGGATCTGGCCACCGCGCGCCGCGACAGCAGTCAGGACGTTCTCGCCTTTCTGCGCGAGCGGCAGGGTTTCCTCGATGCGGTCGTGCTCTCCGGCGGGGAATCGACCCTCAACCCGGATATCCGAGAGCTTTGTCGCGAGATCAAGGCTCTCGGATATGCCGTTAAGGTCGACACCAACGGCAGCAATCCCGACGTCCTCGCCGGGCTTCTGCGCGATGGCCTGCTCGACTACGTGGCCATCGACAACAAGATGCCCTCGGCCCGCAGCTGGAAGGTTCCGGGCGGGGATCGCCTCTTTGATCGCTTCAGCCTGAGCCTCGGCCACCTGCTCGCCTCGGGCATTGACTTTGAGGTGCGCACCACCGTGCACCCCGATCTGCTGGATGAGGGCGACATCCTGCAGATGATCCGCGAGGCCCGCGACTTGGGCTACCGCGGCACCTACTACCTGCAATTTTTCTTTGACACGGGCAACACCCTCGGCCATCTGCCGCCCCCCTCCCGCCGCTACGACCGCGGCCTGCTCGATGAGCACAGCCCGCTGCCCATCGGCTACCGCAACTTCCCGGAGGATCGCTATAAATAAGGTCCCCCCCCGGTTCATCGCACCGGGTTGCGCTTCACCGCGAGCACGGGTCAGCGTGCACGAGGAGTCGGTTATCGAGCTTCGCGCTCTTTTCCTCCTCAAGGACAGCCTTTTCGGTTGACCTTCGGCGCGCGACCGGATACACTGGAGATCCCGACAGCACCTCGCCGCAGTGGGACCTGGATCTGCCGCGAGTAAATTGGGCACATGCGCCGTGTTACCTGTCGGTAGGCCCCGATTCCTGATCGGGGCGTTTTTTGTGCCCACCCACGGCGGCGAGGAGGAACGCACCGCGCGGCATGGGAAACGAGAGACACAGCGTGCCGCATCTCCCCACAGCTTCATCGGCGCGCTGCAATCATCCTCACGAGCCTCGGCGCTCCAGCGCGGCAGCGGCGCTCGCGCTTATTGGGGAGGCTCGGGCGGGTAGGTCGGAGGAGGGGGAGGCGTCTGCGGATGGAGGCCCTGCGAGGGCTGTGAAGGCTGCGCCGTCTGCGAGCCCTGCGGAGCCTGCGAAGGCTGCGGTGATGGCGGGGGCACGGCGGCGCGGGGGTACGCCCCCGGCTCTGCTGCTGCGGCCTCAGCCAAGCGTCGGCGATGCTCCATGCGCTCGCGCACGCGCAGCTCGAGCCCGTTGGAGGTCGGGCGGTAATACACGCGACCCTCAGGCAGGTACGCCTGCGGCACGAAGTGCTCCTCGCCGAAATCGTGCGCGTACTTGTACTGCGTCGCCTCTTCCGACACCCCGCGCAGGCGGGCGAGCTTCTTGCGCGTCGGCGTGGCCAGATGATCCGGCACGGCCAGAGTCTTGCCCTCGCGCACGTCGCGCAGGGCTTCATTGATTCCCATGTATGCGGCGTTGCTCTTCGGCGCCGTCGCCACGTAGACCGCCGCGTGAGCCAGCGGGATCCGCGCCTCGGGCATGCCCACCATCTCCGCGGCGCGCGCGGCATCCATCGCCACGCGGAGGGCATTCGAATCCGCCAGGCCCACATCCTCGCTGGCGCAGATGACGATGCGCCGGGCGATGAAGCGGATATCCTCTCCGGCATTCAGCATGAAGGCCAGCCAATAGAGCGCCGCATCGGGGTCGCTGCCGCGCATCGACTTGATGAAGGCCGAAATCGTATCGTAGTGCCCGTCGCCCGCGCGATCGTAGCGAATGGCCTTTTTCTGGATGCTCTCCTCGGCCACCGCCAGCGTCACGTGCACCACGCCGGCCTCGGAGGGCGGCGTCGAGAGCGCGGCCACTTCGAGCGCCGTCAGGGCCTTGCGCACGTCGCCGTCCGCCTTGAGGGCGAGGTGAGCCAGCGCCTCTTCATCGACCTGCAGGCGCATGGCCCCCAGCCCGCGCTTCTCATCGGCGATGGCGCGGCGCAGCAGGGCCGCCACGGCTTCGTCGGGCACAGGCTCGAGGGGGAAAATCTGCGAGCGCGAGAGCATGGCAGAGTTGATGGCGAAGTAGGGGTTCTCCGTCGTCGCGCCGATGAAGCGCACCGTGCCCTTCTCGAGATGCGGCAGCAGCACGTCCTGCTGCGCCTTGTTGAAGCGGTGCAACTCGTCGACAAAGAGGATGGTGCGCTGCCCGTGCAGGCTCATCCTCGAGCGCGCCTCCGCAATCTTCTCGCGGATCTCGCTCACGTTGCTCTCCACGCCGTTCAGGGTGACGAAGTAGGAGCTTGTCTGGCGCGCGATCACGTAGGCCAGCGTCGTCTTGCCCACGCCGGGAGGGCCGTAAAAGATGAGGGAGGAGAAGCGATCTGTCTCGATGGCGCGGCGCAGCAGCTTACCGGGCGCGAGCAGGTGCAGCTGCCCGGCGACTTCATCGAGCGTCTCCGGGCGCATGCGAGCCGCCAGCGGCATCGGCGGCAGGGAGGAGGACGCAGCCGCCGACACCGGGCGAGCGGAGGAGGCCGCACCATCCGAATGCGGCGCGAAGAGATCCATTTGATCCATAAAAGAGCCTTGCGAAAACGGACGTCAGAGACGATACATGGCGCCGCTGAGCTGGTCGCGGATCACGGGGTAGCGCGCGCGCAGCGGTTCAAGCGTCTTTTCGAAGTGGGCGATGCGCAGGCGGGGTTCGTTGTAGAGCTGGCGATAGGCCGTCACGCGCATCAACAGAAAATCCTCTAGGGCCCCGGCAAGGGAGGCGGCAAAGAGCGGGGAGAACTCGCGCATGTCCTCCGACACCTCGCGGCGGAGGCGGCGCGAGGCCACCCACTGCCCCAGCGTGGCAAGGAGCCAGGCGAGGAAGGCTCCTCCCATGCAGGCTGAGGCCACGGCCATTTGGCCGAAATAACCGAACACGCCCGCTACCAGCAGCAACACGCAGATCAAGCGCAGGCAGTGCATCATCCACGGGATGCAGCGGTTGAAATGCGCGCGGAAGCGCCGGCGCATGCGAGCCTCGCTGAAGGGGCGATACAAGCGACGCACCAAGCGGCTGCGCACCTTCTGCAGCTCCAGCATCAGCTTCTGCGCCGGGAATTCCCCCATCTCATAATCCATCGCCGCCAGCATGCGGGGCCTCACGCTGCGCCAATGGGCCTCGCAGGAGGCCACGAAGGACTCGTCGGACTCAGTCAGGTGCCGCCAGATGTCCTGCACCAAAGCGCGGTAGCTCGAGAGCTCCGTCGCGCGGGCAAATTGGTCGAGACGCAAAATCGTCACCGGGGAGAACAGGAAGCCGAAGGAGAAGCGCAGGCGGCGCAGCAGGCGCGGCAAGCCGTCATCGAAGGCGCGCGCGAAGCGATCCCTCCACTGGGGGATGTCCGCCAGCTGGTGGGAGCGGAAGTTGGAGATCTCCGTCTCAATGCTGTTGAGGAAATCCGCATTGCTCGACATCACGCGCGCGCGGTTGTCGAGCACGTCGCAGACGGACTTGTTGAGATCCGCCGCCGCATGCCCCGTCTCGCGGATCAGGCGCCGCACCCCCGCAGGGCCGTCGAGCGCCTCTTGGACGTTCTCGGCGAAGGCTTCGCGGCTTTCGGACTCATTCGGACTGACGATCAGCGCCACGGGATGGCCGTGCAGACGCTCGTGGCAGAGCTTGCGGATGCTGCCCTTGATGCGCAGCAGCTCCTCGCGCCCCACCTGATCCATGAAGGTAATCGCTAGGATGACTGCCCCGACGGAATCCTCGGCCTTTTGCAGCAGGGGCCAGCAGGGGGACTCGTCCATCCGGCGGCAATCCAGCGCCGCAATCAGCACGTCCGTGCGCTCGAAGAGCTCCTCGATGCGCGCGGCGCAGTCCGGATCAGCACAGTCGGCCGTGTCGACCACCTCGATACCCTCCAGCTCTTCCTTTGGCAGGAAGCGGGAATCGGACACATCGCCGTCCGAGCAGGCGAAGCGCCAGCGAACGCAGGAGCGCGCCATCGGAGCACGCAGCGGAAGCTCGGAGCCCAGCAACCCGGCCACGAGGCTCGATTTGCCGCTCCCGGGGGCGCCGATCACGATCACGCGGCGCTCGAGCCACATCGCGCGCTCGGCGCGCAGGACGTCCCGAGCCAGATCGGTGAAGCGCGTTGCCTCCACAGACTGCCAGAACTCCAGCACGCGGTGAGCCCAATAGCTC
Source organism: uncultured Akkermansia sp. (assembly GCA_900548895.1). Taxonomy (GTDB): domain Bacteria; phylum Verrucomicrobiota; class Verrucomicrobiia; order Verrucomicrobiales; family Akkermansiaceae; genus Akkermansia; species Akkermansia intestinavium. The sequence goes on from URLZ01000010.1 coordinate 50,992, forward strand.
ACCAACCCCATTCTGGCTGTGTAACTGCGTTTGATCATGCCCGAATTATTATAAGGGAGCGCGCGGAATTGTCCACCGTATTTTTATGCAGCCTGCATATATTTCCCAGCCCCGGCGCCTCGAACACCCCGCAGCGCATCGGAGGCCCGCAGGACGAGCGATGCCTTCATGAGGAAAGGCCTGAAGGGGTGAGGCTTTTGAATCATCAGGAAGCGCGGTGATCTCCTCGCGCGTCCCGCTCAGGTGATCAGATGTAAAATCTCATGATTTTTTCAACACGAATCTTGACCGATGGCGAAAAATATGCTCTCATAGCCTCGCGCACCTGTGGCCGGGGCACCCCCGGAAATAATAGCGGTCCCCACTTCTGGGAGGTGCGCATTTTTTATACCCTCAGGCTTTATACCCCCCCGAACTCGTCTGCAAGCTCCCCGGACATGGAGGGTCTCTGCTGAAACACGCCGAATCATCTCAACCCTCATCCCTTCGGACTCCTCATGAAACCACTTCTGCTCCTGACCGCTCTGGCCTCGGTCTCTTGGCCGCTCAGCGCCGATATCTGCCTGCCGCAGGACAAACAGCCCGCCCCGCTTCCTCCCTCGGTGCTGCCCACTCCGATTCTCGACCCCAACGCCGCTTTGTCGAAGAGCCCGGAGATGCAGGGGCAACTCAGCCACGCCGAGCAGGTCGCCGCCGAACTCAGCTCCATGGCCGCCATCCTCTCTCAGGTTCAAAACAAAGAGTCGGCGGATGCCGCAGCCGAGCAACTGGCGCCCAGCCTGTCGAGGCTGCGCTGGTTGTCCATCAAGGGCGATGAGAGCACCGGAGGTGCGCTGACAACAACGCTGCTGACCATACTGCGACAAGAGGGACAGCAGGCGTTCAGCGAGCTCATGAGCCAAGTGACGCGACTCGCGTTTCAGGACTTTTACGGCTCCGAGGCTCTCTGAGCCGTGCTGCATGAACTGGACTGAGGAAAGCGCACCGGCAGATGCCGCCCTGTCGCAGGGCGCCGATGAAGCCCCGAATGTTCGTTTGTGGCGATTTCTCCATGCCGCATTTCGTCTTTGACTTCAGGGCGCTTCTGCTGTACAATCTCACCCGCATGAGCGCAGCTTTCGTACCCGAGGATTACTTCCGCAGGCACCGCGTCGATGAAATTTTCGGCTCGGGGGATGTCTGTGAAGTGGATCTGGGCTGCGGCGACGGCGGCTTCCTGCTGGCGATGGCGCAGCACTACCCGCAGCGCCGCTTCCTCGGCGTCGAACGCCTGCTCGGCCGCGTGCGCAAGGTGTGCCGCGATGCGCAGAAGCTCGGGCTCGAGCAGGTGAAGGTGCTGCGCGTGGAGAGCCGCTACTTTCTCGAGTGGTTCATCGAACCCGGCTCCATCAGCCGCCTGCACTACCTCTTCCCCGACCCCTGGCCGAAGGAGAAACACCACAAAAATCGCTTGGTGCAGGATGATTTCATCCCCGTGCTGCACCGAGCCCTCGCCCCGGGCGGCGAGTTTTTGTTCCGCGCCGACCACGAGGGCTACTACGAGTGGGTCTGCGAGAAGATGGAGGCGTCACCGCTCATGGAGCGCGTCGACTGGGACGAAGATTTTTACCCGAAGACGGATTTTCAGCGCGAGTGGGAGGCCATCGGCCGCTCGGTCTACTCGGCGAAGTTTCGGCGCTGTGATCTTTCCTGAAGCCTATGTCCTTTGAACTCCTTCACACGGACCCGAGCGGCGCCCGCCGCGGCGTGCTGCACCTGCCGCACGGGGATGTGCAGACGCCGATTTTCATGCCCGTGGGCACGCAGGGAACGGTCAAGACGCTGCACCCCGAAGATCTGGAGGCGCTCGGCGCCCAGATCATTCTCGGCAACACCTATCATCTCTGCCTGCGCCCCGGCGATGAGGCCATCCGCGACATGGGCGGGCTGCACCGCTTCACGGGCTGGAATCGCCCGATGCTGACGGATTCCGGCGGCTTTCAGGTCTGGAGCCTCGCGCGCCTTCGCAAGATCACCGAGGAGGGTGTGCGCTTCTGCAACCACATCGACGGCGCCTACATGATGCTCAGCCCCGAGAAGAGCATGGAGATTCAGGCGAATCTCGGCAGCGATATCGCGATGCTCTTCGACGAATGCCCGCCTTACCCCTGCGAGCGCCGCTATGCGGAGAAATCGCTCGGGCTGACGCTGCGCTGGGCGCGGCGCTGCAAGGCTTGGGTCGAGGAGCATCAGCCCCGCTCCGGCAGCGGCTTGCAGCAGCACTTCGGCATCGTGCAGGGCTCCGTCTATGCCGATCTGCGGCGGCGCTGCGCCGAAGAGCTCGTGGACATGGGCTTCGACGGCTACGCCATCGGCGGCGTCTCCGTCGGCGAGCCCGAGGAAGAGATGCTGCGCGCCATCGAGCACAGCACCCCTTGGCTGCCGCAGGACAAGGCGCGCTACGCGATGGGACTCGGCACACCCATTCAACTTCTGGAGATGATCGAGCGCGGCGTCGACATGTTCGACTGCGTGATGCCGACGCGCTTGGCGCGCCACGGCGTTGCCCTCACGCCCGACGGCCCCATCCACATTCGCAACGAGCGATGGAAGCGCGACGAGAAGCCGCTGGATCCGGAGGGACATCCGCACGTCACGCGCTTCAGCCGCGCGGCGCTGCGCCACTTCTTCCGCGCGGGCGAGATGCTGGCCCTGCGCGTCCTCTCCTTCCAGAATCTCCACTTTTACCTTCGTCTCATGGCACAAGCGAGAAGCGCCATTGAGGCTGATCAATTCGCTGCCTTCAAGCGCAGCTTCATCTCGCGATACCAAGCAAACGACATACCATGAACACCGCCATCATCCTCGCCCAGGCCGCAACCGCGCCCGGCACCACGCCCGCTCCCGCGGCCACCCCCACCGCCACCACCCCGGCCCCTGCGGCTACCCCCGCCCCCGCGACGGCTCCGGCTGCGGCCACTCCCGCCACCACGGACCAGGTGCAGACGGGTACCCTTCAGCCCGCCGCCAGCGCCGCCCCCGCCGACGAGCCTCGGCAGGAAGGCAGCCTCTTCGACATGCTGCTGCCCCTCATTCTGCTCGCCGTCATCTTCTACTTCCTCATCATTCGCCCGTCTCGCAAGCAGCAGAAGGAGATGCAGGAGCGCCAGAACAGCCTCAAGGAGGGCGACAAGGTGATCACCGCCGGCGGCCTTTACGGCATCATCCGCACCGTGAAGCAGGATTCCGTGCTCCTTGAGGTGGCCACCAACGTCGTGATCAAGGTCGACAAGCGTTCCATCGCGGCCAATGTCTCCAAGAGCGGCACGCCTGAGAACCAAAAGTGAGGCCTGACGGCTCGCCCGCCATTCTTTAACGAACCCCGCGCGCTGCGCGGGGTTCTTTTTGATATGAGGTTCACTCTCGGTCTCTCGGCCCTGCTGATACTCGCAGCGCTTCTGGCACCCCTGCCCCTGAAGCGCAGCGAATCTGCGCCCTCCAATGGCCGGGGAGAGAGTTGCGAGCCAGCACGCCCGGTTCCTGAAATCGGAGCCGCCCTCGCCGCCGCAGACGATACCCTCTGCCGACTCCTCGCTCCGACGGAGCTCAACCGCGAACAGATCGCCTGCTGCATGATCATTCGCAAGCTGTTGCTCGACCGCTATGACCTCAATCGCAACGACAGACTGGAGGCGGATGAAATCCGCGCCATCAGGCGCGACGCTCAGCGGCTCGTCAAGCGCCGGGTTGAGGCCCTCCTGCTCAGCTTGGATCGCGACGGAAACGGTCGGCTGAGCCGGGCAGAACGGCGACAGGCGGACGACCGTTGCACCTGCAGCCGACGCATCCCTGCCGCCGCGACGCCCATCGACAGGAGCGCTGCCCCGGACCGAGCGGCGGAAAGAAGCCGGCCCGGCGACATCGACCGCATGGCGACTACCCGAGGGAGCTCGCCAACACCCGGTACCCCCGGCCCGGCCGAGCAAGACTTCGACAGCTTTCCGTCGAGCCTGCCGATTGCGTTGATTGCCCATCACCTCATCATGGAGACCTATGACCGCAACGACAACCAGCGCCTCGACGCCGAAGAAAGCAAGCGCCTCAAGGCGGATGGCGAGTGGCTCTGCGCCGCGCGAGAAAAGGAGCTCTTTGACTTCTGCGACAGCGACGGCGACGGCCGGCTCTCGGAGCAGGAATGGCGCAACGCCCTGCTCTCCTGCGATCAACTCCGCAAAATGGCACCGCGCGGCGCCAATCCCCTCGACCATATCATCAGCACCTTCTACGACGCCGACATCATCCGCAACCTGCCGCACGGAATCCCCGAAGCCCCGGAAAGCCACGCCCCCTCATCGCCCGACACCGAGGCAGACAGCGACGAGAGCTCAAATGACGGCGGCAACCACACGCCCCCCGACAGCAACACCGCGACCGATAACGCGCCGCGCGGAACCAACGCAGGAGAAACCCTCCTGCAATACCTCCTCTCCGAAAGCTGCGCCTAACCTGCCCTCGCCTACCCTGTAGCCCCTGCGCCCTCCCTCTTCCCATGAAAGACGTCTACACACTCGAAGACCTCCTGAACAACGGCACCGACACCGGCGACGGAGACCCCAGACCCATCGCCCTCGCCGTCATCGGCAACCCCATTGCCCACTCCCTCTCCCCCCAGATGCACCAAGCCGTCCTCGACGCCGAAGAGCGCCCCCTGCGCTACGTACGCCTGCTCTCCGGCCTCGGAGAAGGAGACTTTGGTCGCCTGCTGCAACAACTCATGAAGCAGCAATTCATCGGCGCCAACGTCACCGTCCCCTTCAAAAAACAGGCCTGCCTCGCCTGTGAAGAGCTCGACGAACTCGCCCGCCTCAGCGGCTCCGTCAACACCCTCGTGCGCCGCAGAGACCGCTGGCTCGGCTGCAACACCGACGGCCCAGGCTTCTCCCGCGCCGTCGCCGAATTCACCGGGCGCCCCCTCGCCGAACAGAGAGTCCTCATCCTCGGCGCCTGCGGCGGCGCCGGCTCCGCCCTCGCCTGCCAGTGCGCCCTGGAGCACTGCCCCGGCCTCACCCTCGTCAACCGCCCCAAGCCCGAACTCCCCGCCCTGCGAGAACAACTCCTCAGCGCCGGCGGAGCACAAGCCCACTGCTGCTGCTTCAGCGACGACGAATTGCCCAAGCGCCTTGAAGAAGCCGACCTCATCGTCAACGCCACCAGCCTCGGCCTGCGCGACGGAGACCCCCTGCCCCTCAACCCCGACCTCCTGCACCCCGGGCAAAGCCTCTGCGACATCGTCCCGCACGACACCCCCCTGAGGCAGGCTGCCGCCGCGCGAGGCTGCCGCACCGCCGACGGACTCGGCATGCTGCTGTGGCAAGGCGCACTCGCCTACCAACACTGGTTTGGCAACCTACCCGATATAAAGATCATGCGCCACGCCATCAATGCAAAAGCGTGAACGCACCTCTATAATCCTGCTGGGAATTTCTCCCTGAAAACGCAAAAAATTGCAACATTACTGACACACAGAACACAACAGAACCCGTTTTTTTGCTTGATACCCTGCCATTCTTGTGGTAATTAAACCACGGGTGCACAAAATCCCCCACAGCAGCATGAGAGCTAAAAACATTTCACGCTACACGTACAAGCGGACCTCCTTCCAAGGATGGAGGTTGTCCATTACCCGAGCCGGCTACCAGTTCACCAAATACTTCTCAGACCGGCAGCACAGCAACTGCCGAGAAGCCTTCCGGGCCGCCGTCGACGTGCGCAACCGCATCTTCGGCGATCTGAAAGTCCCGGGAGCCGACCCCGAAGAAATCTTTGCCCGCTACCGTGCCGAGCTCTGCTGAGCCGACGGCAAGCGAACAGCGCGCAGCCTCCCATGCAAGCCGTCTGTCTGCACCGCATCAACCGGCATCAGGCGACTCCGAGCTCAGGGGGGCGCGCAACCCCATTGCAACCCACATCCATCTGGAACAAAGCCTCGGGACCCCATCGGCCCCGAGGCTGAAATTTAAACACCGCAGAGGCAAAGCACCCTGCCACCCTACCGACAGCGAACGAAACCGACAGCGAACGCAGCCCCTCACTTGCTCCCCTGCCCCTTGCCGGCGGAACTCGCCCCCGGGGCCTTCGGCTGAGGCTTCGGATCCAGCGCCTCCGCGCAAGCCCGCATCGCCCCCTCCCAAGGCGACCCCTTCGCCAGCTCCAGAGCGTGCGCCATCGTCGCGCGAGCCGTCGCCGGCTGCCCCATCGCCGCAAACGCAAGCGCCCGGCGGTGCATACAGCGCAGGCGATCACCCAAGCCCGAATACTGGCGAGCCGCGAAATCAAACATCGACTCCGCCAGCTCCTCATTCTTCACCATCAGGCAAGCCGCCCCGTACATCTCAGCCATCACCGCAGCCTGAGACGGCTGAGCCATCTGAGGAATCAAGCGGCGCAGCAAGGCCAAATCACCCCGCGCACGCTCATTGAGCCTCTGCCACACACTAAACGCATCATCCCCCGCCGCCAAGCGCATCACCTCCGGCTTGCAGGGGCGGTAAAGCGGATCCCCCAAAATCACCCACTGCCACGAAAGCGTCGGCTGCGCCATCATCGCCGCCTCCGCCAAACAATACCCCTTCAGCAAGCGATCATAAAGCACATCGTGGCGGATATTGCCACCCAAAAAAGGCTCAGCCACATTGCCGAACGTCACCGCCGCCCCACGGCGCAGCAAAGCCGCAACCCAGCGACGCTTATCGCGTAAACTCGTCGCACTGAACGAATGCAAATGACAGGCCACCGCCCCCGGCGCAAAACGGAAATCACCCGCACCCTCCGCAAAAGGCCCATCCGCAAACTCCGTATACCAGCCGAAATAAAACGCCACCCCCTGCATCAGCGGATAACCCTTCGCCAAACGAGACGGAGAACCCTCCCAGAACAGCGGAACATAGCGCTCAAAAGCCTCCTTTGCCACCCCCTCAAACCACGCATCACCCTCCTTGTACGGCCCGCCCGAATCCACCAGCGTCCACCCGCGCAGGCCCGACTTCTCCACCCGAGCAGGATCCTCAATCATGCGCATCACACACTCGCGATCAGGCCCATCAATCCGGCACACCGCCAGCACCGGCTGCGAAAACTCATCCAGCGGCATCTCCTTGCCCGCATAGGGATTCGCCAGCATCCCCGCACGCTTATAATTATAGCCAAGCACCGCCAACTCCGAATCCAGCGACGCCCCACTGTTATCCGGCCGCATCTCCTTCTCCCCCGCCTCGCGGCGAATCCGCAGCGGAAAATCCGGCATCAGCACCAGCGCATAAACACGCCGACCGCGACCTCCGCGCAACGTCGCCGGGCGCCAGCCCCCCAGCTCCGCATACGACAGCAAAGGCCCTGCCACCAAGCGCTGATACTCCTCCCATGACAACTCCGACCCCTTGGGCAAACCCGGCAGCGACACCAACTGCGAAGACGGCACACCGCGCACCCGGCAGTAAAGCTCCGCCGCCTCGCGGCTCAGCGCCGAATCCGCATTGCACACCACCACCACCTGCGACGCATCCAGCGCGCAAGCCACCGCCCCCCACGACAGCAGCACCAGCAACAACACACGCAACATCATCAGCAAACCTCCTCACCCAGAGCAGAAAACCGGCAGAACGCGCCCGCCCAATCCGCCGCAGCGGCAGAGCAGCCACACCAGCCGTCGTGACCCCGACAGCGGAGCAGGCGCAGCAGAGCAAACCCGACAACACTCAGCGACGGCGGAACAAACCGCTAAACCCGCCCAAACCCTTCTGAATCCGCGGCCCGCGCCCCTGTGACCCGGCGCGCGACGCCAACTCCTCCAGAGCCGACATATCAGGCAACTTACTCATATCCGGCTTGCCGTCAGCCCCCATCATCGAAGACAAATCAGGCATCCCCGCCGCAGCACCCGGCTTGCCGCCCTTCAGCATCCCCTTCATCAAACCACCCATCGCCCCCTTGCCACTCATCATCGACTTCATCTCGCGGAAATTCTTGATAAAGCGATTCACCTCAATCTCCGACACACCCGCACCGCGAGCAATGCGGCGGCGGCGCGACGGAATCAGCAACTTATCATTCGCCCGCTCCGCCTTCGTCATCGACAGCACAATCGCCTCCATCCGCTTCATCCGCTTCGGATCCAGCGCCTGATCCGGCAGCATCCGGCTAATCTTTCCAAACCCCGGCAGCAACTTCAGCAAACCCTCCAGCGGACCCAAACTCTTCATCATCCGCATCTGATTGAGGAAATCATTAAAATTGAACTCCCCGCTCATCATGCGATTCATCGAACGCATCGCCGACTGCTCATCAATCTTCTCCGCAGCCTTCTCCACCAGCCCCACAATATCACCCATCCCCAGAATGCGATCCGCCATCCGCTGAGGCACAAAAGGCCCGAACATATCCAACTTCTCGCCCTCACCGATAAACTTAATCGGCTTGCCCGTCACCGCGCGCATCGAAAGAGCCGCACCGCCGCGAGCATCACCATCCAGCTTCGTGAGCACAATACCCGTCAGACCCACAGCCTCATCAAACGTCTGCGCCACGCGCACCGCCTGCTGACCCGTCGCCGCATCCGCCACCAGAAGCGCCTCCTGAGGCTTCAGGAACTTCGCCAACTTGCGCAGCTCCGCCACCAGCGGCTCATCCACCTCCTGGCGACCCGCCGTATCAAAAATCATCACATCGTGATCCTGGCCCTCCGCCCAGCGGAGCGCATCCTTCGCCACGCGAATCACATCCCTCTCCTGAGGGGAAGGCGTATACACCGGCACCTCAATCTGCGCTGCCAGCGTCGCCAACTGATCAATAGCCGCCGGGCGAATCAAATCGCAGGCCACCAGCAGCGGGCGGTGGCCCTCCTTCTTCAAGCGGCGCGCCAACTTCGCGCAAGTCGTCGTCTTACCCGCACCATTGAGACCCACCACCAGAATCCGGGCCGGAGGCTCCAAATTCAACCCGGCAGCCTCACCACCGAGCAAATCGGCCAACTCATCGCGGAAAATCTTCACAATCTGCTCACCCGGCTTCACCGTCTTGAGCACCTTTTCACCCATCGCCTGCTCCTTCACATGAGCAATAAACTCTCGAGCCACGCCATACTCCACATCCGCGTCGAGCAGCGCCATTCGAATATCACGCATCGCATCCTTGATATTCGACTCAGAAATCTTGCTCAGACCGCGCAACTTACGGAAAGCATCATCGAGCTTATCAGACAAGAGGGAAAACATAGGCCTACACTACTCGAAATCGCGCTTACTGTCAAGACTTCCCCGCGCCATCGGGGGGCAAAAGCGCACACGGCGGGTCGCTGCATGCGCCAGCACAAACATACGGGTAGCACCATGCGCCAGCACAAAAAAACACCTGCGCGAAGCGCAGCACGCGCGCGATAGCGCGCAAAAGCCTGCAAGCTCA
>URLZ01000011.1 GCA_900548895.1 uncultured Akkermansia sp.
CGGCGGTACTCTAGGTGGCTCAACGGGCGGTTTCCACACACTTTGCGCTTGACCCGATTTTCTCCTTGGGTCGGTATCCTCGAGGGCCTCAGATGAGCACTCCAATGAACGAGGCCGATGAGGGAGTCGAGCTCTGCGCGCTAGTCGGATCCTCGCGGGATCTATCGTCTCAGGCGCCATACGCGGTGAATGGAGTCTGCCGCAGTCAGAGGTTACAGGAGGCAGGGGCAGCAAGAGGCCCCATGCGCAAGGGGCCCCATGCGTCGGCACTACGGGGCTCCGCGCTCCCCTTCTCGACGGCTCCTGCGGGCAGAAGTCAAGCCGGGCCCTCATGAAAATCCCCCGACGGCGCCGAGCCGGCGGGGAATCAGAAAAGTTGAGGGGAGGCAGGCACGAAACCCCTGTAGGATGGCTCCGCTGGTTCTCAGACGGTACACACATCAGCTTCACCCCTCGGCGCTTACCGTATCACTCGGCTGCCCTGAACTCAAGTTCTTTTTCGCGTCTCTGCTTTTTTTTGGAAGGAGTCACCCCTCGCCCGAGAGCTCGGCCGTGCCGCTGCGTGTATTTTGCTTTTTTGGGTGGAGAGAATGGCGGTTATAGTCTTGACTTCAGGCGAAGTCTGGGCTAAACTGCCCCTGCATGAATGCGGACACGATGAAGAGCACTCCTCTCTGCGCCAGACACGTGGAGCTGGGCGCCAAGATGGTCCCCTTCGCGGGGTGGAATATGCCGGTGCAGTACACCGGTATTATCGATGAGCACAACACCGTGCGCAATGCCTGCGGCGTGTTCGATATCTCCCACATGGGGCAGTTCACGGCCTCCGGCCCCGGCTGCACGGCATGGCTCAACCGCATGTTCACCAACAATCTCAACAAGCTCGTTGACGGCATGGGGCAGTACTCGATCATGCTCAACGAAAAGGGCGGCATCATCGATGATCTCATCATCTACCGCCTCGCCGAGGAGAGCTATTTCATCGTGGTCAATGCGTCCATGATCGACGAGGACTACGCTTGGCTCGTCGCGCACAAGCCGGAGGGCATCACGCTTGACAACCGCAGCGCGGACTTCGTGGGTCTCGCCGTTCAGGGGCCGACCTGCGAGGAGGTGTTCGCCCGCGCTTGCCCGGGGGTGCAGCTTCCGGTGCGCAACGGCATTCTCTGCTTTGAGTGCGATGGCGACAAGCTCATTGTCTGCCGCACGGGCTACACCGGCGAGAACGGCTTTGAGCTTTTCTGCCCGGCGGCTCAGGGCGTCAAGTGGTTCGACAAGGTGATGGCCGGCGGGGCGAAGCCCTGCGGCCTCGGTGCCCGCGACAGCCTGCGTCTGGAGATGTGTTACTCGCTCAACGGTTCGGATCTCTCGCCCGAGAAGACGCCGCTGGAGGCGGGGCTCTCGTGGTGCTGCGATCTCACCAAGGATTTCATCGGGGTTGAGGTGCTGCGCCGCCAGAAGGCGGAGGGCCGCCCGAGCGCTCTCGTTGCCATCGAGTACAAGGGCAAGGGTGCTCCTCCCCGCCACGGCTACGCCGTGCAGCTTCCCGACGGAACGCCTCTCGGCGAGGTGTGCAGCGGCATTCTCTCGCCGACGCTCGGCAAGGGTATCGCCATGGCCTATGTGCCGACGGCGCACAGCAAGATCGGCACGGAGGTGCAGATCTTGGTGCGCGGCAAGGCCGTTCCCGCTGAAATTGTCCGCAAACCTTTCCTCAAAAAATAATCCCCCTTCCCCGCCGCGGCTCGCAGAGTCTCGACGGGATCATCCCACCGCACACACATCATATGAGCACGATTCCGGCTGAGTACAAGTACTCCACTGAGCACGAATGGGTGAGCCCTGCCGTTGACGGCGTGGTAACCATCGGCATTACTGATCACGCCCAGGCTGAGCTGGGTGAAATCGTTTACGTTGACCTCCCCGCCGTGGGAGATGAATGCGACGCCGGCGAGGAGATCGCCGCTGTTGAGTCGACGAAGGCAGCCTCCGACGTTTACTCCCCGGTCTCGGGTGAGATCGTCGAGGTGAATGAGGCTCTCGATGCGGAGCCGAACAAGGTGAATGCTGATGCCTACGGCGACGGCTGGATTTTCAAGGTTCGCCTCTCCGATCCTCAGGAGCTTGACGAGCTGATGGATGCAGCCTCCTACGAGGATTTCTGCAAGGCCTGATCCCTCTCTCAGCGGCCGCGCGCCCGCCGGGCTCGCGGCCGCTTCATTTTTTTGCGCCTCCCGCTTTCACGTCACGGGGCGCAGCGACACGGCTGCCTGTTTGCGGCCCGCCTGTTCAGCCCCCACCTTTTTTTCGCTACTCGTCTTTGCCCTTTATGGATAAAAAACTGACCTCTTTTGTTCCGCGGCACATCGGCCCCTCCGATGAGGAGATCCGCCAGATGCTCGAAACGATCGGCTTCTCCTCGCTGGAGGAGATGACGGCCGCCATTGTGCCGGCCGATATTCGCCTGACCAAGCCCCTGGATCTTCCCGCCCCGCTCAGCGAGCAGGATGCGCTCAAGAGCCTCGCGGGCGTTCTCTCCGCCAACAAGCCCCTGCGCAGCCTCATCGGCCAGGGCTACTACGGCACCTATATGCCGCCGGTCATCCAGCGCAACGTCTTTGAATCCCCCGGCTGGTACACGGCCTACACGCCCTACCAGCCCGAGATTGCTCAGGGTCGCCTGGAGATGCTCATGAACTTCCAGACGATGATCTGCGAGCTCACCGGCCTGCCCGTCGCCAATGCGTCGATGCTCGACGAGGGCACGGCCGCCGCCGAGGCCGTCCATCTCTGCATCAGCGCCCGAGCAAAGTCGGACACCTTCTTCGTTGCCGACAGATGCTTCCCGCAGACGATCGACGTCATCCGCACGCGCTGCGAGACCACGGGCGTCAAGCTCATCATCGGTGACTGGAAGAGCTTTGATCCGGCCTCCGTCCCGACGCTCGCGGGCGTGCTCGTGCAGTACCCCGACAACCTCGGTGAGGTGGCGGACTACGCGGAATTCTTCGAGCGCTGCCACGCGGCGAAGGCGCTCTGCTGTGTGGCGGCGGATCTGCTCGCCCTCACCTTCCTGCGCGAGCCCGGCGCCTTTGGGGCCGATGTCTGCCTCGGCTCCACGCAGCGCTTCGGCATTCCGATGGATTTCGGCGGCCCGTCTGCGGCCTTCATGGCCTGCACCGATGCGCTCAAGCGCAAGCTGCCCGGCCGCTACATCGGCCTCTCGGTGGATCGCGACGGTAAGCCGGCCTACCGACTGGCTCTCCAGACGCGCGAGCAGCACATCCGCCGCGAGAAGGCGACGTCCAATATCTGCACGGCTCAGGTGCTCACCGCGCTGCTCTCGACCTTCTACGCGATGTACCACGGGCCCGAGGCTCTGCGCTCCATCGCCAAGCACGCGCATCATCAGGCCAAGGATTTCGCCGAGTCGCTGCGCGCCGGCGGCTACACGGTGCCCGCCCGCCGCTTCTTTGACACGGTGGCGATCGCGGCTCCCGGTCGCGCGGATGAGCTGACGGAGGCGGCCCGCAAGGCCGGCTACAACATCCGCCGCATCGACGCGGACACGGTCTCCGTCTCCTTCGACGAGACGACGACGCAGGCCGATCTCGAGGCTCTCTGCGCCGCCTTCGGCGTGGCCTGCATCGAGCACAAGTGCTGCGGCGGCAAGTGCATGCCGCGCCGCGAGAGCGATTTCTGCACGCCGGCCTGCTTCCGCTCCTTCCACTCCGAGACGGAGATGATGCGCTACATCCACCGTCTGGAGAGCAAGGACCTCGCGCTCAACGAGGCGATGATTCCGCTGGGCTCCTGCACGATGAAGGCGAACTGCGCTTCGATCATGATGCCCATCACCTGGCCGCAGGTCACGGCGCTGCACCCCTTTGCGCCGGCCGATCAGTGCGAGGGGATGCGCCACATGCTGGAGGATCTCGAGAAGCGTCTGGCGGTTGTCACGGGCTTTGACGGCGTTTCCCTTCAGCCGAACTCCGGCGCGGCGGGCGAGTATGCGGGCCTGCTGACCATCCACCGCTATCAGGTGGCGCAGGGCGAGGGGCACCGCGATGTCTGCCTCATCCCGGCCTCGGCCCACGGCACCAACCCGGCCTCGGCCTCGATGGCCGGCTTCAAGGTTGTCGGCGTCAAGTGCGACGAGGCGGGCAACATCGACATGGCGGATCTGAAGCTTCAGGCGGAGACGCATCGCGACAAGCTGGCGGCCATCATGGTGACCTATCCCTCGACGCACGGCGTCTACGAGCCCGGCATCGCCGAGCTCTGCCGCATCGTGCATGAGAACGGCGGTCAGGTCTACATGGACGGCGCGAACATGAACGCCCAGTGCGGCCTGACGAATCCGGGCTTCATCGGCGCGGATATCTGCCACCTCAACCTGCACAAGACCTTCGCGATGCCGCACGGCGGCGGCGGCCCCGGCGTGGGCCCCATCTGCTGCGCGGCGCACCTCACGCCCTATCTGCCCGGCCACGTGATTCAGGGGGCGGAGCAGACGCAGGGTGCCGTCTCGTCCGCCGAGTTCGGCTCCGCGGGCATCTGCCCCATCTCGTGGATGTATCTGGCCATGATGGGCAGCGACGGCTTGGTCGAGGCCTCGCAGGTGGCCATCCTCAACGCCAACTACATCTCGCGCCGACTGGCCCCCTACTTCCCGACGCTCTACACGGGCGCCAACGGGCTCGTGGCTCACGAGTGCATTCTCGACACGCGCGAGATGCTGCACAAGAGCCATCTGTCGGTCGATGACATTGCGAAGCGCCTCATGGACTACGGCTTCCACGCCCCGACGATGAGCTTCCCGGTGCATGACACGCTCATGGTGGAGCCGACGGAGTCCGAGAGCAAGGCTGAGCTCGACCGCTTCATCGACGCGATGATCAGCATCCATGCGGAGATGAGCGCGGTGGCCGAAGGTCGCGTGCCGGCCGATGACAACGTGATGGTCAACGCGCCGCACACGGCTCTCTGCGTCACGGCGGATGAGTGGACGCACGCCTACACGCGCTCGCAGGCGGCCTATCCCGCCGAGGGGCAGCGCCTGCACAAGTTCTGGCCCTCCTGCTCGCGCGTCGACAACGCCTACGGCGACCGCAACTTCTGCTGCGCCTGCGACACGCTGCTCAAGGCGCAGGAGGCGAGTCAGCCCTCCTGCGGCTGCTGAGCCACCGTCGGCAGACAAGCGCCGGCTTCTTCAAGCCGCCCGAAACATTCACCCCCGGCCTCGCGCAGAGGCCGGGGGCTTTTTCATCTTCGGATGCCCGGAAGAGGTGGGGATGTTCGCGCCACGGCAAGGGGTGCATACGGGGAGCACGGCTCGGAGCACGTCACGGGGCACACGCGGTAGCTCTCGCCCCCCGAGCTCTGCGGCGTCAGGCGGCTCGCGGGCTCAGCGATTCCGAGCGCAGAAATCGCGCATATAGGCGTGAAAGCGCAGGGCGTAGAAGACGAGGGCGAGCAGCGCGATGGCTCCGCCGACGTAGCCGATGCTGCTTAGCGAGATGCGGGTCTCGACACTGCCGCCGATCACCGAGCCGAGGCCGATGCCGATGTTGTAGATGCCGGAGAACATCGCCATGGCGAGCATGGTATCCTGCGGGGCAAAATGAATCACACCGGACTGGGCCACGAGGTTGAAGGAGGTGATGGACATGCCCCAGAATATGCACAGCGCGATGATGCTCACGAGGCTCGCCGAGAAGAGCTGCATGCCGAAGAGCAGGCAGGTGATGCCGATGACGGGCGTGAGGATGAAGGCCATGGCGTGCCGGCGGAACTGGCAGGAGTAGAGCACGCTGCTGACGATGCCGGCGAGGCCGAAGAGCATGAGGATGAGGGTGATGACGTTGTTGCTGACGTGGGCGACCTGCAGGAGGTAGGGCTCGATGTAGCTGTAGGCGGTGTAGTGAGCCGTGACGAGCAGGAGGGTGAAGGTGTTGAGCGCCAGCAGGGATTTGCGGCGCAGCAGCGCCGGCAGGTCGATGTGGCGGGAGGCTCCGTCGCTGCTGATGCGCGGGAAGCAGCAGGCCAGCAGCAGCAGCACCGCCGCCGCGCAGCCGGCGATGCAGAGGAAGGAGGCGCGCCAGCCGAGGTGCAGACCGATGGCCCGCCCCAGCGGCAGGCCGACAATCATGGCGATGGAGGTTCCGCCGAGGATCATGCCCAGCGCCGTGGCATCGCGCCCGCGCGGGGCCACGCGCACGGCCAGGGGCGAGACGATGGCCCAGAAGACGGCATGGGTGCAGGCGACGCCGAGGCGCGAGGCCATCAGCATGCCGAAGCTGCCGGCAAAGCCTGAGGCGATGTGGCAGAGCACGAAGAGCGTCACCGTGCCCAGCAGCAGCAGGCGGTAGGGCACGCGCGAGGCCAGCACCATCAGCGGCAGGGAGAGCAGCGCCACCATCCAGGCGTAGACGGAGATGAGCAAGCCGGCGTGCGCCTCGGTGATGCCGAAGGAGTGGGCGATGTCGGTGAGCAAGCCGATGGGGATGAACTCCGTGGTGTTGAAGACGAAGGCGGCAATCGTCAGGCCGACGAGGGGCAGCCAGCGAGCCAGCGTGAGGCGAATGCTGTTCATGTGCGGGTGCCCGCAGGATGACGCATGCGGGCGCAGCGGTTTATCACCGGGAGACGCGTTTGTCAAGACGCAAGTGAAAGAGCGCCGCAAAATAGCTAAAGCGCTGAATATCAGCTATCGTTTTCATCTCTCCCCTTTTCTCTCCTTCGCCCGCCCCTTCCCTCACGCCCTCTGTCGGCTCAAAGGGAGGGAGAACGGAAGGAGGTGTGAAGGCGGAGGAGCGCTCGGGCACGACGTCCGGCCGCCCGAGCGCTGAAGCAGAGCCCGCGAGCGGAAACTCAGAGGCGGCACACTTCCCCGTCCTCGGGGATGAGCAGGCGGTCGCCGGAGCCCTTCTCGTCGCGCAGCTTCCGCAGGTCGCTCCGCCAGACGGTGGCATGGCCGACGTTGTCCATGTGCGAGGCAATGACGGTGGCCTTCGGGGCGTAGTTCATCACGGTCTGCACGTCCTCAAGTCCCATGATGATCAGGCCGGAGCCCTCGACGCAGGCGCCGGCGGCGTTGATGACGATGACGCCGGGCTTGTAGGTGTCGATGGTGGCCTGCACGCCGGGGTACCAGATGCTGTCGCCGACGAGGTAGAGCACCTTCGCTTCCTTCGGCGACTGCATGATGACGCCGCAGGCCTCGCCGCGCATCTGCACGCGCTCGTAGATGGCCCACATGTTGCTCGCCTGTCCGTGCTGGCAGGGCGTCTTGTGCAAGGTGACGCCGTTCCACTCGATGCCGGCGTAGGTCAGCACCGTCACGTTGCGGAAGCCTCGGCGGCGCAGCGTGTCAGCGTCGTAGATATCCTGAGCGAAGAGGGTGATGTCGTGCGGAATCTGCTGCATGGCCGCTTCATCGAAGTGGTCGAAGTGCAGGTGCGTCGCGATGACGGCATCGACCTGCAGGAGCTCGTCGACGGGCTTCGGCAGATCATGGATGGGGCAGCGGAGATCCGGGTTCGGGGAGCCGGGGATGGGCGGAAAGCTGTCCTTGGGGGCCAGCCAGGGGTCGATCAGGAAGCGGACGCCCCCAAAGGTGACGATGGAGGTAGCACTGCGGATTTGTTCAAATTGCATGGTGTGATTGGTTTTTTGGTTAGTTCATTTAATGGAATGACGAAATATATTCGTACGGTATCGAGTCAGAGAAGAGGGGTGGTCGGGAAGGCGGTCGGGGGAGAGTGGTGAGGCGGCGGGGCGAGAGGGCGGCGTGCGCGCGGCTCAAGCCGGCGTTCGGTCCGGTATTCGTTACGGGGGTCGGGAAGGTCGGCGGACTCAGAGCAGGCTGAGCAAGTGGCGCAGCTGTTCGCTGAGCAGGGCTTTGCTCTGCTCCGGGTCATCGCTGAGGCGGCCGTCGCGCGCCTCCATGCAGCGGATGAGCCAGGGCAGGCAGGGGTAACGCAGGCTGTAAAAGACTTGTTTGCCGCGCTTCTCGGCCTCGACGACGCCGGCCCGCTTCAGGACGTTGAGGTGCTGGCTGATCGTCGAGAACTCCTCGTCCGTGCCGTCGACCAGGTCGCCGACGCAGCAGGCCCCGCCCTCCAGGCGCCGGGCAATCCACAGGCG
Organism: uncultured Akkermansia sp.; assembly: GCA_900548895.1. Lineage (GTDB taxonomy): Bacteria > Verrucomicrobiota > Verrucomicrobiia > Verrucomicrobiales > Akkermansiaceae > Akkermansia > Akkermansia intestinavium. Next base: position 8,149 of record URLZ01000011.1, read on the forward strand.
CGTGGGGTGCCCCAGAGCTTTGAAGACGTCCGCCAGGCGGCTCAGGGCGAGGGTTTCGTCGTTCGCCATTTTATGAAAAGATGAAATGTTCTGAGGCGAATTATAGCGAAGGCACGCGTTCTGTCAAGAGGGAACAGCGATTTTTTTTGTCAACGCGGCGCGGCGGCGACGCTCTAAGCTGAACTCCGGCCCTGAGCTCCGGGAGCAAACACCGGCCGCCACCCGAGCCGCCGCAGAAATCAGTGGTCGGCATGCTCCTCACCGTCGGCTGCGGCGAAGTGCTCGCGGGCAATGGCTTGGGCTTTGGCGCGCGCGATTTTTCCGCTGGACGTGCGCGGGAGTTGATCGAGGACGAGGCGGCGGCGCGGGCGCAGGTGGGGCTCAAGAGCCTCGCAGGCGCGCTGAAGCGCCTGCTCCTGTTCGGGTCTCGGTCGGCCTTCGATCAACAGGGTGAGGCAGGAGCCGAGCAGGCGGTGCGGGGTGCCGACGAGGAGCAGGGTGAGACCGGTGGCCGCGTGCAGCTGCTCTTCGAGGGCCTCGGCCTGGATCTTGATGCCGCCGCTGTTGATGACGGCATCGCGGCGGCCGAGGATGCGAAAGCACCCGTCGCCGCGCAGCTCAGCCCGGTCGTTGGTGACCAGGTCGTAGACGCCCAGATGCGGGGCGCTGATGACCAGGCAGGCGTCATCGTTGAGGCGGAGGCTCACGCCGGGCAGCGGGGTGTACCAGGAGCTGCGCTCGGGCCCGTTGAGGCGCCGCAGGGCGATGTGCGAGAGGGTCTCCGTCATGCCGTAGGAGGCGTAGAGGCGACAGGAGGTGGTCTGAAGGGCGTCTTCGAGAGCGGGGTCGACGAAGCCGCCGCCCACGAGAACGCAGTCGATGCGCTCAAGCCCGGCGAGGCCGCCGGGCTGCTCCAGCGCACGGCTGAGCTGCATCGGCACGAGCGGGGCGAAGCGGCAGGGCTCGCCGGGTCCGAGGGCTTCGTCGAGCCGGCTGAGGATGCGCGAGTCGGGATCGACCAATTGCAGGTTCAGCCCGCCGACGAGGGCGCGCACGAGCATCATTTTGCCGGCGATGTAGGTGAGCGGCAGGGCCAGCAGGGCGGTGCTGCCGGCGCTGAGCCCGAAGATGCGGTTGCTGAGTGCGGCGCTGGCGCGCATGGCGTCGCGCGAGGCGAGAAAGCGCTTGGGCGCGCCGGTGGAGCCCGAGCTCTGCAGCGCGATTCCCTCGGCGGGGCCGTACCATTCCTTCAAAAAGGCGAGAGCCTCGCTCTCGCTTGCGCTGCGCGGGCGGAACTGGCCGCGCAGCACGGTTGTGGCGTCGACGGGGCGCCCGTTGAGGGTGAAGTGCTCGCCGGTCATGATGGTCGGGAGGGGAGCCAGCCTCTGGTGGCCTCAGATAGCCTCAGGTGGCGAAGCGGTGCTGGATGAGCACGTTGAAGTGATCCCCCGCGCCGGGCACGTCGATGAGGTGGCGGTCGCCGGGGTTGTTCAGATCCGCATCATCCTTCAGGAAGTCGCGCTGGCTCATGTACTCGGTCACGTCGCCGATGCAGCGGTCGGCCAGCTGCTGCAGGTCGCTGAAGTTGACGTCGGCGGTGATGTCGCAATGCCCGGCCGCCGCCGCGAGGCTGTCCGCATCGAGCAGTTGGTGCGCCTTGTAGCCGCGCAGCGTGCCATCGGGGCGCCGGTGGTAGAGCGTGTCCACGCCTTCGCCATAGTCGATGGTGATGAAGCTGCCGCTCTTCCACAGGGGCTGCCAGGCGGTGTACCACTTGTGGTAGCTCTCGTGCACTTCGATGACTTGCCCTTCGCGGGCCCAGCGCTCAAAGGCAGTGGAGGCCGGCAGCGGGCGCTTCCAGGCCTGCCGCACGATGCGTCCGTCGATCACGGCGAGGCCCAGCTCGAGCCATTCGCCGTCCTGAAAGACGAATTGGCGCGCCGGGAAGGCGTCCGGCAGCTCGTTGCAAAAGATGAAGGCGTGGCCGCCCGCATGCTTGAGCGCGGCCTCGATCGTGGGGTAGACGCGCACGAAGCCCCCGCCGACCATGGCCTGAAGTCTCAGCAATTTGGGCGAGCGATCCACCATGAGGTAGCGGGAGCGCAGGCGCCCGAAGAAGCCGAGGCTGCGGGCAATCCCCATCGAGAGGTCACCGTTGCCGCCGCCGATTTCGATGAAGGGCAGATGGCGGCCGTGGTCGCGGCAGCTCTGCTTCCACGCACGCACGAGGCGGCGGGCGAGCAGGTCGCTGATGGTGGCGCTGGTGCTGAAGTCGCCGCGGTAGCCGATGCCGCTGATGTGGGTGCTGTAGTAGCCGTAGTTCTCATCATAGAGCGCCAGCTCCATGAAGTCCTCCATGGAGATCCAGTTGCCGTGGGCGAGGATGTGAGGGGCAATTTGCATCGTTCGTCTGGGTCGTCGTGAGTCGTTGCGGGCGCGTTGAGGCTCGGGCATGCTCGCTGATGCGGGCGCCCTTGCCTCTGCGCTGGAAGCGTCGCCCCCGCAGCACGCAGCAGGCAAAGAGCCGCGGCGGTGGCGGACGCAGGGACCGAGAAGGCGCCTTCACGTGGCCTCAGGGTCGCAAGGCCTCAGCGAGGAGTAGGTCTCAGCGAGGATTCGGCGCAGCGGGGCGTCTCGGAGACCGCCGCGCGGGCCTCACTTCGAGAGCTCGAGCATGCGCAGCAGGGGCTTCTCGGCGCGGAGGCGCAGATCCTCGGGCACGCGCACCTCGGGGCTCATGTCGCGCAGGCAGTTGCGGATCTTCTCCAGCGTGTTGAGCTTCATGTACTCGCACTCGGCACAGGAGCACTTCTCCGTCCCCGCCGGGATGAACTCCTTGTCGGGGATGAGCTTGCGGAGGCGGTGCAGAATGCCGGTCTCCGTCACGATGATGAAGCGCTTGGCGGCAGACTGAGAGCAATAGCCGATCATCTTCTCCGTCGAGCAGACGTAGTCCGCCAGCAGGCGGATCGGCTCCTGACACTCGGGGTGGCAGACGACTTCGGCATCGGGATACTGCTCGCGCAGGTCGAGGATCTTGTCGCGCGTAAACTGCTCATGCACGTGGCAGGCCCCGTTCCACAGCGTCATGGCGCGCCCTGTCTTCGCCGAGGTCCAGGCGCCGAGGTTGCGATCGGGCACAAAGAGAATCGGGCGATCCTCCGGAGCCGTCTCGATGATGCGCTGGGCGTTGCCGCTCGTCACGATCACGTCGGCCAGGGCCTTGACGCCGATGGAGCAGTTGACGTAGGCGACCACGTAGTAGTTCTCGCTCTCGTGCTCCTTCAGGAAGGCCTCGAGCTCCGCCGCCGGGCACGAGGCCTCAAGCGAGCAGGCTGCATCGAGATCGGGCAGCAGAACGGTGCGGCTCGGGTTGAGGATGCAGGCGGTCTCCGCCATGAAATGTACGCCGCAGAAGACGATGACGTCGCAGTCTGCCGCCTGAGCCTGCCGGGCCAGGGCGAGCGAGTCACCCACAAAATCGGCGATGTCTTGAATTTCCCCTCGCTGGTAGCTGTGGGCCAGAATGATGGCATTGCGCTCCCGGCGAAGCCGGCTGATCTGCTCAATCAGGTCTGCTTGTGACATGCCGGAAGCCTACCACCCCTCGGGGGCAAAGTCAACGGCAAATCGCGCGCGCGTCGGCGCGCAGGTGAGCGCTGACGCGCGCGCAAGCCCCCGAAGAGAATCGGCAAGGAGCGGGTCGAAGCGCCCCTTCACAGACCCGTTCCGCCTATTTCCTGCCAAATTAGTTGGATTATTTTGAAATATGGCATAAATGTTGGTTGACAGCCCCCTTTTGCGGGTGTAAGTTGAACTTGTAACTTTAAACTCATTCCAGACATGAAGAACACATACCTCAACAAACTGGGGCAGAGCTGCCGGCGCTTCGGCGTTCCGACGGCACTCGCCGCCTGCGCTGCCGTAGCTTGCATGCCGCTGCTGGCCGATGACGACGATGACGAGACGCCGCTGATGCGCGCGGCCGAGCACGGAAGTGCGGACCGCGTCAGCGCGCTTATTGCCTCAGGTGCTCAGGTGAATGAGCGCGACGAGGACGGCGAGACGCCGCTGATGGTGGCCGCCGGGGAGGGTCGCGCCAATGTGGTGGCGGCTCTGCTCAAGGCCGGTGCGGACGTCAACCTTCAGGACTACGACGGCAAGACGGCTCTCATCGAGGCCGCCTCTGAAGGCAACGAGCGCATCGTGACCATGCTGCTCAACGCCGGGGCCAACGTCAACCTGGCGGAGCGCGACGGTGACACAGCCCTGATGGAGGCTGCGGACGAGGGCTATGCTGCGGTTGTGGAGATGCTGCTTGAGCGCGGTGCCGCGATCAATGCGCAGAACCGCATGGGCGAGACCGCCCTCATGAAGGCGGCTGAGGAGCAGCGCATCGAGGTGATTCGCCTCCTGCTCTCGAAGGGTGCCGACCGCAACCTGCGCGACCGCAGCGGCCGCACGGCTCTGGACATCGCCACGGGCAGCCGCGGCTTCAATCGCCAAAGCGCAATGGATCTGCTCCGCTGAAGCGGCATCGCTCCACGGTGAAGTGAGGTGGAGGCTCGGCCCCGCGGGGCTCCTCCTCTTCCGAATATCCTCGGAGGCGAAGGGCTCGACCCTTCGCCTCCTTTTTCATATCCGTCTTGCACAGCGGAGCGGCGCAAAGGCCGGGAGCCACGGGGAAGGGACGGGGAAATTGCACCGTGCATCGCCCCGTCCCCGTTCGGTCTGCATCCGGCGTCCCAGCCCCCATGGCCCCGATTCAGCGAAGCTCTTCAACACAGAGGGAGAGCCGCAAACCTCCGAGGAGGACTCAGGGAAGATACACGCGGGGCACGCGCCCCGAAATGCTCGTGATCACGTTGCTCGGAATCGTGTGGGCGCGCGTCGTGAGCTCCTCCCAAGGCACGTTCGGCCCCATGATCTCCGCCACATCGCCGGGCTCCACCGCGCTGAGGTGCGAGACGTCAACCATGATCTGATCCATCGTGACGCGGCCGAGCACGGGGCAGTACGAGCCGTTGAGGTAAACGCGGGACCCCGTGTTGGAGAGGTAGTGCAGGTACCCGTCCGCGAAGCCGATGCCGATGGTGGCCACGCGCGTGGGGCCGCTGGTGATGTAGGTGTGGTCGTAGGAGACGCCGTGGTTGTCGGGCAGCGTGCGCACCAGCGTCACGCGGCTGTAGAGCGTCAGCGTATTGCGCAGCTCGCGGTTGTAGGGCGAGGGCATGGGCGAGTAGCCGTAGAGGATGCGGCCGAGGCGCACCATGTTCGTGCTCGGTGCGGAGTAGTTGAACACGGCCGCGCTGCTGCACAGGTGGCGGTACGGCAGCTCGAGATGCTCGCTGAGCTCCTTGACGGCGCGCTCGTAGCAGCGAATCTGCCGATGCGTGAATGAAATATCCTTCGAGGCCGCGGACAGATGGGAAAACACGCCCTCGATGTGCAGGTTCTCGAAGTTGTTGAGCGCCTCGCCGAGCCCCGGCAGATCCGTCGGCAGCAGACCGGCCCGGCCCATGCCGGTATCCACGCTGATGTGCAGATGCACCTTTTTGCCGTAGAGCTTTCCGAGCGAATTGAAATGCTGAGCCTCCTCCAGGCTTGACAGCGCGGCGCGCCACCCGTTCTGCACGATGGCCTCGCGCTCGGCCGGGAAACAGGGACCGAGGATAAAGGGACAGACGCGGCAGCCCGCATCGCGGACGCGCGCCGCCTCCGTCACCGTCGCAACCCCAAAAAATTCAATCGGCTCTGTGTCCAGAGCGCGCACGACGCCCTCCAGCCCGTGGCCATAGGCCTCAGCCTTCACGATAGCCATCTGACGGTGATTCGGCAGCACGCGGCGGATCACGGAAAGGTTGTGCCGCATGGCGTCCGTGTCCACTTCTGCCCAGGCCCGGAAGAGAGAGGTATCCTGCATGGGCGTATTGTATGCCCGGGGCGCTCACTTGGCAACTTTTTTTTGACTCAGCCACGCGCTTCTGCCCAGTGTCCGTTCCCGTGAATTCGTGAGGCAACCGAGGCGAGGAACCTCCCCGTCCCCGGGGAGGACAACGCCTGCCCCTCGCGAACGGCTCAGGGCGTCGGTTCCGCATCTCCCACCTCAGGCGCCTCGTGAGACCGGTCCGACTCAGCGGCCGAGCTGCGGCGCGGGGATGAAGCCGCAGCCTCGAGAAGCGGGATAAGCTCCGTGCGCCCCAGTTCCCGCGCATACATGAGCGGCGTTCGACCTTCACCATCGAGCGCAGACGCATCAGCTCCGGCGGCGAGCAGAGCCGGCACCAGGACCCCGGGGCAAGACGAGTTTCTCACAGCCCTGTGCAGACTCCCCGCGCTGGACCCGGATGGCGCATCAGGTTGAACTCCGGTCGCCAGCAGTATCAGTGCGATGTCATCCCTCCCCTCCGAAAGCGCAGACCCGAGCAACTCCGGCAAGTTCGGCATATGATCCGGGTGGCGCTGCGCCGCTTCCAGCAGGGCGAGGAAGACGTCGGCATGGGAATCGAGGATGGCAACATCATACAGACCACACATTCCGTCGTCGTCCTCGATGTCATCATCCGAGGACTCTTGAACGGGGCGCGAAAAGACAACCTCGGCCAGCAAGCGCACAACCTCCCGTTGATTACGGCCGACGGCCGTTCTCAACGGCGTGAGTCTCGCTTGCCCCTTCCCCTCGACGTCCGCACCGCCCTTCAGCAAGAGCCCGGCAATGCCGGCATGCCCGGCCCACGCTGCCAAATGAAGGGGAGTCAGATTCGTCTCGGCCGTCATCGCATCAGGGTCTGCGCCTGCTGCCAGCAGAGCGGCGACGCAGTTTTCGTAACCCTCGGCCTCCACCTCGCTCAAGGGAGGGTCATTATAGCGGTAGGCGCTGGTTTCGACCCTCTCGGACACCAGAGGGTCGCCATCTTCGGGGGGCGCGCTTCCGCCGAGAGCCGCGCAGTGCAGCGGACACAGCTGCGTTGCCTCACAGCAGCAATCGGGCGAAACGCCGGCTGCCAGCAGGAGGCGCAGCGAAGCGACCTCCCCGCGTGCGGCAGCCTCATGAAGCGGCGTGAAGCCCCGCGCATCCATCGCATCGGGGGCAGCCCCCGCTGCCAGCAGAGCCTCCACGCAGCTTTCCCCGCAACTGGAGCCGGCAGCCTCGTGAAGCGGGCGCCGGCCGGAGCCGTCCTCTGCGTTGGGATCAGCCCCTGCTGCCAGCAACAGGCGGAGGATATCCGAGCCTCCTCCTTTAGCTGCCTCATGCAGCGCCGTGCGTCCCTCTCCGAAGCGAGCGTTCACCTCCGCCCCAGCCTCCAGAAGGCCGCGAACCAAGGCGCCGCAGTGAACTTTAACCGCCTCGTGCAGGGGCGTCATCCCCCTTGTGTCGCGGGACTGAACATCAGCTCCGGCCTTCAGCAGCAGACGAAGACAGGCCACGGCATCCTCATCGCTCTTCCCGAAGGAGGCGCAGGCCAAGTGATGCAGCGGCGTCTTTCCGTTGCGATCCGCCCCGTCAGCCTCGACACCGGCCTCGAGGAGAAGCTGCATCGCGGCAACAGAACCGGCTGCGGCGGCATAGGAGAGCGCCGTGCAACCGTCAGCATCTCGAGCGCCGGGATCCGCCCCGGCCCGAAGCAGCAGCGCCACGCTTTCCGAATCCCCGAGACGAGCCGCAGCCATCAGGGGTGTCAGCCCGCTTCGATCCGCCGAATTTACCGAACTTCCGGCAGCCAGCAGGATGGAAACGGACGAGGCAGAGCCAGCCGCGGCGTGGAGCGCTGTCTCGCCTGCGTTATCTGCCTCCTGTGCCGATGCCCCAGCGCTCAGAAGGAGACGCAGGGCCTCAGGGCTCCGGCGATCTGCCGCCGCAAGCAGAGGCGTTTCACCCCGTCGATTGCGAGCGTGAACATTCGCCCCGCCCTGCAGCAATGCCTGAATCACCTCAGGAGAAGCCTCGGCAACCGCCCCGTGCAGAGGAGTATCGCCGGACGCATTCACGGCATTCGGGTCAGCCCCCGCCGCGAGCAGGATTTGCGCGATCGCGAGCATGGATTCCGGAGTCTGCTCCCGGGCGTTTGTACCCGAGTCTACCAGCAGTCGATTCGGGTCGCGAAAGAGCTCGTGCAACGGCGTATTACCCCGTACATCCCGCAGGTTCACCGAGGCGCCTCCGTCCACAAAAGCCCTGACCCCATCCTCGCTGGCCGATCGTACAGCCTCTTGAAGCGGCAGCAGGCCACGATGGTCTCGGATGTCCTCCCGAGCTCCGGCCTCAAGAGCAGCCCGAACGACATCCGCCGACAGCCCGGGAACGAGCAGCTTGCGGAGAACGGATTCGCCCTCTTTCTCCTCCCAGCGTCTCACCAGACCATCCTCACGAAGCAGCCTGATGGCCTGTTCCGCATCCTCGCTCCAAAGCGCATCCTTGACCTGATCCATGCGCTCCTCGTCCGTTGTCTCCACATCCACGGCGGACGCCGTTTCAGGAAGCTCCTTCCCTTGCGCCCCAAGGGGCTCGGAAGAAGCCGTAGCCGGCAAAACATGCAGGGAAGCACTGCTGATCACAAAGTAGGCACTCAGCCGCGCCATGAGGGAGGAGGGAAAAGGAGTCATACCAGCCGTAGCTCTACCATTCCGCCAATGCTTTGTCAAACAATTTGTTCGCAGATCCCGTTTTTTATACTTGAAATCAGGATGTAATTCCCTTACAATGGCAGTGCTTTCCAACAGAGGCAAAACCGGTCGAGGCTTGAGCTTTCAAGAGTCCGCCCCCTCAAACGGCAAGTGAAGAGCCGAATGCTGCGCGGAGCAAAACCTCGCCCTCTCCATTCGGGTTCCCCATGGCTCGCTGCCGACCAAGCTTCGATCGGGTCACCTCCAGAAGCCGCCTGAGGCCGAAATAGTCTCGCAGGACGGACAACTCCTCGCTCTGGCGGCTTTCGGAGTCTCCTCCTCCCGGCTCCGAGCCTTTCGGGAGACGGCACCGCCCCCCCAAGCCCGATCACCCTGCAGAGCCGCTGAGCCCCCCCCGCTAACCCCACTGCCTCCCTACTCAAAAACCAACGCCCGTGAAGTTTCTCTTTTCCCTCCACTTTGTACGCCTCGGCGCAGCGCTTGCACCGCTGCCGGCGTTCGTACTCGCGCTCGCGCCGGGCTTTGTCTCTCTAACCCTCGCCGAAGGTGAAGCTCCGGGGGCCCCGGTGGCTCAGACTGCGCCGTCCCCGTCCTCCCCCGAGGCGGCTCTGATGGCCGAGGCTCGGGCAGCCGCCGACGCGCCGCCCGCCACGGCTGAGCAGCGCGCCCGCCGCTACCCGGGCGCGGCTCTGTTGCCTGCGGACGTCACCTGCCTCGCCTCCCTCGCCGACAGCCCCGTGGTGCACGCCTCCCTCAGCCTCTTCTGCCTGCGCCGCGACCTGCCGCTCGTGCAGCACGCCACCATCGGCCTGACCAGCCCCCTCGCCGAAGCCTTGGCCGCGCAGCTGAGCCACCTACAAGGCTCAAATGAAAAGGCCGCAGCGGTGGGCGCTGTGCCTTTCGTCCTTTCGGCCGAAGAGGAAGACCCCCTCGGCAAGATCGGCAGCCTCCTGATCAACACCGCCAAGAGCAACCCGAAGCTGAGCCCCGCCTATCTGGTGCTGGGTTGCGGCGACCGCGCCGCAGCCGCCTGCGAGCAGCACATGCACCGCCTCGCCAAAGCCGTCGGGGCGCAGCCGGTGCGATACAAAGCCCTGAAGGGCTACCGCCTCAGTCTGGGGGCCCTCCACTGCCTGAGCTCAGGGAAGCCCGCCGACTCGAAGCCCGGTGACACAAGGCCCCCGGGCGCCGACCGATCCGGGGCTGAGGGCAAGCCCGGCGAGGACAGCAAGCCCAACACCGACCGCGTCGACGAGTACGGAGCGCTCGCCGGCCGCTACCTGCACCTGCTCTACGTCCGCCGAGACGGGATGAGTCTCTGGGTGTTGACTGAAAACCCGAGAGACATCCGCCTGCCCGCCACGGCGGCAGACTCCGTCCTCGCGACCGACTTCGGACGCTTGGCGGACGGGCATACGGATCGCCAGCCCCACCTCATCGCCAAGCTTGACGCCGCGCCCCTGCGCGCCTTGGCCGCCGCCCTGCTGCACCATGGCAAGCACGCCGCCGCGCAGCTGCACGAGCAGCTCTTTGCATCGGCGGTTGCCTCCTCATCCTTTGCTCCCGCCGCAGCGGACGCCCCCTCCGCAGACGCCATCTTTCCTGACGTCACTTCCCCTGCCCTCGCTTCCGGCGCCGACGCCGCAGCGCACGAGCGCCAACACGCTGAAGCGAGCTTTGCCGAGCTCGCCGCCATGGGCGACCAAAGTCTGGAGCCGATCCTCCGCCTCACGGAGCCACTCACGCTCCGGCTGCGCTATGACGCGGCGAGCGCAGCCGTGCACATCGAGGCCTGCGGTGACGCCTGCGGGCTGAGCTTTGAGCCCGAGCCCCTGTATCTGACCAGCAGCACCGAGGATCCGAGCGTCATCCTCAGCGCCGAATCCGCCCCGGCCAACCTCGCGACCCTGCCCGACTCGGACGCCGTCTGCAACGCCCTCGAGCACTGCCTCGCCCACGCGCTGAACCGCTGGTCGGAACGCCCCGCCGACAGCAAAGACAGCACGAGCAACACGAACAACGTCAACAACGCCGACCATGGCCAAGACGCCGCCACCTCCGGCAGCGCTATCTCCTCCGGCAGCGCAGCGGACACCGCCAAGGCCGACGAGGCCGCTGCGGCGAAGGTGAACGACGCTGCTTCTCTCTACCGCCTGCTGCGCCCGAGCCTCCGACAGGCTGGGCGAGCCCTGCGCACCGTGCAGCGCAGTCTCTCCCGCCACGGGGGGATTGTCCTGCGCGAGCAGCCGAGAACCGAGCTGAGCCTCAGCCTCCACGCCCCCGTGAGCAACCCGCGCGGGCTTCAGCAGGGCTGGGAGGAGCTGATGGACGCGGTCGATGCGGGTGTGCGGGCCGTCGGCATGCACCCGGACGTCATCAACATGCTCCCCGTGGCCGTGCAGGACGGCCCGCGCGGCTCCACCTCCTACCGCCTGCTGCTGCCCGTCTCTCTCCCCGGTCTCAGCCCCGGGATTCTCGTGAGCGATACCGACCTGCTGCTCGGCAGCAACGCCGAGGCAGACCGCGCCCTTCTGGCGCGGAAAACGAGCAGCGAGCCGCTGCCAGGCGCCGTCTTCCACCTCAATGTGCGCGCCGCCCTCTCCCTGCTCTCCCGACGCGGGGCCCTGCCGCAGGCGTGGGAAAGCGGCCCGGCCGGCGAGCTGCTGCACCGCCTGCGCACCGTCACCGGCTGCCTGACCGTGCAGCAAGGGAAGGCAAGGCTGCACCTGCTGCTGCATTTCTGAGAGCCCCTGCCCTCGTCTTCTCGGCCCTCTCTGAGCCGAGCGAGCTGCGAGAAACGAGCCAACTCAGCGAAAGTCAGCGACCGATGCCCGCAGGAGCCCGCAGTCCCCGCGAGGGCCCGCGTCGCCCGCGGTTGTGATGCCTCCGGGTACGTATTCCGCAAGTTACGGACTCGCATTTAGCTTGACTGATCCCCTTGATTCGCGTATCCTTGCGCGCGCATGGGTACGGATATCAAGTTCAAGCGCAACTTCTCCATCATCGCTCACATCGACCACGGCAAAACCACCCTTTCGGATCGCCTGCTCGAGTTCACCCACACCATCGCCGAGCGCGACAAGCAGGATCAGCTGCTCGACGCCATGGATCTGGAGCGAGAGAAGGGCATCACCATCAAATCCCACCCCGTCACCATGCGCTACCGCGCGAAAGACGGCAACACCTACGAGCTGAACCTGCTCGACACGCCGGGGCACGTCGATTTCTCCTACGAAGTCTCGCGCTCGCTGGCCGCCTGCGACGGCGCCGTGCTCATCGTCGATGCCGCTCAGGGCGTCGAGGCCCAGACGCTGGCCAACATGCACCTCGCGCTCGATCAGCACCTCGAGATCGTGCCCGTCATCAACAAGATCGACCTGCCCAGCGCCAACCTCCCCAAGGTGTACAAGCAGCTTGAGGACGTCGTCTGCATCCCGCATGAAGAGGCCATTCTCTGCTCCGCCAAGGCGGGCATCGGCATCGAGGACGTGCTGGAGGCCATCGTCAAGCGCGTTCCGCCGCCCGCGGAGCAGCAGGATGACTGCCTGCGCGCGCTCGTCTTCGACTCCGTCTACGACGCCTACCGCGGCGTTGTCTCCTATGTGCGCCTCGTCAGCGGCAGCGTCGCACGCGGCATGAAGGTGAAGCTCTTCGCCACCGACGATACCTTTGAAGTCAAGGAAGTCGGCATCTTTACGCCCAAGATGCAGGCCGTTGACAAGCTCGAGACGGGCGACGTCGGCTACATCATCGCCAACATGAAGTCCGCAGCAGACGTCAAGATCGGCGACACCTACACGAACTGCGCCAATCCCTGCCCCGAGCCCCTGCCCGGCTTCAAGGAGATTCGCCCCATGGTCTTCTCCGGCATCTACCCCGTCGATTCGGCGGACTACGAGGCACTCAAGGCCGCGATGGCGAAGTTGCAGATCAACGATGCGGCCTTCACCTACATGGGCGAAAGCTCGATTGCCCTCGGCTTCGGCTTCCGCTGCGGCTTCCTCGGGCTGCTGCACATGGAGATCATTCAGGAGCGCCTGCGCCGCGAGTTCAACATGGACGTCATCTCGACCTACCCGTCGGTCATCTATGAGGTGACCAAGACGGACGGCACCGAGCTGCAGGTGGACAATCCGAGCATGCTGCCCGAGCCGCAGGAGCTCAAGGAGATCCGCGAGCCCATCGTCAAGGTCTACATCATGATCCCGAGCGAGTACATCGGCGACATCATGCGCATTGTGATGGAGAAGCGCGGTGAGGTGGTGAATACGGAGACGATTGACGACACGCGCGTCATGCTCACCTGCCGCATTCCCATGGCGGAGATTCTCGTCGACTTCAACGACAAGCTCAAGAGCACCACGCGCGGCTACGGTTCCATGGACTACGAGTACGACGGCTATCAGGCAGCTCAGCTCGTGAAGATGGACATGATGATTGCCGGTGAGCCCGTCGATGCCTTCTCGATGATCGTGCACCGCGAGCGCGCCGAGGCTCAGGGCCGCGAGCTGGCGCTCAAGCTCAAGGAGGTGATCCCCCGCCAGCTCTTCACTGTGGCGATTCAGGCCTGCATCGGCGGCAAGATCATCGCCCGCGAGAGCATCTCGCCCATGCGCAAAAACGTGACGGCGAAGTGTTACGGCGGCGACGTGACCCGCAAGCGCAAGCTGCTCGAGAAGCAGAAGGAGGGCAAGAAGCGCATGAAGGCCATCGGCCGCGTGAACATTCCGCAGGAGGCCTTCATCAACGTGCTCAAGAGCGGCGACTGAAGCGTTGGGGCGACCGGGAGCCGCCGATGAGCTCAGCCACAAACGAGCTCATCGCGTAGCTGGACAGCTTCGGATGCGGTCAACTCCGCATTCGGACGGACTCATGTTGCCCATTCCGACGCATGTTCGCGCTCGGTGACCTCGAGCATACGAATACCCCGTTCGTTCATCGTTAAACGGGTTTGAGCCTCACAGGCGCGAACCTCGCCGACGTCAGGCCTTCGGCGCGGCGAGGCTTTTCCCTCTGGCATCAGAGTCGGCCACCAGCGCCTCGCCCCGGAAGAGTCCGAGAAGGCCGAGGTCGTTACACCCGCAGGGGTAACACACTCCCTACGTTGACAGACTCAACTGCCAGCCGCTGTCGGCCTCCGCGAGCCACGGGATGAGCGTCGCCGAGAGGCCGAGTTTCAACCCAAATTGCTTCCGCGGAATGGATCGGCTGAGCCCCCGGGCTTGTCCGGTTTCACCGAGAGCTTTCGCCGCTGAGCGTCCTCCTCACGGGCGGCGCGTAATCAGGTCGAGCAGGAAGCGGGTGTTGTGAACCAGATAGCGGCGGAAGAGGCGGCGCGGCTCGCAGGCGAGGCGGAAGAGCCACTCCAGACCGCAGCGGCGCACCCAGCGCGGCGCCTGCCGGACGAGGCCGGCGTGAAAGTTGAAGGCGGCGCCGACGCCGAAATAGAGGCCGGGCGGCAGCTCACTCTTGTGGGTGTAGAGCCAGCGCTCCTGCCGCGGGCAGCCAAGACCGACCCAGATGCAGTGCGCGCCACTCTCGCGCAGGGCCGCGAGGATGCGCTCATCCTCTCCCTCGGGCCAGGGCGGCATCGGCGGGCAGTAGTGGCCGGCGATCTGCACGCCGGGATAGCGCTCCCCGAGCCTCTGTTGCAGCAGGCGGATGCTCTCTTCACTGCCGCCGAGCAGATAATGGCGCAGGCCGACCCGGCGCCCCTCCTTCCACATCCACTCCATCATGTCGGGCCCGTAGAGGCGTGAGGCCGAGCGCCCCTTGCGACGCAGCAGCCAGACGAGCGGCATGCCGTCGGGACAAATGGCATCGAAGTCGCGCATGCCCCGGCCGTAGTCCTCTTCATGCAGCATGCGGGTGAGGAGGTGGACGTCGGAATGAGCAATGAGCCTCGGGTGCTGCGTTTGCTGCGCGAGACGCACGAAGGCTTCGGAGGCAGTGGGAAGGTCCGCCACGACGTAGGGGATGTCAAAGAGGGGCTCGCGCGCCAGCCCGTCGCCACCTTCCCCTGCCGCCTCGGCGGCGGCCTCATCCGACGCTTTCACCCCTGAGGGACTCATCGTCTTGGCCGCTGTGGGATCCTTTGCCGTGGCCTCTGCGGAATCGCCCGTCACGGCCTCTGCAGGATCACTCGTCATAGCTTTTCAGGCGCCTGGGCTTCGTTCCGGGCGGGCATTTCAAGGCGCAGCCCGCCCTCGGGTGTGAATTGCAAGGGCAGCCAGACGTAGCGACCGTCGATGGCGTTGGCGGGTCTCCAGCGGTCGGCCATGAAGATGTAGGTGTCGGGCCGATCGGGGACGTGCAGGATGTAGGTGCTCTGCGCGCCGAAGGTTTTGTCGGCACCCGGGCCGGTGCAGGGGTTGCCCAGCTCCTTCCACTCGCCGAAGATCGAGTCGGCCACCATCGAGCGGGCGGCGTTGGGCGCCCAGCCGGTGCAGCCGCTGGTGATCATGTAATATTTGCCGCCGCGCTTGCAGATGGACGGGGCCTCGTGGAAGCGCCCCTCAAAGAGGCGGATGTAGCGCCCCGTGTGGGCGGTGTAATCGGGAGTGAGCTCGGCGATGTGCAGGGTGGAGTTCTCCTCCGAGGCGTAAATGTGGTAAGCGGTGCCGTCATCGTCGACGAAGATCGTCATGTCGCGCGCCATCTGCCCGCCCGCAAAGTCGCGGCGCAGGAAAGCGAGGCGGTCGTCGCCCTCTCCGTAGCTGCTGGAGCGCAGCACGGGAAGCTTGGGCGAGAGGCTCGCGTCGCGCTGCTCTTCCGGCAGGTTGAGAGGCCAGTGTCCGGGGTTGATGCGACCGGCCCGCAGGAAGGTGAAGGGCCCCGTCGGGTTCTCGCTCACGGCGACGCCCGAGTAGGCGCTGGAGTATCCCTTACCCTTGAGCTCCAGGTGAAACCACATGACATAGCGCCCGGTGGCGGCGCATTTGACAACCTTGGGACGCTCCAGAATGCAGCCCTTGGCGATGGGGGAATCGGGATCGTCGCTCACGGGCAGCACGATGCCCTCATCCGTCCAGTGCACGAGGTCGCGCGAGCTGTAGCAGTGCACGCCGACTTGGGCGTAATTGCCGGCATCGCCCTCCACCTTGTGCTCGCCATACCAGTAATAGGTGCCGTTGTCCACGAGGACTCCGCCACCGTGGGCGTTGATGTGTCGGCCGTTATTATCCTGCCAGATGGCACCGGGCGGCAGCAGTGCGGGGGCGGCGGTCTCGGCTCCGGCGGGAATGACGATGGCCAGCGCCGGCATCAACAGCGCAGCAAGGGGGTGGGAGCTCATGCGCTCCATTGTACGGATGAGGGGCGGAAAGTCAAGCTCGAGGCGTGACCTCTCCACCGCTCAGTGCTGAGCAAACGGCCGCAGTTGCCGGGACAAAAAAACGAGTCTCCTCGGCACATGCGGTGTCGGCGAAACACAAAACCGCCGCGCTTCCCTCATCGGGAGCGCGGCGGGAAAGAGATCCGCTGGGTTTGCTTGATCCGTATGAGCCGATCAGGCCGCGGACGTCTCGGGAGTCACTGAAGACTCTCGTGCAGCCCGGCTGCCTCTCAGTCGGCTCAGTCGGCTCAGTCGGCGGACGGCGCCTCGGAAGCCTGCTGAGCGGCCTGCTCGGCGGCGGCCTTCTCCGCCTCGAGCTTGAGGCGCAGCTTCTCCGGCAGCTTGACCTGAATGTGGATGTCGCGCAGCTGGTTGGGCTCGGCGGGGGCCGGCGAGTCGCTCATGAGATCCGCGCCGCGGTTGTTCTTCGGGAAGGCGATGACCTCACGGATGGACTCGCAGCCGCCGATGAGCATGACGACGCGATCGAGACCGAGCGCGAGACCGCCGTGGGGCGGCGCGCCGAAGGAGAAGGCGCTGAGGATGTGGCCGAACTGCTCATGAATGGTGGCCTCGTCGAGGCCGAGGGCGCGGAAGGTCGCATCCTGAAGGTCCTTCTCGTGGATTCGGATGGAGCCGCCGCCCAGCTCATTGCCGTTGAAGATGACGTCGTAGGCCTCGGCGCAGAGATCCGTGCTGATCTCGCCGCGCAGAACCTTGTCGACATCCTCGGGAACGGGGCGGGTGAAGGGGTGGTGGATGGCGCAGAAGCGCTTCTCCTCCGCATCCCAGCCGAAGAGCGGGAAGCGGGTGACCCAGAAGAGGTCCACATCCGTGTTGCCCTTGAGCAGCTCCATGTAGCCGGCGCACTCGAGGCGCACGCGGCCGAGGATGGTGCAGCTCTCCTCCCACGGGCCGGCGGCAAAGAAGATGCAGTCGCCGCTCTCGATGTTGAGGCGCTCGCGCAGGGCGTCGATCTCAGCGTCGGTGAGGCGCTTGGTGATGGGGCTCTTCCAGCCGTCGCGGTCGTTGACGTCGCGCACCTTGATGTAGGCGAGGCCCTTGGCTCCGGCCTCGACGGCGGTCTTGGTCAGCGAATCGACCTGGCCGACGGAGGGGGAGAAGTTTTTGGCGTTGATGGCCTTGACGACGCCGCCGTTGGCGATGGCGCCCGAGAAGACGCGGAAGTCGCTCTTGGCGAAGATGTCCGAGCAGTCGGTGAGCTTCATCTCGAAGCGGCGCTCCGGCTTGTCCGAGCCGTACTGATCCATCGCGTCGTGCCAGGTCATGCGCGGGAAGGGCGTGACGATGTCGCGGCCGACGGACTCCTTGAAGACGCGCTTGAGCATCTGCTCCACCCAGTTGTAGATGTCCTCCGGGGTGATGAAGGAGGCCTCGATATCGATCTGGGTGAACTCGGGCTGGCGGTCGGCGCGCAGGTCCTCGTCGCGGAAGCAGCGGGCAACCTGGAAGTATTTCTCCATGCCCGCGACCATGAGCAGCTGCTTGTACTGCTGGGGCGCCTGCGGGAGGGCGTAGAAGCTGCCGGGAGTGAGGCGGCTGGGCACGAGGAAGTCGCGAGCGCCCTCGGGCGTGCTCTTGGAGAGGATGGGCGTCTCGATCTCCAAAAAGCCCTGCTCATCGAGGTAGTCGCGCATGGTCTTGGTGATGCGGTGGCGCAGAATGATGTTGCGCTGCATCGAGGCGCGACGCAGGTCGAGGAAGCGGTACTTGAGGCGGATGTCCTCGTTGGTAACGGGGCGATCGAGCTGGAAGGGGAGGACGGCGGCGCGGTTGAGCACGGTCATGCTCTCGGCCTCGACCTCGATCTCACCGGTGGCGAGATCCGGGTTGGTGGCGTCCACCTCCTCGGTCTTGAGGCGGCCGACGACCTTGCCCGTGATGGTGATGACGGATTCGACGCGCAGCGCCTCGGCCTGCTTCGCGAGCTCTGCGTTGTTTTCCGGGTGAAAGACGACTTGGGTCTTGCCCGCGCGGTCGCGCAGATCGATGAAGATGACGCCGCCGTGGTCGCGCACGGTATCGACCCAGCCGGAGAGGGTGACCGTCTGCCCGACATCGCTCAGGCGAAGCGCATTGCAGTTGTGTGTACGATAGGTGTTCATGCTAAATCTGTTTTGAAGTTTCAGCGCCGACGGCCGTCGGCGGGGCGCCACAGCGGGCGCTATGATACTCCCGACGCTTTGAATGTCAAGCCTGTTTTTCTTTACTCGTCTTTACTCAGCAGGCTGTTCCGCCGCGCCGTCGACGGCCTCGTCCTCATCGTCGTCGGGGGCCTCGGGCAGAAACATCTCGAGCAGGCTTTCGAGGTTGGTGTTGTAGCTCTCGCGCGTGGCGAGCACCTTGAGCTGAATGTCGGGGAACTCGCTGCCGATGATGGCGGCATAGGTGGCGCCGATCTTGTCCGCATGCTTGAGCTGGGCGCTCATCTTGGAGGGCGAGAGCGGCAGATCGACGCGCACCCCGGCGTCGCGCAGGGTGGAGACGACGTTGAGCAGCTCGGGGCGCTTGGACGGATCGGCCAGCACGCAGTAGAGGTCGCAGGTCTGCGGCTTGAGCGCGGCGTCGCGCAGAGCTCGGGCGGCGGGGCAAGCTTCGATGAGGTGGGCAATGACGGCATCGCCCATGGCGAAGCCCGTGGCGGGCAGCGAGACGGCGCCGTTCGAGAGCGTCGAGACGAGGCCGTTGTAGCGGCCGCCGCCGGCGACGGCGCGCAGGCTGTGACCCTTGTCAAAGATTTCAAAGACGAGGCCGGTGTAGTAGGCGAGGCCGCGCACGACGGAGAGATCGAGCTGCACGTAGGCGTCCAGCCCGCGGGCGCGCAGCTCGGCAAGGGCGGCGTCGTAGCGCGGGGAGCAGCCGGCCGGCGGGTTGGCGATGAAGGCGACGAGCTCGTCGCGCTGCATACCGAAGGCGTCGAGCTTCTCCTGACAGACTTCGGGGCGGTCGCGCTCAAACTTGTCCACGATGGCGAGGAAGTCGCCGGTCTTCTCCTCGGGGATGCCGTGCTCGGCGGCGTAGCGCAGCCAGACTTCGCGGTCGCTGACGCGCACGACGAAGTCGTCGGCCCCCAGACCGAACTCGCGCATGCAGTCGATGGCCAGCGCGATGAGCTCAGCATCGGCCCCTGCTCCGTCCTCACCGAGGATGTCGGCATTGAACTGGACGAACTCGCGCAGGCGGCCCTTCTGCGGCTTCTCGTAGCGGAAGCAGGAGCCGATTTCAAACCACTTGAGCGGCTTGCTGTACTCGCGCTGCACGGCGGCGGCGATGCGGCCGAGCGAGGCGGTGAGTTCGGGGCGCACGGTGATGTCGCGCCCGCCCTGGTCATTGAAGCGGAAGAGTTGCGTGGGCAGTTCGCCGCCGCTCTTCTTGAGGTAGAGCTCGGTGGGCTCGATGGTGGGGCCTTCCCACTCGACGAAGCCGTAGCGGTGCGCGACGTTGCGCCAAGTATTGAAGAGGTAGTTGCGGAGGGCGCATTCCTGCGGGGCGAAGTCGCGGAATCCGGGCAAGGGTTGGAAGCGTGCGTCTGCCATGGTGTCTGTTTTGATATCGCGCGCTATTATACGCTTTTGGCGGCGTTTGGCAAGCGCGGATCCTCGCTCTCGCATTGACCGCCGCGGCCGGCTGTGCTACCATGAGCTCATGGCACGCGCGGACTATCACACTCACACGCCTCTCTGCCTGCACGCCGAAGGCCGGCCTCGCGACTACGTGCGGCAGGCGCTCGCTCTGGGCTTGGCGGACTACGGGATTTCGGATCACATGCCGATGCCCGATGACGAGCAGAAGCCTTTTGATCTGTGGCGCATGCGCTCCGCGCAGCTGCCGGAGTACCTCGACTGGATTGCCCAAGCCCGCGAGGCCGCCGCCGGCAGCAACCTGCGCGTGCTCGCCGCGCTGGAGTGCGACTGGCTGCCCGGGATCGAGCCTTGGATCGGCGAGCTGCGCGCCAAGGGCTGCTGGGACTACCTGATCGGCTCGGTGCACTATCTGGGGCAGCGCGGCTCGGTGGATGATTCGCTCTACTCGGGGATGCCGCTGACGGGTTCCGAGGAGGAGGACTGGCGCCTGTACCGCGAGGCCGTGCTCGGGCTGGTGAACAGCGGGCTCTTCGACGTGCTGGGGCACATGGATCTGGTCAAGATCTGGGGGCGCCGCACGCAGGAGCTGCTCACCCTCTTCTGGGAGCCGGTCTTCGACGCGCTGGAGGCCGGCCACATGGTCGTGGAGCTCAACACCGCCGGCTGGCACAAGCCCTGCGCGGTGCAGTACCCCGATGAAGACGTGCTGCGCGAGCTGCTGCGCCGCGGCATTCCGGTGGTGGTGAACTCGGATGCCCACGCCCCCTCCCTGCTCTCGCGCGACTACGAGCGCGCCGTGCGGGTGCTGCGCGACGTGGCGCCGCGCGGCCTGCGAGAGTGCCGCTGCGCGACGCCGGTTTCCGGAGCGGAGCTCCACGCCTTTGTCTCTTGCTGACGATTTTGCTGACTTGCCGACAATGGACCTCTTTGAATACGCCAGACAGGCGGGAGAGCAGGCGGGGCAGCCTGCGGGGGAAGATCCCGCCGCGATGAGCCTTGAAGGCTATCGGGAGCTCTGCGAGCGCATCCGCCACCTCAACGAGCTCTACTACGCCCAGGCGCAGCCCGAGGTGTCGGACGCCGAATACGATGCACTCTACCGCAAGCTGGAGCTGGTCGAAGATGCCCACCCGGAATGGGTGACGCCGGAGTCGCCGACGCAGCGCGTGGGCAACGACCTCACGGAGGGCTTCGCGAAGGTGCGCCACCCCGAGCCGATGCAGAGCATCGACGACATCTTTGAGCACAAGCCCGAGGCCGGCGAGACGGACGTCGAGCTGGTGGCCTTTTACCGCGGGCTCTGCGAGGCGATGCACGAGGAGGCTCCGGCCGTCGTCGTCGAACCGAAGATCGACGGCTGCGCGGTGACACTGATGTACCGCCGGGGGCGCCTCCGCTACGCGGCGACGCGCGGCGACGGCATGACGGGCGACGACATCACGGCCAACGTGCGCACGATTGCGGCCATCCCGACGCGCCTGCCCGAGGGTGCCCCGGAGCTGCTGGAGGTGCGCGGCGAGATTTTCATGCGCGCGGAGGACTTCGACCGCCTCAACCGCGCGCGCGACGAGGAGGGCCTGCCGGCCTTCGCCAACCCGCGCAACGCAACGGCGGGTACGATCAAGCTGCTGGACGCGCAAGAGGTGGCTCGGCGCCCGCTGAGCTTTCTCGCCCACGGTCTGGGGCAGTATCAGGGGGAGCGCCTGCACACATCGACGGATTTCGAGGCGCTGCTGCACCGCATGGGCATTCCCTGCAATGAGCCGATGCTGCGCGTGCGGGGAACGGAGCCGCTGCGCGAGGCCGTGCGCCGCATCAGCGTGCTGCGCCGCGAGCTCGGCTTCGCGACGGACGGCGCCGTCATCAAGCTCGACGACTTCGCGGCGCGCGAGGCGCTGGGCTCGACGGCACGCGCCCCCCGCTGGGCGGCCGCCTTCAAGTTTTTGCCCGAGCAGAAGCCCACGCGCCTCAGGGCCATCACCGTTCAGGTGGGGCGCACGGGAGTGCTGACGCCGGTGGCCGAGTTGGATCCCGTGCCGCTGTCCGGGACGATCGTCTCCCGCGCAACCCTGCACAATCAGGATGAAATCGAGCGCAAGGACATCCGCATCGGCGACACGCTGCTCATGGAGAAATCCGGCGAGATCATCCCAGCTGTCGTGAAGGTGCTCACGCAGTACCGCCCCGAGGGGAGCCGCCCCTACAGCCTCTATGAGGCCGTCGGCGGCGTCTGCCCGAGCTGCGGCGCGCCGATCGCGCAGGAGGAAGGGCAGGTCGCCTGGCGCTGCACGAATTTCGCCTGCCCGGCGCAGGCCGTGATGCGCACGGCCTACTTCTGCCGCCGCGAGAATCTGGATGTGGAAGCGCTGGGCGAGACGGTCGCCGAGGCGCTGGTGCGCCGCGGGCTGATTCACTCCCCGCTGGATCTCTTTGATCTGACGCTCGACCAGCTCGCCGACCTGAACCTCGGCACGGACGAGGAAGCGCGGCGCTTCGGCGAGAAAAACGCCCGCCGCGTGCTCGCCGGGCTCGAGCGCGCCCGCAGCCTGCCGCTCTCCCGCTGGCTGAGCGCGCTGGGCATCCCCGGCGTGGGCACCGTGACGGCCAAGCTGATCAGCGCCTGCCACCACAGCCTCGCCGACGTCGCGCACTCACCGCTGCTGGCCCTCCTGCTGCGCCTCCAGCGCCGCATCGCCGAGCTGCAGCAAATCAACCCCCGCTCGGCGCGCAACCTGCCGCACAGCGCAGCAGCGCGCAAAGCCGCCTCTGCCGAGCAGCGCGCGCGCATGGAAGAGGAGAACCGCGCCAAACGCGAGGAGCTGACGCAGCGCGCCCGCGAGCTTGAGGAGGACATCGTGCGCGAGGCCGCCGACCTGCCCGCCGCTCAGGGCTTCCGCGTGAGCAAGGGCTCTGAAAAGGGTTTCAGCCTGACGCTGGAGAACCCCATCGGCCACGTCGCCACCCTCTTCACCTACCGCTACTTCAGCTCGGCCGCCGGAGAAGCCGTGCTCGCCCGACTCGCGCGCCACGGGCTGAACCCGGTCTCGGACAACGAAACGAGCGGCGCGGAGACCGGCCCGCTGGCGGGCAAATCCGTCGCCATCACCGGCACCCTCAGCCGCCCGCGGGCCGTTTTCGCCCACCTGATTGAAAAGGCCGGCGGCAAGGTCGCCTCATCCGTCACGCGCAAGACGGACTACCTGCTCGCCGGCGAAGGCGGCGGCTCAAAGCGCGAGAAGGCCGCCGGGCTCGGCGTCGCCCTGCTCTCCGAAGAGGACTTTCTCCGCCTGATCGGCGACGCCCCCGAGGGAGAAGGGACTGAGAACCAAAACACCGAGAAAAAAGGCGCCGAGAGCGAAGGAGCTGAGGGGAAAGGCGATGCGGACAAGGGTGTTGCCGCCGCTGCGGCTCCTTCCGAAGCGTCCGGGGAAGGAGCACCCGCTGCCGACAGCTCCCGGGGCGCGAGCGATTCCGCAGCCCCCGCCCGGCCGAACGCACTCCGCGAAACCGCTGCGACGCCCCAGCCCGCCGCGTCTCCCAACTCTCGCGACACCGGCGGGGACATTGACACACCCGACCTCTTCGGCGCAGTCTCTTCGGATCAGAAGGGAGGTCCGGCATGAACGGCCGCGCCCTCATCTACGGCACCATTGCCATCGACACCCTGCTGACACCCTCCGGGCAGGCCGACCGCGTGCCGGGCGGCTCGGGCCCCTACGCCGCACTGGCCGCACGACTCGTCACCGATCGCCTTGATCTCGTCGGCGTCGTCGGCGACGACTACCCGGACGCCTTCCGCGAGCGCTTTGAGGCGCAGGGCGTCAGCTTCCGCCACGTCAGCCGCATCCCCGGGAAAACCTTCTCTTGGACCGCTCGGTACGAGCAGGACATGAATCAGCGCCAAAGCCTCTCCACCGAGGAGGGCGTGCAGGAGGTCTGGCGGATGGACCTGCCCCCTTCCCTGCGCACCCCCTCCGTGGCCGTCGCCTGCAACGTCACCCCACGCCTCCAAACGGTCATGCTGGAGCAGTGCAGCGCCGCCGGCTTCACGATGGCGGACTTCATGGAGTCCTGGATTCTGCGCGAGCGCGCCTACGTCGACGCCCTGCTCGCGCGCGTCGATCTGGCTCTGATGAACGACAGCGAGGCCTGCTGCTTTGCCGGCACGGGGGACGTGCCGGCCGCCGGGCTGCGCCTGCTGGAGGCGGGCCCGCGCTACGCCATCGTCAAGCACGGCAGCGCCGGTTCAACCCTCTTTCAGCGAGCATCGGACGGCAGCGTGCACCTCTTCCGCCTCCCCGCCTGGCCTCTGCTGCACACGGAAGACCCGACGGGCGCCGGCGATGCGTACATGGGAGCTCTAGCGGGCTGGCTGACCTGCTGCCCTCACCCCGAGGCGCCGAGCCTGCCCGACCTGCGTCGCGGCATGGCCCTCGCCACCATCGTTGCCGCGGCCACCTGTGAGAGCTTCGGCCCCGACGGACTGCTGGCTCTCACGCGAGAGGAGATGATGCAGCGCCTTCACCGCTTTCACGATATGACCAACTGGGAGCTCTGACGGCCCGCTCCTGAAAAAGCGGGACCCCAGGCGCGGCACCAAGGTGGGACACCCAAGAGGGTGGAGGGAGCCGACGCACTCTCCGGACGACGAAACAAGCCCTCGGGCAGAGACAACACCCGCCCCGAAGCCCGAACCGCAGGCCTAAGCTCCGGGCCGACAAGCCCGCATCACATCGACGTTTTCCCCGAGTTGCCGCCCTTCGCCGAGCACTCAGCGCCGCGGCGGCAAGGCCGGAGCCTCATGCGCGCCGGCATCCTCCCCGGATCTCGGGCGGCCCGGCAGCGGCGGCACCTCGGGAGCCCGAGGCAGCGAGCCGGCACCCCGGCCGGCACCCGTCGGAGACAAGCCCGCGCCCGACGCACCCTCATCCGAGCGCTCCCCCCGGTGCCCCGGCAGCGGCGGCACCCGCAGAGGGCTCACCGAATCCTCGCCGGGGAGCGAGGGCACGGATGGCGCCAACGAAGGGCCGGAAGCCCCGGGAGCGGGCGCGGAACTCATATCCATCACCGCTGTAAAAATGTCGGGCGCCAGCGGCGGACGCGGCACCTCCGCAAATCCCGCTCCCTCCTCCGACTCCTCATCCGATCGAAAACGCATCTCCTCGGAAAGCTCGGACTGGCTCAGCGGCACCGTGCGGGCCGCCACGACACCGGAGGCCGAGCTCGGCGAGAACATGCTCGGCAGAGAAGATACCGCGCTGCCTCCCGAGCCCGTGCCCGACCTCAGCGGCACCCCGGTTGCAGGCCCCGACGGCGCCAGCCCGGCGCGGCGCTCCTGCGCACGGCGAAAGACATTATCGCGGTGGCGCGACAGCGACAGCGAAGCCGCGAGAAAGATGGCGCAGAGCGCCAGCATCACCACCGCACTCCACACCATATCCGCCCCCAGCCCCAGCGGAATGCCGATCGCCGTCAGGAAGGCCAGCAGGCAACCGAAGAAAACATAGCGCGGCAGACGATAGTCCGCCCCGTAGTACACGAGGCAAGCCGCATAGCCGAACATGACGGCAACGCCCGCCAGCGGCGCATTGCGCTCCATGAGCAGAAGCCCCAGCGGCAGCGAAATCAGCGTGGCGGCATAATAGAGCAGGAAGGAGTACGAAAAAAAGCCGCGGTGCCGCTGCCGGCTGCGCATGCGGTGCACCAGCAGCAAAAAGCCCATCGGCAGCATCCAAACCAGCATCATCCCGAGCCACTGCTCCTGCGGCGTATGGCCCTGAAGGCTGGAGGGGCGGCAGTAGGCGGGGTAGAGCAGCATGCCCTGATACGCCAGCATGTAGAGGAACGAGCTGATCGCACCGAGCGCCGAGAAAGTCGCATAGCCGCGGCGCGGCGTCACATCACACCAGCTGCCGACCGCTGACCACATCATCAGCACGCTGAGCACCCCCGTCCACAGCAGCGTCCAGTCCGCCGACAGATCGCTGCCGCGCACATGCCCCCAGAGCAGCGCCATCTCCGCCAGGCAGGTCAGCGCCAGCACCGTCACCGACGAGCGCGCCGGGCAAAGCACCGGCACCAAGATCGACCCGCCCAGATACACCAAGCCCAGCAACCAGATCGGCATACCAGGCAGCAGCTGAGAAAGCCCGAGGACAATCAGCAGCAGACTCAGGCAGAGAAAAATCCCCAGCACCTCGCGAGAGGACCAGCCCAAGCGCGCCGACACCCCGTAGCCGAGCCACAGCAGCACCATGAGGCCGCCCAAGCTCACCACGCGCAGCAAACTGCTCAGGACATCCCAGAAATAATAGAGAATCAGGCCGAAGCCCGCCGCCCCGAGCAGCAGAGACATGGCGCCGAGCACCCACACGAGCACCGAGGCCGCATCATCAGCCCGGCCGCCGCGGCGTCTCATCCGCTCGCGCGCCACACCCTCCGGGGTCAGCATCTGGGTATCCTGCCAGCCCATGAATCAGGGACACACGGATCGGGAACGATCAGGGGCAGAGAGAGCGAGCAAGCCTCAGCGACGACGGCGCGAAGCCACGCGGCGAGACGAACTGCGCTTCTTGCTCGACTTGGCCACCGCCCGCTGCGGGACAGCCTTGGGCACAGGCGTACGAGCCGTCGCGCAAGCCGCGAGGAAGGCCTTGCGCTGATCCGCCAGCGAGAAATTCGCCCCCTGCTGCCCGCGGAAAGCCGCGCGGTAGTAGGGATCAACCTGACTCAGGCGCGTCACGGTATCCGGATAGTCGCGCGATGCGCTCGCGTCGGCTGAGGCAGAGCTCAGAATGCCCTGCTGGCAGCTGCAGAGGCCAAGCCCGGCAGCAAGAGAAAAGATGAATCCCGCCTTTTTGTTCATAATGATGAATGATTAACCGGCAACGGCATCGAAGGCCTGGACGGGCAGACTCAGGATACCCCTGAGCACACTTCCCACTGTCTCGCAGGAGTTCAAGGCAAAAAGGCAAGCGAGCACGAGCAGCAGAGGCAGGAGGCGGCAGAGCCCCCTTGCAGCGGCCGCGGGCTTGTTGTCTGAAAGGTCAGAGCTGTTCATGGAGGCCGTGGCGATGGTTGCAGGTTTATCTTATCAGTTTCACGTCGAGAAGACAATAAAAAAACGCCTATCAAGCTTCAAATTTTGATTATGCCCGTCCGTCCACCCTCTCCGGCACCACAAAGCTCCCCCGCTCCTCACGGAATCCCCTGCTGCATGCGCCGCAGCGTCCGCCTCGTTGAGTCCACACCATCGCGTACAACCTGAGGCGGAATCCCCGAGAGGGAGTTCCGGGCGAGAGAGGAAGCCCCCCACTTTCCGGGGACAAGCAGGCAATGAACGCAAGGCACAAATTCGTATCTCAGCACGGCTTCTCACGCAAAGCGAGGGTTCATAACGCGGCGCCTCGTGCCAACAAGCGCTTTCAACAACAATAGCTCACTCCAAACAATTTTTATAAAGATATTGTTGACAGAAGAGGAAATTGGAGGCAGGGCACCTCTGCGCACCTGTGGCCGGCGCACCTTCGTGGTTGCCAATTCTGAGAGGTGAGCATTTTTTATTTTGTTCTCTCCCCCTCGGCTCGGTACACACGGGAGAACTTCTCGGTTTCATGGACTCCCCGGCCGCAGCTGCTCAGCTGCTACATACGCCCGAGCTCGTAAAGAGCTCTCCGCTTGATTCGCGGAAGAGCAGCAAGAACCCCGCGTAAAATCAAGGTTTTACGCGGGATTCCCGATCTTTTCTTTGCTGGAGGCGAGGGGAATCGAACCCCTGTCCTGGACACTGTTGACGCAAGCATCTCCATGTTCAGACGCAGATTGGCTGCTTCGCCGGCGGTCCGCTCTGCGTCAGCCTTCCGCCTGGCTAGAGACCTGTTGGTGTCGTGCCCGTCGCGGTCTCCCCGCCGAGCACCAGCCTGCTAAATCAGAGATCCTTACCCCCAGCAGGCGTCAGGGTTCGGATCCGGCGGCGTTAGTTACGCGGCCATTGCGTATTCGTTCTTGGAATAGGCATTTGATTGTTTGAGCGGCTTTTAAGGAGGCCAGCCGTTCAACCTCCACATGCAGCCGGCGCCTCGAATGTTCAGTCGAAACCGGGACGCCCCCATGCTTTGCCCTTCGGCCTTCATTCCGTCCGCAGACAAAAAGACCGGTCGCGCGGACCGGCATTTGCTGCTGACGAACTCAGACTTCGGGAGCACGCCCGTAGGGATTCGAACCCCAAACCTTCTGATCCGTAGTCAGACGCTCTATCCAATTGAGCTACGGGCGCTTTGTCGTCCCCGGGTTTCTCGCTTTGCTTTCGCTTGGCTCGTGCCCCGCGGTGACGGGCGAATTATAGCGATATGCGGCGGCAATGTCAACACAATTTTTCCTTTTTCTGCAAAAAAAGTGAAAATGGGCTGCAATCGAGTCCGAGGCGGAGGAGGAATGCCACCATCGTCTTCAGCCGAGGCGATGTTTAAAGTCTTCGTATCCAAGTTCGAGTGTCGTCTCGACGCTGCCGTCGGCGCGGTAGAGAGCGATCGAGGGATGGGGGACGCCGTTGAAGTGGGTGGTTTTGACCATGGTGTAGTGGGTCATGTCGTCGAGGACGATTTCATCGCCGACGCGAAGCTCGCGCGCAAAGGAGTAGTCGCCGATGATGTCGCCGGCGAGGCAGGTGGGCGCGCCAAGGCGGTAGCTGTGCGCCAGCTCTCCGGGTTCTCCCGCAGCGCTGTAGCGGTAGCCGGGCAGCTGCACGGCGGGGTAGAGGGGCTGCGCCGAGGGGTCGGCGGCGGAAGCTCCGAGGGAGGGCTCGGCGAGGTAGACGTCGGGGCGGTAGGGCATTTCGAGCACGTCGGGCATGTGGGCGCTGGCGCTGACGTCAAGGATGGCGTGGCGGTAGCCGAGGGATTCGAAGACGTCGAGCACGCGGGCGCGAAGGCTGCCGGTGTGCACGCACCAGGCTTCGCCGGGTTCGAGGTAGAGGTCGAGCTCATACTGCTCGCGCACGCTGCGCAGGAAGCGGACGAGGGCGTCGCGGTCGTAGTCGGGCTTGGTGATCCAGTGGCCGCCGCCGAGGTTCAGGTAGCGGATCTGCGGTGAGGCGAGCAGCTCGCCGAGGGAGTGTTCAAGGGCGCGGAAGGTTTCGATGAGTTCGGCGGCTCCCTGCTCGCAGAGGGTGTGGATGTGCAGGCCGCTGATGCCGCTCAGGTCGGCGCCTTCGAGATTTTGCGGCGGGATGCCGAGGCGGGATCCCGGGACGCAGGGGTCGTAGAGGGGGGTGTGCCCGGTGGAGTGGCAGGGGTTGATGCGCAGGCCGAATTGCAGTTCGCCGGCGCGGGCACGCGGGTGGTTGAGGGCTTGCTCGCGGTAGCGCTGCCACTGGCTGAGGCTGTTGAAGTCGATGTGGTGGGCGAAGCCCAGCAGCTCGGTGAGTTCGTCGTCGCGGTAGGCGGGGGAGAAGACGGCGACGTGTCCGCCGAGGCTTTCGGCGCCGAGGCGGGCTTCGTAGAGGCCGGAGGCGCAGCAGCCGGCGGCGTAGGGGCGCAGCAGCGGCAGGCAGGAGGGGGCACAGAAGGCTTTGAGGGCGACGAGCATGTTGACGCCGGC
Organism: uncultured Akkermansia sp.; assembly: GCA_900548895.1. GTDB lineage: Bacteria > Verrucomicrobiota > Verrucomicrobiia > Verrucomicrobiales > Akkermansiaceae > Akkermansia > Akkermansia intestinavium. The sequence continues at coordinate 37,309 of URLZ01000011.1, forward strand.
GTCTTCGGCGATGCCGTGCAGGATGCGGGCGTTGCGCTCCAGCGCCGGCAGGGAGATGAGGAACTGGGCCATGGTTTCTCGGAAGGATGCGACGGGGTTGGCAGGGGGGGATCAGAATTGGCGGGGATTCGGAGCTTCGCGGGAGGCTGCGGACAAAGCGACGGAAGCTTGGCGAGCGAAGCGACGGGATGGTCGGGCGAAGCGACGGGGCGATCGTGTGAGACAGTTGCGCGCGGCGGGCGGTGCAGAACAGGGAGCGGGCTTGCGCCTGCCGGCGGCGGGAAGCTCACGGGCCCGTGCCGGGAAGGTCAGGAGGCCCGAGTTCGGACGATCAGGACGCGGCGGCGGGGCTTGCCGAGCTGCCGGCCGGGGCTGCCGCATTGGGGTTCGCGCTTGCCTCATCGCCCGAGGCACTGCCGGCTGCGGGGTCCGCGGGGGCGGGGTTTGCTTCGGGCTGTGCGGGGCTTTCCTGCGGCTGCGGCATGCGGCGCTGAAGCTGCGCGATGGCGACGCCGAGGGCATCGTACATGCGCTTGGTCTCGCTCTTGAGGTCGGGCTTCGAGGCCGCGGCATTGGCCTGCCTCAGGAGTTCCTGAGCGCGGTGCCAGAAGGCGAGGGCGTTCTGCGGGTTGCCGGTGGCGCTCTCCAGATCGCCGAGTTCGGTGAGCAGGCGGCCGAAGCTGATGGCCATGGGGGCGTCGAGAACCGAGAGTTTGACGGCGAGCTTGAAGCCGCGCTGGTAGAGGTCGCGGGCTTCGTCGGGCTCATTGGCGCGGCGCAGGCAGTCGCCGAGGCAGCGGTAGGAGCCGAGCAGGTCGCAGCAGGCGCGGGAGATTTCCGGCGTGATCATGTCGTTGCTCAGGGGGCCGCCGCTCGGCACGGCGCGGTTGAAGAGCTCTTTGTCGAGCTCGAGGGATTTCTCGTAGCGCTCGCGTGCCTGGGCGAAGTCTCCGGCGCAGTAGTGGCAGGTGCCGATGCCGTTGTGGATGGCGCTGAGCACCTGCAACCCGGCGGTGCTGGTGCGGCGCGCCTCGGGCAGGGCCATGAAGTCCGCCTCGGCCATGTCGTAATAGGTCTTGGCCTTCGGGTAGGCGCCCAGATCGCGACACACTTCGCCGATGCGCAGGCCGAGGCGCACGCGCTCGGGGGTGAGTTTACCCTCGCGGAGGACGTCGTAGTAGGCGATCATTTTGTCGAGCATGTCGCGCACGCACTCGTTGAGCTCGGGGGCGGCAGAGAGGTTGCTCATGACTTTGCCCGCGCCGTAGACCATGAAGTCGAACAGGGCATCGCGGGCGCTCACGGATGTGGGGAGCGGCTCAGCCTGATCGCCGGCGGGGGTCGGGGCCGGCGCGGCGGCGGGCTTTTCCTCTGCGGCAGCGGGGGTCTTCTCTGCCTCATCCTCTCCGCCGCAGCTGCTGAGCAGGGCGAGCGCTGCCGCCGCTGTTGCCAGAGCCGCGCTGCGCACGGTGCCGGGATACCATTTCGTTATACGCAACATAGCGCCTTCATTTTGTACCCGATACTCGCGCGCGTCAAGACATTTCTGTTGTGCGAGAGCTACGATGGGGTGTTGCACCTATTTTTTTCTCCGCATTTTGTGCGCCTTCGGGAGGCCTTTCACATGGGACAGCCCGGCGGCGTTCGGCGCAGGCGAGGGCTCGGTGAAGGTGAGGACATTCGGGAAGGTCCATTCGGGAAGGTCAGCGTGGAAGGCTATGGCGGGGATGCAGTCCGCACTCGGCGGGCCGCACGGCCTCGGCTCAGCCCGTGCTCTGCCGAGGGTTCGGGGGCTCAGCCGGCAACTCGGACGCGGAGCCTGTTGTCGCTGCTGTCGCTGCGCTCGGCGGAGACGGAGAGTGGGTCGGCCGCCGCGCTCGGCCCGGCTGAGGCTGAGGAGGCAAAAGTCTGCCGGCGCGCCTCATTTGTCTTGCCAAACAAGAATCATTCTGGCATCATACGCGCCATGGCACAGATCAATGATCATTTTCTGAAGCTTCAGGCCGGTTATCTCTTCCCGGAGATCGGCCGTCGCGTCGCGGCTTTTGCGGCGGCGCATCCCGACAAGGCTGCCGATATCATTCGCTGCGGCATCGGCGATGTGACGGAGCCCCTGCCCCAAGCGGCGATTGATGCAATGCACAAGGCGGTCGACGATCAGGCGCACCGCGAGACCTTCCACGGCTATGGCCCGGAGCAGGGCTACGCTTGGCTGCGCGAGGCGATTGCAGAGGTTTCGTACAAGGCGCGCGGGGTGGATGTGGACCCGGATGAGATTTACGTGTCCGATGGCGCCAAGTGCGACACGGGCAATATTCTGGACATTTTCGGTCACAACAATGTGATTGCGGTGCCGGATCCGGTTTACCCGGTCTATGTGGACACGAACGTGATGAACGGCAACACGGGTGCGGCTCGCCCCGATGGTTCATATGAGGGTCTGGTGTATCTGCCCTGCACGCCGGAGAACGATTTTGTGCCCGAGGTGCCGTCTCAGCGGGTGGATCTGGCCTATCTCTGCTTCCCGAACAATCCGACGGGTGCGGTGGCCAACTATGAGCAGCTGAAGGCTTGGGTGGACTATGCTCTGGCCAACGATACGATTCTGCTCTATGACGGGGCCTATGAGGCTTTCGTGACGGACGCCGGCATTCCGACGTCGATCTTTGCGATTCCCGGGGCGCGCCGCTGCGCGATTGAGTTCCGCTCCTTCTCCAAGCAGGGCGGCTTCACGGGGACGCGCTGCGGCTATGTGGTGATTCCGAAGGAGCTCATGGGCAAGGATGCGCAGGGCAATCCGGTGCAGATCGCCAAGCTCTGGAACCGCCGCCACAGCACGAAGTTCAACGGCGCGAGCTACATTGTGCAGCGCGGCGCTGCGGCGCTGTTCACGCCTGAGGGCCAGGCGCAGTGCCGGGCGCTCATCGAGCACTATCTCGGCAATGCCAAGTTGCTCGCGGAGGCTTGCCGCGCGGCGGGTCTGAAGGTCTGGGGCGGCGCGAACGCTCCCTACGTCTGGGTGCAGACGCCGAACGGCATGGGCAGCTGGGAGTTCTTCGACAAGATGCTGGAGGAGGCGCTGGTGGTGATTACGCCCGGCGCCGGCTTCGGTGCGCACGGCGAGGGCTTCTTCCGCATCTCGGCATTCAACAGCCGCGAGAATGTGGAGGAGGTTTGCCGCCGCATCGCCAAGCTGCTGGCCTGAGGGCGGGCCCCGATCCGGCCCGTCTGCGCCACGCCGCGCGAAGGGCTTGGCTGAGATTTCAACAAAAAACGCCGTCCGGTTTCGGACGGCGTTTTTTTCGTTGTTGTATTCCCGCAGTTTCGATCCGGGGAGGACTCGCGCAGCGTGTTGCCGCACATCGGGGTTCGACTCGCTTCGCTCGTGGCGGCGCCGCTTGGGCGGGCCGCCGTCGAAGGCGAGGGGGAACGGGGCTCAGTCGATCTGCCAGCAGATGCGGCGGCGGTAGGTTTCGCTGGGGCGCAGCTCGATGCTCGGGAAGTTGGCGTGGTGGGGCGAGTCCGGGTAGTTCTGGGCCTCCAGAGCGACGCCGCCACGCTTGAGGGGGAGGTAGTCGCCGGTGTAGACCTGAAGGCCGGGGGCGTTTGTGGAGACGCGCAGGCGGCGCTCGCCGCAGGTGAGCACGGCGGCTTCGCGCAGCTCTCCGCCGTTGTTGAGCACGTAGTTGTCGTCATAGCCGCCGGCGATGGCGCTCGGCGCGTTGCGCTCGCCGAGCTGGGCGGGTCGGCGCAGGTCGTAGAGCGTGCCCTCGACGGGCTCGATGCTGCCGGTGGGGATGTTGCTCACCATGGGGGTGTAGGCGTCGGCCGCGACGCTGAGGAGGTGCCCGTCGATTGTCCCCTGCCCCGCAAGATTCCAGTAGGCGTGGTTCGTGAGGTTGAGCAGGGTGGGGGCGTCGGTGTCGGCCTCGAGATCGAGGCTGAGGCCCTGCTCGCCGAGGCTGTAGACGGCGCGCACGCGCACGGTGCCGGGGTAGCCCTCTTCTCCGTCGGGGGAGAGGAGGGTGAGCACGAGGCGGCTCTCGTCGGCCTGCTCGACGCTCCAGATGCGGGCGTTGAAGCCGATGGTGCCGCCGTGCAGGTGGTTCGGGCCGTTGTTGACGGCGAGTTGATAGCGGCGACCGTCGAGCTCAAAGCTGCCGCCGGCGATGCGGTTGGCGACGCGCCCGCAGACGGCGCCGCAGTAACAGTCGTCCGCCAGCAGCTCTTCCGGGCTTTTCGGCCCGTAGAGCAGGTCGACGCCGTCGCGCACGACGCGCAGCAGGCGGGCACCGTAGTTGGTGATCTGCACGGTGAGGTCTCCTCGGCTGAGGGTGAAGAGCTCAAAGTCGAGGCCGTCGGGGGTGGTTCCGTATATCGTCATGATAAAGGGGGAAAGAGGTTGCGCCGGGTGCCACGCGGTTGACGTGCAGCAGCGCGGCGTGAGGAAGGCGTGCAGGTGTCCGCGCGAGCGTGGGGCCGGACAAGCGCTTGTCAGGGGCTCAGGGGGGACTCAGAGATAAATCAGGGGGAGGGGGTGTCCGAGACGAGCCGAGGGCATGCGGAGGCGGGAGGGTCGGGAGGCGTAGGGGAGCGGCGTACGCTCAAGCAACTCTGAGTCTCACCGATCTTCAATAGCCGCCGGGCATGTTGCGCTCCCACGAGGTAACTCGGCCGTCGACGAAGCGCACGGCGCCGATGACGCGGCGGCGGTACACCCAGTCATCCCAGCAGACGGGGCCGCCGAAGGGGTAGTCGTAGTAATAGATGCGCGGGACGGTGCCGACGGGCACAAGGCCGCTGTAGATCCAGACTTCCTCGCGCACGCCTTTGTCATTGACGCTTTCGCTCTTGCCCGAGGGTGCGCCCATGACGAGGTAGACGGCCTCAGGGCTCATGCCGATTTCGAGCTGCCCGCGCTCAACGGCCTTTTGCTGGGCGGGAGGCAGAGCTTGATACATGGCGGGGTTCTCGCGGATGCGGTCGGCCGGCGACACACCGGAGCAGGCCGGCAGCAGCAGGGCGGCAGCCGCAAGGGACAGGAAGACAGGGCAGAATCGGGATAAGGCTTTCACTTCACCACTCAACTTACCACTGAATTTATGTCTTGCCAAGCAAAAAAAATCATGCTAGAGTGGAGGCCACATCTATGAAGGCGCTTACGTTTTTATATGCGATGGTTGTTGCTCCTGCGGTGCTGACCTGTCAGGCCGCTGCGCAGGATTCCCCCGGGACGCTCTCGGAGTATCTCCCCTGCGACGGGACTTTTCTGAAGGGCAATGCCGTTCGTGCCGTGGTGGACGACTCTTTTGTGGCGGAGCAGAGGAAGGTTGCCGAGAAAATTCAGGCTCTGAGCGATGAGAAGAAGGCGGCCATTGCAGCCAAGGTTGATCCGAACTCGGCGCTGGAGTACGATGCGGATCTCTGGGCGGATCGCAAGGCCTATGACACCTATCTCTCGGCCTGGAAGAAGCTGCGTGTGGTTGCGCTCAATGAGGTGGTGCTGAGTGTGAAGTCCGACGAGGAGGGGCACATGAATGTGCTCACGCTCACGAAGATGCAGGAGAATCAGCACCTGCCGCTGACGCTTTCCGCTCTCTATTATGACCCCGCGTCCAACAGCTGGGTGTCGAACAACGGGGTGCTCAAGCCCTCGGTCTATGTGTCCGGCGATCTCTTCGCCTTCGGCAAGCAGAGCGGCACGGAGTGGAAGCTGGAGAAGGATGATTTGATTTCGAAGGTGACGGAGGTGGTGCGCGTGACGCGCTCGGCCGACAACAAGTTCATCTACGTGCTCTACGCGTTCGCGGAGATTATTCCGAGTTCGCGCTCGGTGGTGGCGCAGACGGCCTACATCCTCCGTTTCCCCGTGGTGACTCCCTCGGCCTCGGTGAGCAAGCCAGGGCAGAAGTGAGGGCCTGTGTATTCGCTTGGCGGCGGGAGTCGTTCTGACCCGACTCCCGCTGCGCTTTTTTCGTCTCTGTTATGCGCATTATTGCCGGTGCAGCCAAGGGCATGCCCATCAAGGTTCCCCGCGGCGAGGTCCGCCCGACGCAGGATCGCGTCCGCGAGGCTCTGTTCAACATTATCGGCCCGCTGATCGACGGGGCCTCGGTGCTGGATCTGTACTGCGGCTCAGGCTCGGTGGGCATTGAGGCGCTCAGCCGCGGGGCGGCGCGCGTGCGCATGGTGGATGCCTCGCGGGCGAGCTGTGCGGCGGCGCGCGAGAATCTGGAGCGCTCGCGGCTCTCCGGCGGCTCGGTGGTGCAGAGCGACTGCCTCGATTTCGTGCGGCGCGACGGCGGAGCCTACGATTTCATTTTTGCGGATCCTCCCTACTGCAAGGCGATCGGCGATCGCGATATGATTGCGGAGCTGATGACGGATCGCCTGGCGGAGCTGCTGCGCCCGGGCGGCTACTTCATTGCGGAGGCGCAGCTGGGCTACGGGGTGGGCGATGCCCGCAGCCGCGAGTTCCCGGGGTGGGTTCTGGCTGATGAGCGCCGCTACGGCAAAAACACGATTCTCTTTTATCGCACCGAGGCATGAGGCGCTTTGTTTTTCTGCTGCTCTACAATCTGCTGCTGCCGGTTTTCCTGCTGCTTTCGCTGCCGGGCTATCTCATCAAGATGAAGCGGCGCGGCGGCTTCGGGACGGGGCTGGCGGAGCGCTTCGGCCTCTACCGCCGCCGGGCGTCGGAGGAGCCGAAGGGCGGGCTTTACATCCATGCGGTGTCGGTGGGCGAGGCCTTCATCGGCCTGAAGTTCGCGCGCGAGTGGGTCAAGCGCCACGGGGAGCCCGTGGTGCTGGCGACGGCGACGGCGACGGGCCATCAGGTGGTGCGAAACGCGGGCATTCCGGGTCTGCGGGCGCTGTATGCGCCGCTGGATGTCATTGGGCTTTCGGGGCGCTGCCTGAGGCGCTTTGAGCCTCGGGCGGTGGTGCTGATTGAGGCGGAGCTCTGGCCGAATTTTGCGGAGGCCTGCCACCGCCGCGGGGTGCCGATGCTGATGCTCAACGCGCGCTTGTCGCCGCGCAGTGAGCGGCGCTACCGCAAGGTGCGCGCGGTGACGTCCCTGCTCTTCTCACGCCTCCGTGCGTTGGGGGCGCAGAACGAGCGCGACCGCGGGCGCTTTGAGGGCATCGGGGTGCGCCCGGAGATTATTGAGGTGACGGGCAGTATCAAGTTTGATGTGCTGGGGGATGCCCCGGGAGAGCCGCGGGCGGAGTTTCGCGAGCTGCTGAGCCGCCTCAGCGGTGGGCGCCCGGTGGTGCTGGCGGCTTCGACGCACGCGGGCGAGGAGGTGCTGGTGGCGCGCGCGGCGCGCGATGCAGGGGCTTTCCCTCTGATTGTGCCGCGCCATGCGGAGCGCCGCGAGGAGGTGGTGCGCGATCTGCGCGAGGCGGGCTTTGAGCCCCTGCTGCGCACGGAGGGACGCCTGCCGGAGCAGATCAGCGATGCGCTGTGCTACGTGGCGGATACGACGGGCGAGCTGCGAGAATGGACAGCGCTGGCGGATGTGGCTGTGATCGGCAAGAGTTTTCTCGCCCGCGGCGGCCAGAACCCCGTGGAGGCGATCGCGGCCCGCGTGCCGGTGATTACGGGGCCCGATATGACGAATTTTGCGGATCTCGTGGCGATGTTGCTCGAGGCCGACGGGATTCTCCGCTGTGAGGCGGCAGAGCTGCCGGAGATGATCCGGCGCGCGCTGGCCGACCCGGAGGGGACGCGCGAACGCTGCGAGCGCGCGCTCAAGGCTCTGCGTGTGCACGCCGGCGCGACGCGGCGCAGCGTGGAGCTCGTGGAGCGCTTTTATTGAGGCTCGCGGGCTGTGCGGCGTGTGCCCGGAGAGGGCTGCGGCCTGCGTGACAACGATTGTATGGCGCCGATTGTACGGCGAGCCATGCACAACGTCGCTTGCGTGACGTCTCTTGTGCGAGTCCTCGTGTCCGACGACTCTCATGCGCCGGCGTTTGCACACCGGCGGCTGTTTCCCTGAGGTCGCTTGAGCGTGAGTTCGGAGAGCGCCGGCGAGCGGAGTCATACACGGAGGCCTTGCGCCGCCCTCGGACAGACGGAGGCGGCGCGGCTCATGCGGGTCCCTTCAAGGGGGAGTGGTTGAGCCCGGTCGCTTCCGCCTTCACCCTTCCCCCGCTGAGCCCCGGCTCTTCGGGCTTCAGCGCCGTGGTTCCCTGCTCTTCGGTTCCCCGCTCTTCGGGCTCCCTTCTCTTCGGGCTCCCCGCAGTTTTCAAAGTCGCCAGATGCCGCCCTGCTCCAGCGCGCGGCGGAGGGAGGCCTCGATATCGCTCGGGCTGTAGCCGGCTTCGCGCAGGGAGGCGATGGAGCGCGCGCCGTCGCGCTTGGCGAGGCGCTTGCCTTCGTTGTCGCGCAGCAGGGCATGGTGCAGGTAGAGGGGAACGGGCAGGCCGAGCACGCCCTGAAGGGCGCGGTGAATGTGCGTGGCCTCAAAGAGGTCTTCCCCGCGCGTCACGAGGGTGACGCCCTGCGCGGCGTCATCGAGCACGACGGCGAGGTGGTAGCTGGAGGGGAAGTCTTTGCGCCCGAGGACGACGTCGCCGCAGAGGGTCGGCACGCAGCGCTGCGTGCCGCGGCGCAGGTCGTGCCAGAAGGGGCAGCCGATGAGATCCTGCACGCGCTGCATGTTGAGCCTCCAGCTGTGCGGCTCCCCGGCTGCCAGGCGCTCCTCGACGAGCTCCGGCGGCAGATTCCGGCAGGTGCCCGGGTAGATGTCCCCCAAGGTGGCGTGGGGAGCGCGCCCCAGTTCCCGGAGCTGCGCGCGGATGGCGCCGCGGGTGCAGAAGCAAGGGTAGATCAGGCCCTGAGCGCGCAGGCGGTGCAGCGTGGCCTCATAGAGGCCGAAGCGGCGGCTCTGCACCATGACGTCGCCGTCGAAGTGCAGCCCCAGCCACTCGAGGTCCTGCTGCATGAGCGCCAGCCAGCGGGGGTCCTGTGCCCGCGGGTCGATATCCTCGATGCGCAGCACGCAGCGCCCGCCGTGAAGGTCAGCCAAGTGGCGCGCCGACAGCGCGGCGAGCAGGTGGCCGACGTGCATCGGGCCGCTCGGGGACGGGGCAAAGCGCGTGATGACGGGGTGGCGCAGCATGGGCCGAGCAGAGGCGCGTCAGTTTGACGCGCCGTCATAGCGGCCCTTGAGGATGAGCTCGGAGAGCCGCTCGATTCCCTCCTGCGCGAGCCGCGAGTTCGGGTACTGGCAGCGCGCGTGGTAAAAGGCCGAGAGGGCTGAGCCGTACTCGTTGCGCTTCTCCAGCTTCTGCGCCTCGCCGAGCGCGTCGACGAAGCGGTGCGCGCGGCTGCGGTAGAGGTTCACGGCGTCCTTGAACTTCTCGTCATCGAGGTAACGCTTATCCTTTTTGCCGTACTCGTCGAGCATCTCGTAGGCCATGCAGCTGCCGAACTCGTCAGAGTCGTCGGCCATCACGCTGATCTGACGGAGCAGCTCGTCGACGCCGGCAACGAAGCGCACGGCCTCCTCATACTGGCTGCCGAGCTCCTGATCAATGGCGATGACCTTGAACTTGTCGCGCTGCTCGTAGATGCTGCGGAGGTCGTCGCGCGCGATGAGATCGCGGAAGTCGTCCTTGAGGTAGTCCTTGCTGTCCAGCTCCTCGATCTGCTCCATGCCCTTGTCGATGTTCGGGTTGAGCGGCCAGATCTCGGCGGCCTGGCGCACCTCGCTGTTGAAGGTCTCTTCATCGCCGGCGGCGATGGCCTTCTTGGCGTTGCGCAGGTGCAGATTGCTCTCGTTCATCTTGCCCTTGCAGTAGGTGCGCAGCAGGGAGTCGTCGAAGTCGGCATCCATCGCCTTCATCTTGTCGGCCACCTCCTGCAACTGCCCGTAGTCGCGGTGGTTGAGCGAGGTGAGCGCCTTCTTGCGCAGCTCCCAGAACTCGAAGATGCGGCGGCGATCCGCCTCGGGGAAGGTGGCCACGCTCTGCATGTACTCGCCGACGGCCACGGCTTCAATCAGCCGCTGCGTCGCCGTGGAGAGCTTGTTCTGCGCCAGCAGGGAATGCACGGACTCCATGTTCTGGTCGACCTCGCGCCGCGCATTGCTCGCCAGCTGGTCGAGCATGGAGACGGTGGGCGGCAGGCCGCCCACGCCGTCGAACATCTTGCCGAGGTCTGAATCCTCCTTGATGTTGAGCTTCGTGTCGCCGTCGCGGAAGACGTGTCGGTAGAGGCGCGCGGCAATCAGCGCATGGTCGAAGCGGCGCTGGAGCAGGAAGCTCGCCATCATGCTCTGGTAGGTCGTCTTGGCCGCCAGCAGGTTGGCTGCATTCTCCGCCTCGTTTTTGAGACGCGCGGCCTTGGCCTCGGCCACCTTGGCCGTATTGTGGGCAATGAGGATGTCGTTGCTGCGGTAGCTGCTGTTGCCGCCCTGAGCCCCAGGCTTGATGTTGCCGGTGGCGCCGCCGCCCCGCTGGGTGTTGCGGTTGTTGAGGCTGTTGGTGCGCTTGACGAGATCGTCGATCTCCTTCTCGATCTGCTCGCTCTCGCGGTCGCGCGAGAAATTGGCGCGCTGGGCATCGAGCGCGCTCACGAGGGCGCTCGCCAGCGCCCCGGACTGGCCGCCGTCGCCCGGGTAATCGTTGATGTCATAGAGCGTGCGGCCGATGCTCACGAGCACCTTGCTGCCCGGGCGCTTGCCGCGGATGTATTTCTGCGTCAGCTTCAGGATCTCGTTGATCTTGCTGCGATACATCTTGGACTCCGCGCTCTCATCCGGCTTCTGGCTGAGGTATTTCTCGAAGCGGGCGCGCACGGCGGCGTTGTTGCCGACATCGAAGAAGGCGCCGTTGTACTTGACAGTATCCGTCGAGGGATCCAGCAGCGGAATCTCCATGCCGAAGAGCTGCGGATTGGCCGGCTCGCCGTTCCCGCCGTTCTGCTCCTGCACCCCGCTGTCTGCCTTGGCGGACTGGCCGGAGGCGTCAAAGCTGCTGGGCATCTGCGCCCAGCAGAGAGAGCTGCTGAATGCCAGCAGCAGCATCATGCGCGACACATTCATAACTTGTTCTCCACTTCTCGTGTAATCAGAATCCCGTTGATCGGCTGCCCCTCGGCATCCTGCCCATTGCGGCACTCGACGCTGAAGATGTAGGTCTTACCTCGCGCCAGATTCACCCCGCCGGCAGCCCCCTCGGGCACCAGCAGCGGGAGGCGCTCGTCGTCCGGATTGTTCGGCAGCGTGACGACGACGAGGCGATCGTTGCCGCGCGTCATCACGCCCTCCACCCGGCCTTCGAGGCGGTAGCGGTTGTTCGTTATACGCGAGCCGCCCTTGCGGTAGTCCGCCACCTTGAAGTCGCGATCGGCGCTGCCTGATGTGTCCGCGCTGTTCACGGACGAGAACAGCACGGCGAGCACGACCACGACGGCGACGGCGCCGAGGAGGATCCACACGATGTTTTTATTACCCGATTGACTGTTGCGTCTTCTTCTGGCCATGATCGGTAGGGGGAAAGAGCTTGCTGAGGGGAGGGAAAATGGGTGAAGAGGGAAAGCGAACGAGCGCGAGGGAAGCTCAGAGGAGGAGAGATGGCGATGCGATTCGGAACGGTGTGCGGGCCTCACTGCCAGCGCGTGCGGGACGCGCCCCAGACGGCGAGGCCGATGCCGACGATGACGTGGGCGATGAGCACCCAGGTGCAGACGCTCGCGGCGCTGAAGGAGGTGCTGTTGAGCGAGAGGACGACTTCCTTGACTTGGTTGTCGAGGCCGCCCTCGATGCTGCCGCTCCAGGACCAGTAGGCCGAGATGAAGGGCTGCACGAGGCGCGCGACCATGTCGGGCAGGGCGAGCACGGCGCCGGAGAGCGGCAGCTGGAAGCCGACGAGGTAGATGCTGAGCAGCGAGGCCTGATCCGCCGTGCGGCAGGCCGCGGAGATGCCGAGGCACACGGAGGTCATGGCCGCGTTGGCGAGCAGCAGGAAGCCGAGATGCGTCATGCCGTCGCCGCGGAAGGGCCAGAAGTATTGCACGAAGCCGAACATCCAGATACTCTGCACGAGCACGAGGATGGCGAGGTAGACGAGCTTGCTCGTGACGTAGGGCGCCACGCCGACGCCGGCCAGCTTCTCCTTCTCCACGATGAGGCGCTCACCGGCGATTTCGCGCGACGAGTTATTGGAGCCCATGAGGCCGAGCAGAACGACTTCAAACATGATGATGCCCGAGACGGCCGTGCCGACCTGAGCGCTGATCTCCGCCTGCTGCTGTGCCGCCTCGATGTCCGCAAGGGTGAACTGTCCCGTTTCGCTGGCGGGCAGCCCGGGGATCTTCTCCTGCCCCTTGCCCGAGAAGAGGGCCACGAGCACGGGGAAGATGAGGATCATGGCGACTTGGAGGAAGAGCTGGGCGCGGTCGCGGAAGAGGATGCAGAAGCGCCGCCTCAGCAGCGTGAGCGTCTGCGAGAGGAAGCCCGGCTGCGGCGAAGCCTCCTCTTCCTCATCGTCGCCGTGGCGGAGCCGCGGCGCGGCCGAGGGCAGCGGAAGGCCGAGTCGCTCGAACTTGGCGATGTGCTCCTCGTTGAGGCGCTCGTAGTAGTCGCGGTAGTGCTTGAGCCAGCTGTCGTGCCAGGCCTCGGCATCGCGGCAGGCGAGCATGGGGTACACGTCCTCGAAGGAGCTCACGTTGAAGTAGTGATTCATCGTCTGCGGCGAGCCGTGGTACGCGAGGTTGCCCCCGACCATGACGAGGATGCTGTCGTAGAGCTCCATCTGCGCGAGGCTGTGGGTGACGGAGATGACGATGCGGCCGTCTTTGAGGCTGAGCTGGTGGAGCAGCTCGACGATCTCGCGCTCCGAGCGCGGATCCAGGCCGCTCGTCACCTCGTCGCAGAGCAGCAGACGGGGGCTCGAGACGAGCTCCATCGCGAGGCCGAGGCGGCGCTTCTGACCGCCGGAGAGCAGCTTCACCTGACGGTCCGCAATTTCAGTGAGACCGGTCTCGGCCAGCGCGTTGTCGATGATGTCGTTGAGCGTATCTTCATCGGCGTTGACGCGCAGGCGCGCGGAGTACTCGATGCTCTCGTCCACCGTCAGCTCGTCGTAGGCGATGCTGAACTGGGGCACATAGCCGATTTCATGCGGCTCGAAGTCGCCCTCCTCTTCGAGATCGCGGCCCTCCCAGAAAAAGGAGCCCGAGGTCACGGGGTTGATGCCGGCAATGGCCTTGAGCAGCGTGGACTTGCCGCAGCCCGAGGGCCCAACGATGGCCATGAAGTGGCCGCGGGGCACGCAGAAATTGACATCGTTGAGCAAGACGCGCGTCTCCTCACCGTCGGGGACTTCAAAGCAGATGTTTTTGGCCTTCAGCATGGCAGCGAACGAAGCAGCATCATACTACCACCCACACCCCCCGGCGGCAAGCAAAAAAAACGAATGCTCCGAGGCATCCGTCAGCCTGCGGAAGCCTCGAAAACGCGGCAGCTCCGAGCGGCTCCGCGCTCCGGGCCGCGGCATCCGCAGAAGCTCAACGCACGCAGAGCCGCAGCTGCCCGGAGGGTAACGTCCGCAGAACCCACAGAGCGCAGCACGCACAGAGCCCGCAGCACCCGCAGCACCCGCAGCACCCGCAAAGCCCGCAAAGCCCGCAAAGCCCGCAGAGCCGCAACACCCGAAGAGCGCTCCGCAGCCGCAGTGCGCAGCACCCGCAGAGCACGCAAAGCCGCTGCGGCGCAGGGCCGAGGAGCGCTCCGGCCCTGCGGCATCCGTCGGCCTGCGGGCGGCGCCGACGGGATGAAGCCTCAGGGAGAAGCGACTTCCGGGGAGAGCCCTCCGGGTTCAGGTGGGGAAGTGCCCTCAGGGGATGAGCGGCACCACGCAGAGGCTGCCGACGGAGAGCCAGAGCGGCAGGGTGACGAAGGAGACGGCCGTGGTTGCGAGCAGGATCTGCGTGCCGACCTCGGGCACGCCGCCGAAGCGCTTGGCGAGGATGACGGGGACGACGGCGCTGGGGATGGCGCTCTGAATGACCATGATGCGCTTGATGAGCGGATCGACGGGCAGCGCCCAGGCCAGCAGCAGCACGATGGCCGGCACGAGCACGAGGCGCGCGAGCACGCCCGAGATGAGCATGCGGGGCTGCCAGGTGAAGTGACGGCTGAGGTCATACATCGAGCAGCCGAAGAGGATGAGGCAGACCGGCGTCGCGACGTTGCCGATCATCTCCGCCGCCTTCATGACGGGGGGCTGAGCGACGTAGCTGCCCAAGCCGCTCCAGGCGAGGGCCAGCGAAATGCAGACGGCGAGCAGCGGGCCGCGCAGCAGCATGCCCACCCGCAGCCCGGTGGCGCCGCCGCAGACGAGGATGACGCCGAGGCTCCAGACGAAGAGCTCGCAGCCCATGTTGTGCACAAAGAGCACGCCCATGGTGGGGTCGCCCGGCGCCGAGAAGAGCATCTGAATGATGGGGATGGCGTAGAAGGCGTAGTTCTGCACGCCGGCGGTGAGGCTGAAGGTGCGCAGGCCGGTGCCGATGCGCAGGCGCAGCATCTTGGCCACGCCCAAGGCCGCGCAAACGCCGACGAGCAGCTCGAGGAAGCCGCAGGCGAGCGCCTGAAGGGAAAAGGAGACGGAGCTGACCGTCGGGTTCGCCTCAATCACCATGTACTTCATGATGTTGTAAAAGATGAGGCAGGGGTAGCCGATATCCATCGCCAGCTGCATGATGGGCCCGTCGTGCTCGGGCGCGATGCTGCCTTGGCTGCGCAGGCGGTAGCCGATGGCAAAGAAGATGAAGATGGGTATCGTCGACAAAAAGGAGTTGATAACCAAATCCCACATATGAATATCAAAAATCAGTCAGTTAAACGGTCCTCCTGGTCCTCGCCCCGCTTCTTCACAACAGCGCAATCCCATTGGGCCGGTCGGCTCCATCGCACACCTTGGTGGCGACATCGCTTTGAGCGCAGCAAGCGGTTCAAAAGGTTCAGCCGGTTCAAACGGTTCGAGATGTCCGAGATCTCCGCGCCATTCGAGCTGGCCGAGCTGTGCTCCGCCCGAGGGGTCTTGAGGCGGACGAGCGGAGCAGCCGAGCCGAGGACTCGGTGTCGACCGAGCCGGGCGGGCGAGAGCCGAGCGAGCGGGCGGAAAGCCCACGGCCGAGGCGCACAAGCGGGTCGTTCCGGCGGGCCGGGCTCACGGGGTGAGGGGCAAGCCTCCCCGCAGCATCACCGCGATGTCCCCGCGGCAGCGGCGGCATCCCGATGCACCCGCCCCGCTCCGGCAACCCGATGCGCGCAACGTTCAGCCGTGGGCTTACCGAAGGGGGCACCGGAGGGGGCGCCGGAGCGGCAAAACGCGAGCGGCACCGGCCGTTGCGAGGGCTCAGATCTCAGCAGGAAGGGAGCGAAGAACCAAGAAAGGAAGAGCCAAAAGAGTCAAAAGAGCCTAAGAGGACAAAAGGGAGGAGGACAAGGGAATATCCCGCAGCCCCCCCGCATCCTCAGGCAGCGGCCGCAGCCGGAACCCGAGGAAGAGAGGGGCCCGCGCGGCAGAATCACTCACCCAGCACGCTGGCCAGCGTCTGCGCCACGCCGCGGAAGGCGGCGGAGACGCGATCCTGACCCGGATCTTCCAGCGCGACGGGGTGGCCTTCATCGCCGCAGGCGCGCGTGCGAATATCCAGCGGAATCTTGCCCAGCAGCGGCACGCCCAGCTTCTGCGCCTCGCGCTCACCGCCGCCCTCGCCGAAGATGTTGTAGACGAGGCCGTCGCTGGGGCAGACGAAGTAGCTCATGTTCTCGATGATGCCGAGGATGGGCGTCTCCACGCGATTGAAGAGGCCGACGGCCTTGCGGGCGTCGATGAGGGCCACCTCCTGAGGCGTCGTCACGATGACGGCACCGGCGAGGTCCACCGTCTGCACAATCGTGAGCTGGATATCGCCGGTTCCCGGGGGCATGTCGAGGATGAGGAAGTCGAGGCCGCCCCAGTCCACATCGCGCAGAAACTGCTGCACGTAGCGGGTGGCCAGCGGGCCGCGCACCGCCACGGGCGAGGCCTCATCAATCATGAGGCCCATCGAGAGCAGCTTGACGCCGTGGGCCTCGACGGGCAGGAATTGCTCCTTTTCGCTGCACCCGGGGCGCTCCTTCGTGCCGAACATCAGCGCCATCGAGGGGCCGTAGATGTCCAGATCGAGCAGGCCCGTGCGGTAGCCGAGCTGCGACAGCGCCACCGCCAAGTTGGCCGAAACCGTGCTCTTGCCGACGCCGCCCTTGCCGGAGGCCACGGCGATCACGTGCTTGACGCCGGGCACGCTCGACTTCCAGTCCGCCGGGTCATCGCTCACCGACTTGCTCTTGCGGGCCTGCGGGGCATGGTGCTCAATGTTGACGTCGAGCTGCTTCACGCCGGGCAGCTCCTTGACCACGCCCATCACGTTCTCATAGATGTAGCGCGGCACGTCGGCATTCTTGCTCTCCACAACCAAATCGATTACCACGGCACCTTCGGGGGAGACCGTCACATTCTTGACCAGGCCGAAGGAGACGATATCGCGGCTGAAGCCCGGGTATTTGACCGTCGTCAGAGCCGCGCGGATCAGCTCCGGCGTTAATGTTGCATCACTCATACGTGCATCGGGTTGAAATGAACAGCGGAGCAAAGGCTGCATCCGCAGGCAGGGCGCGCAGCGCCCCGCTGCGCGATGGTAGCACATCGCCCGCGCGAGTTCAAGCGCAAGATTCTGCTTGCAAGAGGCCCTCCGCTTCGCTAGAATGCTCGGTGCACATGAAAACCATCCTCATCACGGGCGGCACCGGCTTCGTCGGCAGCCACCTCTGCCACCGTCTCATCGCGGAGGGAGAGCGCGTCATCTGCCTGGACAACAACTACACCGGCTCGCCCGACAACGTGCGGGATCTGCTCGACAATGAGCGCTTCAGCCTCGTGGAGCACGACATCATCGAGCCCTTTGACTGCCCCGAGAAGCTCGACCGCATCTACAACCTCGCCTGCCCGGCCTCGCCGCCGTTCTACCAGGGAGACCGCTCGATCTTCACGACCAAAACCTGCGTGCTGGGCATCCTTAACATGCTGGAGCTGGCCCAGCGCAACGGCGCGCGCATCCTGCAAGCCTCCACGTCCGAGGTCTACGGCGACCCGAAGGTGCACCCGCAGCCGGAAAGCTACCGCGGCAATGTGAACCCGAACGGCATCCGCGCCTGCTATGACGAAGGTAAGCGCTGCGCGGAGAGCCTCATGTTCGACTACCACCGGCACAAAGGCGTCGACATCCGCGTCATCCGCATCTTCAACACCTACGGGCCTCTCATGAACCCGCAGGACGGCCGCGTCGTCTCCAACTTCATCTGTCAGGCCCTGCGCGGCGAAGACATCACCATCTACGGCGACGGCCAGCAGACGCGCTCCTTCCAGTACATCGATGACCTCATCGAGGGCATGCTGCGCATGATGGAGAACGAGCGCGTTTTCGTCGGCCCCGTCAACCTCGGCAACCCCGGCGAGTTTACCATCCGCGAGCTGGCGGACAAGGTACTCGACAAAATCCCCGAGAGCCGCAGCCGCCTTGTCTTCCGGCCCCTGCCCGCCGATGACCCCACGCTGCGGCAGCCGGACATCAGCCAGGCGCGCAAGATGCTCGACTGGGAGCCGACCATCCCGCTGGACCGCGGTCTGGACAGGACCATCGACTACTTCCGCGACAAGCTCGGCCTCTGAGGCCCCCTTTCGGCCAAGCCTCGTTGTCGGCCAAGCGGCCTCGCAACCGGCTGAGTCGCCCGGCGCCGGACGAGTTGACCCGCAGCTGAACGAGCTTTCCCGCTTCCGGCGACGCCCGGCAGGGCGCCGCCGATGCCGCCGCATTTCGGCTGTTTTGCTGACGCTGCCCCGCCGACCCTTATCCGCCTCCTTTTCCCC
The DNA here is from genome assembly GCA_900548895.1 of uncultured Akkermansia sp. GTDB lineage: Bacteria > Verrucomicrobiota > Verrucomicrobiia > Verrucomicrobiales > Akkermansiaceae > Akkermansia > Akkermansia intestinavium. Next base: position 55,237 of record URLZ01000011.1, read on the forward strand.
GCGGCGCCGTCTTCTCCATTTGAACGCTCTTTGAACGCTCGCCGGGCGGTGAGAGGTGTGGAGATGCTGGCGAGACTCGGCGCGACGACTCAGCTCGCCATTCCGCTCTCGAACTGGCGGAACTGAATCGCCTCGAACAAATCGCTGTCGGCCAGCGCATCGCGCCCGGCGAGGTCGGCAATAGTGCGCGCCACGCGCAGAATGCGGTCGAAGGCGCGGGCGGAGAGCCCCAGTTGATTGACCGCATCGAGCAAGAGGCGCTCCTGCGGCAGCGTCAGCGCGCAGCAGCGGCGCAGATCGCGCCCCGCGCAGCGTGCATTGCAGCGCGTCGGCGTGCCCGCATAGCGGCGGCACTGGCGCTCGCGCGCCGCCATCACGCGCTCTCGGATCGCCGCGCTGCACTCCCCCTCCTCGCGGCGCAAAAGCCCCGCGGGATCCACCGGCGGCACATCGATCAGCATGTCAAAGCGATCGAGCAGCGGGCCGGAAATCTTGCGCCGATAGCGCATCACCTCCGCCGGGCGGCAGCGGCAGGCGTGGCGCGGGTCGCCCAGATAGCCGCAGGGGCAGGGATTCATCGCCGCCACCAGCATGAAATCGCAGGGAAAATCCATCGTTCCCGACGCGCGGGAAATCGTCACGTGCCCGCTCTCCAGCGGCTGGCGCAGCGTCTCGAGCGTGCGGCGATTAAACTCCGGCAGCTCATCGAGAAAGAGCACCCCGTTGTGCGCCAGAGACACCTCCCCGGGCGCAATGTTCGCCCCGCCGCCCATCAGGCCCACATCCGAAATCGTGTGGTGCGGCGCGCGGAAAGGGCGGCTCTGCAACAGACCGCCCGAGCGCGGCAGCAGGCCACAGACCGAATGGATCTTGCTGCTCTCCAGCGCCTCCTCGCGCGACAGCGGCGGCAAAATCCCCGGCAGGCGAGACGCCAGCATGCTCTTGCCACTGCCCGGGCTGCCGCACATCAGCACATTGTGCCCGCCCGCCGCCGCAATCTCCATCGCGCGGCGCGCATAGGGCTGGCCCTTCACATCGGCAAAATCCGGCACCCCTTGCCAAACTGGCCCCGGCGGCTGCGGGCGCACCGTGGCAAAGCGCTCCGGCTCCAGCAGCACATCCCAGGCCTCGTGCAGCGAGCGAACGCCGTAAACCCTGATGCCGTCCACCACCGCCGCCTCCGCCGCATTCTCCGCCGGCACCATCAGATAGCGGCGCCCCGCATCGCGAGCCGCCACCGCCAGCGGCAGAATGCCGCGCACGCCGCGCACCATGCCGTCGAGCGCTAGCTCACCCACGAGGCACCAGTGCTCGGGATGCAGCGGCACGCGGCGGCGGAACGGCTCCGGCACCGAGCGGTGGTTCACCTGATAGGCCATCTCGAGCCCCAGCGCAATCGGCAAATCGAATCCCGGCCCCTGCTTCTTCACGTCAGCCGGGGCCAAATTCACCGTCACCACCATCTCAGCCGGGCGAAAAAAGCGGCAGTTACCCAGCGCGGATGTCACGCGCTGAACACTCTCGCGCACCGCCGCATCGGGCAGACCCACCACCGAAATGCGGCCGGCATCCTCCACCTGACGGGCATCCACCTCGACCTGCACCTCAAAGCCGTCAATTCCGGCGACGGCCGCCGAGTACAAGCGCGTAATCATGGCAGAACACCCCGCGAGGCATCAGGTACCGGGCTGCGTGCGGAACATCAGCTGATGCTCGGGGCAGGCCGGGCAGAAGCGGTAGTGATCCGCCAGATCGCCCACATAGTGAGAGGTCGCCGCCGCGGGCGACGTGCGGCACGAGCCGCAGCGGTTCATATCACCGGCATCCGAATTCATCAGCGGCTCCTTCTGCTGGCAAGACACCACCAGCAGCGCCGCCGCAAGCGAACAGATCAGAGAGACAGACTTTTTCATACGAGGCAGAATACTTTTCAGAGAGTAACATGAGGCCCGCTCCCCTGCAAGCAAAAAAGCCGGCGACGCCCCGTTTCTTTGTCCACCGCGCTGCCGGCGGAACGCGCACCGACAGACGCCGCTCCCCCTCCCTCGGGCAACACGCCGACAGGCAGCACGCAGGAACGCCCAAGCCCTAGCGCAGCACTCGCGCAGGCCGCGCATGAACGCGGCGCGGCTCCGCAACAAGCTCGCGCGAAATCAGGAAAGCCCGGCGGAAGTCGGCGAGGCCCGGAGCTGAAACGATGGAGCCGATACAGCCAACGCAGTCGGCCCCGCCTCCCGTCATCCGCGCGCTCAGCGCACGATCACGCGAGAGCCCACCGCCAGCTTGTCATAGAGCGTCTCGCAGGCCTCGACGGGAATGCGCACGCAGCCGTGCGACTTGCTCTCGCGGTGCACCTGCCCCACGTGCATCCCGATGCTGCCGTTAAAGCGCATCCAGAAGGGCATGCTCGCCCCGCGGAACAGCGTGCCTGCCGGGCGGGCATCACCCGCCTCCGCATTCCAGCGCACCACCTTGCCCGTCTTCACATCCACGAGAGAGCCGTAGAGGTTGGAGCGGTGGTCGCGAATCTTCTGCGTGATGCGGAACGAGCCGCGCGGCGTCTCATGCCCGCCCACGCGCCCCGAGCAGACGGGGAAATCCATCGCAATCTGATCCTGAATGTAGAGGCGCCCGCGCTGCACATCGAGCAAGATCTCCACGCGCGAATGCTGCGGGTCATACAGTTGCAGCGCCGCCCCGCGCCACACATCGCGGCTCGTGCGGTAGCCCGGGCTGTTGATAAAGCGCTCAAAGGTATACGCCACGCGCTTGCCCTTCGCCTCCTCATCGAGGCGATCACCCTCGCTCTGATAGTGGCGCTGCAGCTGCTCCGCGCTCTGCTGCGACGAGCATGAGAGCAGAGAAAGCCCCGGCAGCAAGCCCAGCAGCGCCACGCCTGACAGCGACAGCGCGCGACCCATGCGATTCAAAACGGATGCCATCATCACCTCCTTTTCACTGACCATCAGCAGCGATACTCCTCCAGACGCGCCGCAAACTCGCGCGGCAAAATCGCCTCCACAATCGCATCATTGCCCTCATACTCCGTCGAGAGCACCTTGCCGTCGCGGTGCATCACCGCCAGAATGCGGCTCTGCGCCAGCGGAATGCGATAGCGGGCCCGCAGCACGCGATGCGAGAGCATCTCCACGCAAGCCGCCAGCAGCTCCTCGCGGCCGGAGTCCTGCAGCACACTCATGCTCAGGCTCGGCTTGTCCACCCGCGCCTTGAGCGCCGCCAGCGTCTCCTCGCGGCGGTCCTCGTCAATCCGGTCAAACTTGTTCCAGACCACCACCATCGGCTTGTCCTGAGCCCCGAGACTCGCCAGCACCTCGCAGGTCGTCTCATAGTGGCGCAGCGCCTCGGGGTCGCTCGCATCCACCACCTGAATCAGGAAATCCGCCAGCGTCGCCTCCTCCAGCGTCGACTTGAACGCCTCCACCAGACGGTGCGGCAGATTGCGGATGAAGCCCACCGTATCCGTCAGCACCAGCGGCTGACCGTCGGGCAGCTCGATGCGGCGGCTCGTCGTCTCCAGCGTTGCGAACAAAATATCCTTCGCCAGCACCCCGGCGCCGCTGAGCAGGTTGAGCAGGGAGGACTTGCCGGCATTCGTGTAGCCCACGATCGCCGCCGTCGGTATTCCCTGGCGCTGGCGCTCCTTGCGCTGCGTTCCGCGCTGGCGTCGCACCACCTCCAGCTCGGCGCGAATCGCCTCAATGCGGTCGTGCGCCAAGCGACGATCCACCTCAATCTGTTTCTCACCCTCGCCGCGGGCCGCCGCTCCGCCGCCCTTGCCGCCGCCGGAGCCGCCTCGCTGGCGATCCAGGTGCTGCCACATGCCGGCCATGCGGGGCAGCGCGTACTGCATGCGCGCGAGATCCACCTGCATCACCGCCTCGCGCGTGCGAGCGCGCTCGGCAAAGATATCCAGAATCACCTCCTCACGGTCAATCACCGTCACATCGAGCAGGCGCTCCCACTCGCGCTGCTGCGAGGGAGACAGTAGATTGTCAAAAATCACGCAGTCCGCATCCAGCCGCTGCGCCATCCCCTGAATCTCCATCGCCTTGCCCACGCCGCAGAGGTACTTCGCCTGCACCTCGCGCGTAAATTCGAGCGACGAGCCCACAATCCCGATGCCGAGATTGCTCACCAAATCGTTCAACTCATCCAACAGCGCCCGGCGCTCGCGGCGCGACTCACCGGGCAGACCAATCCCGATCAGCAGCGCGCGCTCCACCCGGTCCGGCTTCTCACGAATCTCAAATGACATAGCAGCTCAACAGAAAAACACAGATCAGAAAAAACACAGACAACTCGCCGCGAGGGCACCGACGCGCTGCCGACTGCGGCCGGCAACCGCCGCCGCGCGCGACGCGACAAACTCAGCGGAACGAGCGCGAATTCGACGGCGTGCCGTAGAGCAACTCCTTGTCATACGAATTGCAGTTGCAGTTCCCGCAGGAAGCGAGCACCCCGGCAGCGAGAGCGACGGAAAGAAGCAGCATCAGCCTGTTCATGCCCGTATTCAAGCGCAAAAAACATCGAAAAGCAAGACAAAAGCCCCACCCCTGTCGCGAAAAAAACACCCTTCGCGCAAAAAAAAGCTTGCCAAGCCACCTGCCCTGCCGTATAATGCGCCCGCAACCGCAGGTTGACTCCGCCACAGGCAGGGGAGCGCAGGTTCCTGCTCGATCCCGACTGAAGGACGCGAGGAGACGCGGCTGCGACCAGAGATGGTGAGTATAGCTCAGAGGTAGAGCTCCGGATTGTGGTTCCGGCTGTCGTGGGTTCGAGCCCCACTACTCACCCTCCACCCGCTGCGGCATCCCCACGGATGCCGCAGTTTTTTTGGGTCAAGCGCAAAGTGGGGTCAAGCGCAAAGTGTGGGGTCAAGCGCAAAGTGTGGGGTCAAGCGCAAAGTGTGTGGAAACCGGGGTCAAGCGCAAAGTGTGTGGAAACCGCCCGTTGAGCCACCTAGAGTACCGCCG
>URLZ01000012.1 GCA_900548895.1 uncultured Akkermansia sp.
AGCTGAGCTTGCAGGCTTTTGCGCGCTGCCGCGCGCGTGCTGCGCTCCGCGCAGGTGGTTTTGTGCTGGCGCATGGTGCGACCCGCCGTGTGTGCTGGCGCATGCTGCCTCCCGCCGTGTGCGATAAGTCTTGCAGTTCGCTCTCTCCTGTGGTAAAGTGGGCGAGTCAGGCTATTTTAGACCTCTCATGAATACGAATCTTCGCATTGTCATCGGTTCGGACCACAAGGGTGTGGATCTGAAGGAAGCTGCGGTTGAGCTGCTTCGCAGCTGGGGCTATCAGGTGGAGGATGTCGGCCCCGCTACAAAGGAGCCTTGCGATTACTCCGATTACGCTGCTGCTGTCTGCAAGCGTATTGTGGATGGTCGCGCTGATCGCGGTGTGCTGATTTGTTTCACGGGTCTCGGGATGAGTATTGCGGCGAATCGCTTTAAGGGGATTCGCGCGACGCTGACGCGCTCTCCTCAGGTGGCGGAGCTTTCCCGCCTGCACAATGATTCCAATGTGATGTGCCTGGCTTCGGCTTTCGTGCAGCCGGAGGATCTCGATAATTTGTTCCACGCTTGGCTGGCTGCTGAGTTTGAGGGTGGTCGCCATATTCCGCGCTTGCTGAAGGCGTCGGGTTCGCCGCTCGCGGTGTCGGATCCGGAGCTGGCGGGTTATATTGAGGAGGAGCGCCGCCGTCAGAATAATAATATTGAGCTGATTGCTTCGGAGAATTTTACGTCTCCGTCGGTGATGGAGGCTCAGGGGAGTATTCTGACGAATAAGTATGCGGAGGGTTATCCTGGCAAGCGCTGGTACGGCGGTTGCGAGGTGGTGGATAAGATTGAGCAGTTGGCGATTGATCGCGCGAAGGCTTTGTTCGGTTGCGATTTCGCGAATGTGCAGGCTCATTCCGGTTCTCAGGCGAATATGTCGGTTTATTTCGCGTGCCTGAATTTCGGGGATACGATTTTGTCGATGGATTTGGCTCACGGTGGTCACTTGTCTCACGGTTTCTTCGCGAATTTCTCGGGCAAGCTTTACAAGGTGGAGCACTACGGTGTGGATCCTGAGACGGAGTGTATTGATTATGATGCTCTGGAGGCTCGCGCGAAGGAGTTGAAGCCGGCGCTGATTCTGGCGGGTGCTTCGGCGTATTCTCGCACGATTGATTTTGCCCGTATTCGCAAGATTTGCGATGAGGTGGGGGCGATTATGTTTGTGGATATGGCTCACATTGCGGGGCTTGTGGCGGCTGGTGTGCATCCTTCGCCGGTGCCTTATGCGGATTTTGTGTCGACGACGACGCACAAGAGTCTGCGCGGGCCGCGCGGTGGTCTGGTGATGTGCAAGGAGAAGTGGGGCAAGAAGCTGAATGCGGCGACGTTCCCCGGTCTTCAGGGTGGCCCGCTGATGCATGTGATTGCTGCGAAGGCTGCTTGCTTGGGTGAGGCGCTGAAGCCGGAGTTCAAGGAGTATGCGAAGCAGATTGTGAAGAATGCGAAGGCGATGGCTGCGCGTCTGCAGGAGCTGGGCTTCCGCATTGTGGCGGGTGGTACGGATAATCACTGCTTCTTGGTTGATCTGAGTGGCAAGGGGCTGAATGGTGCTGAGGCTCAGGAGGCTCTGGATAAGGTGGGGATTACGGTGAACAAGAATGCGATTCCGTATGACAAGGGGACGACGGCGAAGCCTTCGGGTATCCGTATCGGTACGCCGGCGGTGACGACGCGCGGGATGAAGGAGGATGATGTGCGCCGCGTGGCTGATTTCATTGGCCGCTGCTTGGCGATTCTCGCGGCTCAGAAGGTTTGCGAGACGCCGGGGGCGTATGATGAGCTCCGCGCTGAGGTTTCGGCGTTCAATCAGGCGTTCCCGATGCCCTGAGTTTTGTGGGCCGGGCGGTGTTTTGCCGCCCGGCTGCTTTCTGCTTTCGAGCTCTCGGCGGCTTGGTCCGCCGGGGGCTTTTTTTGTTTGTTCGGGCTGCTGGCTGGGCTAGTGTGGGGTGTGTGGGGTGTGGGGTGTGGTGGTGTTTTTCTCGTTTTCTGTCTTGCCAAGTGGCGCTCATGGTGGCAGAATACGCCCATGCCCCGCCGTTTTCCTCTTTTGTCTCTGCTTTTGCTGGCTGTGGTGTTTGGTGTGTTCGGGTGTCAGCAGCAGGGGTCGAATTCGTATGTGCGCACGCCTCGCGTGGTGAAGTTTAAGGCGGTGCCGGGGCCGATTCGCCCGCGGACGGTGACTCAGATGGCGCGCGAGATTAATATCCGGACGCGCATTGTGCCGTCGAATGCGTTGCAGCGCCGCAAGGCGAAGCGGATGCGCCCGACTTTTATTACGATTCACAGTACGGCGAATCATTCGTCGTCGTCGACGGCGATGCAGCATTCGAAGGCGCTGTGCAATGGGGCGTTCACGAATCGCAGCTGGCATTTTACGGTTGATCAGTTCATGGTGGTGCAGAATTTGCCGCTGACGGAGACGGCTTGGCACGCGGGCAATGCGGCGGGCAATAATAATTCGATCGGGATTGAGATGTGCGAGTGCGAGAATCGCGGGCACAATCATTTCCGCACGTGGGAGCGAGCGGCGAAGTTGACGGCTTTGTTGATGATGCGCTACAAGATTCGCCTGCGCCGGGTGGTGCCGCATTATCACTGGACGGGGAAGAATTGTCCAGCGCCTCTGCTGACGAATGGTCGCCCGGGGGCGAAGTGGGCGTGGTTCCATTCTCGCATTGATTATTATTACCGCTGCTTGAATCAGGGGCGGTCGTATCGCTGAGTCTGTTGTTGCGGCGGGGTGGCTGATGCTGCGTTTGTCTGATGAGCTGGCGGGGCTCCCGGAGCTTTCGGAGCGTGAGTGCAAGGCGCTTGCGGCGGCGGGGCTTTGCACGGTGGGGGATGTGTTGCTGCGGGCTCCGCGCCGCTATGAGGATCGCCGCACGGGGGGCTGTATTGCGGGGGTGGCGGATGGTGATGTGGTGTGTTTGCGGGTGCATGTTTACGGGGCGGGGTGGCGGTTTGCGCGCAAGCGCTATTTTGAGGTTTCGGCGGGTGGGGTGGGTGATCCACATGGGGCTCGTTTGCTGCTGCGCTGGTTTAATATGCCTTATGTGGCTCGTTTGCTGGCGGTGGGGCTGCAGTTGAGTGTGTATGGCCGGGTGCGCAATTACGGGGGGCGCCTGACGATGGTGAATCCGGATTTCGAGGTGCTGGAGGAGGAGGATACGGGGCATCGCTTGGCGGCGCTGGCTCTGGGGGGGGATGGGTCGGAGTTGTCGGGGTCTGAGGGTGCCGCGGGCTCGGGTGCCCCTGAGGTGCAGGAGCTTTCCGAGGTTCCGGGGATTCACACGGGGCGGATTGTGCCGGTGTATCGCTCGGTGTCGGGTGTGTCGGTGCGGGGGTATCGGGCTTTGGTGTTTCGCTTGTTACAGGGTCTGCCTCCTGTTGTGGAGGTGCCGGTGTATGATGCGGCGCCGGCGTATCCGTTTGCGGAGGCTTTGTGGGATTTGCATTTCCCGCGTGAGGTGGGGGCGGAGCGGAAGGCTCGCTTGCGCTTTGCGTTGCAGGAGTGTTTTGTGCGTCAGTTCCGGGTGGCGTGGCGCCGGGCGCGTTGGCGCGGTCGGGCGGGGCAGGTGACGGCGGTGTCGGATGATTATGTGAGGGAGTTGCTGGGGCGTTTGCCGTTTCGCTTGACGGAGGCTCAGCTGCGCTGTGTGCGCGAGATTCGCGAGGATATGAGTCGTCCGGTGCCGATGAATCGCTTGTTACAGGGTGACGTGGGCAGCGGCAAGACGCTGGTGGCGCTCTGTGCGATGCTGCTGGCTTATGAGTGCGGGAAGTGTGCGGCGCTGCTGGCTCCGACGCAGATTTTGGCGCAGCAGCATTATCACAATTTCTGCCGTTTGCTGGAGGGGATGGATGTGCGGGTGTCGCTGCGCACGGGGGAGCGCTCGGATGATTCAATGCTGGTGTGGGAGGATGATGCGGCTGCGGATGCGGGGCCTCGGTTGATTGTGGGGACGCATGCGCTGCTGTACAAGAGGAGCCGCCCGCAGAATTTGGGGCTGGCGGTGATTGATGAGCAGCACAAGTTTGGGGTGGAGCAGCGGGAGCGTTTTATCAGCAGCGGGGAGAATCCGGATGTGCTGGTGATGACGGCGACGCCGATTCCGCGGACGCTGACGCTGACGCTGTACGGTGATTTGGATGTGTCGGTGATTGATGAGTTGCCGGCGCGGCGCGGGGAGGTGGTGACGGTGCTGCGCCACCCGGATCGCTTGAAGCGCTTGGTGGCGTTTATGCGCTCGGAGTTGGAGGCGGGGCGCCAGATTTACATTGTGGCGCCGTTGATTGAGGAGGGGAGCGGGCGCGAGCAGGCGTCGGCGACGGCGGAGTTTGAGCGTTGGCAGGGGGAGTTGCCGGGGGTGTCGATGGGTTTGCTGCACGGGCGTTTGTCGGCGGAGGAGAAGGATTCGGTGATGGCGGCGTTTTCGGCCAATGAGGTGCAGGTGCTGGTGGCGACGACGGTGGTGGAGGTGGGGGTTGATGTGCCGAATGCGACGATGATGCTGATCAATGATGCGGATAGTTTCGGGTTGTCGCAGCTGCATCAGTTGCGCGGGCGCATCGGGCGCGGCTGTCACCGCAGTTACTGTGTTTTGCTGTCGTGGGCGCGTCCGGGTGAGCCGGGGCGCGATAAGTTGGAGGTGCTTTGCCGCACGCAGAATGGTTTTGAGATTGCGGAGGAGGATTTCCGCCTGCGCGGCCCGGGTGATGTGTTGGGGACGGCGCAGAGTGGTCTCGGCGCGGTGGATTTCCCGGAGTGGTTGAGTGATATGCGCTTGGTGGCGCGTGCGCGCCGCGAGGCGGAGGGGATTCTGGCGGAGGATCCGGAGTTGTCGGAGCCTCGCCATGCGGCGCTGCGGCGCGCTGTGGCGGAGGAGTCGGGCGGCGCCGTGGTGAGCTGAGGGAGAGGTACGCGGAGGGGCGCTGCGGGTGGGTGGTGCGCGGGGGGTGCGCTGAGTGTAGGTGCGCTGCGTGGTGGTGGGGTGGCGTGTTTGCGAGGCGGCGGGTTCGTTGGCTCCGCCGGTTTCCTTCTGCGATGGGGGCAGGGGCGGGCTTACTTTTGTCTTGCCTTGAGGGTGGGTTTATTGTGTAATGGTTGGTGATGAGATTTTCCCTGTGTGCGCTGAGCGTTCTGCCTTTGCTGCCGCTGTCGCTGGCTGCGGATGAGTCTGATGCGCTGAGGCGGATTGCGTCTTGGGAGGCTGAGCCTGAGCGCTGTGAGCGTGCTTTGCTGCTGGAGGATCTGCGGAGTGCGGATGTGCGGGTGCGCTCGGCGGCTTTGGATTTTCTGGAGTCGGTGACGGGGAGTGATTTCGGCTTGGATCCCTGGCTGCGGCCGGAGGAGGTTCCGGCGGAGGTGAGCCGGCGCTTGGAGAAGTGGGCTGCGGCGGGGAAGGGGCTCGGCGATGCGGCGGCTCGCCCGACGGAGCAGCAGTTGCGCGATGCGGTGGCGATGTTGTATGAGGCGGATGCGGATACGCTGCGGCGCATTTGCCGGCGCTTTGAGCGCCATCGCGAGCTTCTGGTGGCGGCGATTGAGCGGGAGTTGCGCCGCGATGCGGAGTTGCCGGAGCGGGCGCGGGACAATTTGCGCTTGGCTCAGTTCCGGGTGCAGCTGGGGGCCTGGGTGCCGGATCGCGCGGAGGCTTTGGCGGGGCTGCTGGTTTCTCATGTGCGCGCGGATGTGATTGAGGGGCTGGAGCAGCTGCGGGCGATGGGGAATGTGACGCTGCCGATAGTGGCCTGCTATGTGGAGTCGCCGGATGTGCTGATTCGCGAGACGGCGGTTGATATTGTGCTGCAACTGGGGAATGCGCGGGCTTATGTGTTTCTTGAGCCGCTGCTGATGCGGGAGCGCGAGCGCAATATCTTGCAGATTGCGGCGAGCCGCGCGCCGGATGCGGCGCCGATTGTGGCGGTGGTGCGTTTTCTCAATCACTGTACGTCGCTGGAGGATGAGGATGTGGTGGTGGCGGCGTTGGATGCGCTGCGCGATTTGTCGTCCTATCAGTCGCATCAGAACAATGAGCCGCTCGGCGAGGGGGAGGCCTATCGCCTCGCCACGCCGGCGGATGGGCTGACGGCGCAGCAGATGCGCGATTTGATGGCGCGGCCGGAGTGGCGCATCCGGGCGGCAGCGGTCAGTTTGCTCGGGGCGTACAATGACCGGGCACCGGTGGCGGAGTCGCCGGAGATGTGCGATTTGCTTTTTGCGGCGTTGTCTGATGAGAGTGAGACGGTGCGCCAGAATGCGCTGATGATTATTCATGTGCGCCAGCTGATGCGGCCGGAGCGCGCGTCTGCCGCGGTGCAGCTGGCGCTGAGTCGCCCGGAGTGTGCGCCGCTGGTGGTGTGTTTGTTTGCGTCGGTGCTGCCGTCGCCGCCGGTGCCGCCGGAGATGGAGGCGGCGGTGCGGGCCTTCAGCCCGGAGCAGGTGGATATGCTGGCCCGCCTCGACGGGGATCTGAACGGCACGTTCACGAAGGCGCCGTCGGATAGTTCGGTGGGGCGTCTGCGCTCGGCGCTGCTGGAGAGTGAGGATGCGGGGGTGCGCGAGCGCCTGCGCCGCTGGCTCGGTGTGGATTTGGTGATGTTCTCGGAGGCTTGGTGCCCGCGCCTGGTGGCGTGGCTGGATGATGAGAAGACGGGGCGCGAGGAGCGCCGCGAATTCTTGGCGTCGTTCACGGGGGTCTGGAAGAAATATGGCCGCCGCGGGTTGCGCGAGTCGGTGTCGGCGCGCTCGCTTCCGCTGCGCGATTGGCTGGTGCGCCATGCGCTGCAGGAGGAGGATGCGCAGCTGGCGGCCGATAGCTACAGGGCGCTCTCGAACTGGGATCCCGAGCTGGCCGCGGAGGTGTTTGCCAAGGTGGCGCTGAAGCTGGACGATGAAACACTGGCGGATGTGATGGTAAAGCGGCCGGACCAGCTGGGTCGCGTGAGCCCCGAGGTGCTCATGGAGCTGATGCAGCGCGTCGGCAGCCGGGGCAGTACGCGTCTTCTGGAGGTGCTCGGGCGCAGTGAAGAGGGCATTCGCCTGCTGGAGAGCAGCCCGCTGCCGGCGGCGGCGTGGTACAACGGGGTGGTGAACCGCCTGCGCTACAACCCGAGCGCCTTGATCACGGGCTGGTGCCGCGCGGCTTTACGCTGCGCACTGGCTCCCGGTTCGTCCGAGAGGCGGCGCGCGGAGGCGGCGATGCTGCTGCTGGCCCGAGAGGGGAAAGATGAGTTGTTGCCGGAGGCTCGACGGGTGGCCGCTGCGCTGCCGGAGGAGACGCGGGCCCTGCTGCGCTGTTTGGACGAGGTGCCGGCGGAGCCGGAGCAGGTGGCGGCGTGGATTGAGCCCAAGGCGGCGAGCGAGAGCGCCTCGGTGCGCGCGCTGGCGGCGAGCATTCTGCTGCCGACTTCGGCCTGGTGCTTTGCCCTGCTGCCCGAGGGGCAGGATGACCGCTTGGTTTCGGTGTTCTGCCGCTTGGCTTCGGGCAGCGGTGAGCTCAGCCCGGTGGATTGCCCGCCAGAGCTTGTGCAGCAGGTGGAGAAGCTTCAGCGCGATGAGAATCCCATGGTGGCGACACTCGCCTGCGCGTCGATGTTGTATCGCACGGGGCACTGCGATACCGAGTGCCTGAACCGCGGGCTGCGCTACTGGCTCTCTCGCTCGGCGGATGACGATGAGCGCATCTGCATGGCGACGGCCCTGTACAATGTCTGGCGACGCTGGGCCAATTACCGCTCCGGCGTGGTGGACATCTACCGCTTGCAGGGCGATGTGGACAACCCGGACGAGTCTCTGGCCTCGTCGCTCGTCCTGCTGCGCGAGCTGACAGGAGAGAGCTGGGGCGTGAATCAAGCCGTGGTGCGCCTCATCGGGCGGGCCGGGGAAAGCCCGCAGCAGATGGTGGCCCTGCGCCCGAGTTTCAGTTTGCTGGGTGAAGAGGAGGCCCCGGCCGCCGCCTCGGGGGATGCCGGCGCGAACTTGTCCTCCCGCATCGATGATTCGCCCGAGACTCCCGCAACAGCTGCTGCCGGCTTGGACGGAGAACCGGATTCTGGGGCGACGACCGAGAAGGGGAGCGCGTCTCGCTCGTCCTCGGAGGCCGCCGATGGGGCGGGGCAGGGGGCTGATGCGGCAGCGGTGTCCGCGCAGCCGGTGGACCGCAGCCGCAGGGTGCGGCTTGAGTTTTTCCGCCGTCGCGACTGCGGCGACTGCGAGCGCGCTGCGGCCCTTCTCGAGGAGCTGCGCGAGATCTACCCGAATCTGGAGGTGATCGAATATGCGATTGAATCGCCGGAGGGCTACCGCCGCAATGAAGTGCTCTGCAACCGCTATCAGGTGCCGGCCGCGCAGCGACGCAAGGCCCCGGCCCTCTTCGCCGAGGCGGGCTGCCTGCTCGGCGCGGAGATCAGCGCGCTGCCGCTGCGCGACCTCCTCGATGCCTCGCTGGAGCTCAGTGCCCGCGCGCCCGAGAGGCAGGCGGATGCTGAGTCATCGCAAGGCCCCGCTCCGCTCGAGCCGTCGGCGGACTCGCCTGCGGAGGGGTCTCGCATGGCCGCAACGACGGAGGCGGAGGCGGAGGGCGTCGAGCGTGCGCATTTCATCGAGCAGCTGGTCAGCTACGGGGTCTTCGCTCTGGGCGGCGTCGTGCTGCTGCTGGTGGTGGTGAGGCTTCTGCTGCGCCGCAGGGACGAGACCGACGACTCCGATCGCTGAGGCAAGGCGCGAGCTGAGGCAAGGCGCGAAGGGCGGGGGAGCTCTGTCTCAAGCCCCTCCTCCCTCAGTGCTCCGCCTGACGTCGGCTCGAGCCCCGTGGAGCCCGGGATGAGCCGCAGGCGCTGCCATGCCGTATCCGTCGCAGCTCGCTCAGGCGACGCCGGCGATATGGCACGCGGGGCAGAGCTGTATCAGCCCTGCCCCGCGTGAAAATCCGAAAAGCTTGTCGTTCTCGTGTCTGAGAGTGTTGCGCCCTCAGAGCGGAATATCCCCCGTCGGCGCCTGCCATTCATCGGGAGAAGCCGGCAGGGCCTGAGCCGGAGCCTGCCCAGAGGCCTCCTGGCGTCGGTTCGCCTCCGTATCCACCACGGGAGAACTGCCCTCGGGGCGATACTCCTTGCCGTCGACAATAATGCGCCCGCGGCGGCGCGGCTGCGCTGCCTGTTCGGGCTTCTTCTGCGCCTGAGGCTTCGGGGCGGCGGCCGCCTCACCATCCGCCTGCGTGAAGTCGCTCATATCGACCAGATCCTTGTAGCCGAAGGCATAGAGAACCAGATCCGGCAGATTGTCGCGCACGAGCTCGCGCACGTAGAAAGAGGCCTGACCCTCCGCCGAGCGCAGCACGAGGCGGCGAGCCGAGCCGCTGCCGTCCACGCGATAAATCGTCGCATTCGCGAAGTGCTTGCCCGCCTTCGTCGTCACATTGCCCACGCGCAGACCCGGCAGCAGGCCGAGCGCCACGGCTCGGGCATCCTGGTCCGCTTGGCGGATCTCGTGCTGCACCCCGAGCGTCTGCGTGTGCAAACTCTTCAGCGTATTCTCACCCTCGGCCAGGCTCGCCTTGAGAGCCTCCACGCGGCCGTCGAGCTCCTTGAGCCTCGCCGCCTTCGCCAGGCTGATGTCCGCCGCCTCCGAGCGATTGAGCAACTCCTTCTGCTTGTCCGTCAGGCGGCGGTTCTCGGCCAGCTCCTGTTCAATCGGGCTGGGGATGCGATAGTTCGGCAGCTCCGTGTAGAGGAACCATCCCACATAGCCGATCGCGCCGATCAGGGCCAGCACCAGCACCGTATCCAGCACCACCGATCCGAATCGGGTCGGCTTCACCTCGGGTGCCGCGGCAGGGGCGGGCGTCACCGCAGCACTCGCCGCGGAGGCTGCCGTCGGCGCAGCCGCCGCAGTCCCGGCGACCGGAGCGGAGGACGCTGTCTGCGCCGGGGAAGAGGCTTGTTGCGCTGCCGCCGCGGGCTCGCCCGCGGGCTGTGCCGCTGCCGGCGCAGGCGCAGCGGCGGGGGCATCCGGGGCAGGGGAGGGAGCGGGCGCCGTGCGCGCCGTCCCGTTCATCTCATCAGATTCAGAACTCATGGCTGGGCAAGGGGTTGCTGGTCATTATCGCCGCTTACACCTGTGTTGCTGCTCTCTGCGGGCGAGGCCGCGGCCTCATTCTGCAAAGTGCTGAAATCGTGGCGGAACTCCGAAAGGCGGCTGCGCAGCGCGATCAGACGCACATTCGCATCATAAATCTCATCCTTCTGCTGCGACACGCGCTCGCGCAGCTCGCTGATCTCCTGCTCGCGGGCCCGGAGATCGTCATCGAGAGAGGGGTTCACATCGCCCACGCGGCTGATATTCGTCTCCATGTGAGCAATCTCCTGGCTCAGCTGCTCGTTGAGCGCGCAGAGCTCCTCCAACCTCTGAGCGTCCGCGGCATCATCGCGGCGGCAGCCGGAGGAGAGAGCAGCCAGAGCGCCGAGAGCAAGAACGCTGGCGGTAGTTAAGCTTTTCACGGCACCATCTTCGCCTAAAAGGGCCTTCTCGTCAAGCCCGTAATGCGTCAGACCCGCGATTCCTCAGGCGCCCTCAGGCGCGCGAGCCGTCCCTCATGCGACCCTCTGGCACGCGTCCGCCGCTGGAAGCTCCAGTCGCCGCGCGTCGCGGGGCCGAGCGATGGAGGCTGGGCTGAGGAGAGGAATCCCCGATGCGCCGAGCGTCATATCACGCTCCTCTCCCTTTCGTCCATACCCCTCTCGGATGACTCTCGCGCTGATGCTCAGGAAAGGCGCGGCTCCGGGCGTTGAAGACTCAACCGCGCCATGCGGCGCACCGACTCATCGCAATCCGGCCCCTCCCCCGCCGCCAGTTCCTCCAGCCGCACCCACGCTGCCCCCTCCGACTCGTCGGAGACCACCGCCTCGCGGCAGGGAGCTTGCAGCAGGAAGCGCACATCGAAATGCCGATGCCTCGGCTCCCTGGGTCGCGCCGGAATCTCGTGAATATCCACATCAAAAATCTCGGTGGATAGCGCGGAAATCCCCCTGATGCCGCTCTCCTCCTCCGCCTCGCGCAGCGCCACCCGCAGCAAATCCTCATCGCCGTCCGCGTGGCCCCCCGGCTGCAACCAGCGCTGCAACTTGCGATGGCGCAGCAGCAAGGCCTCCCGACCGCCCGGCGCCAGCAGCCAAGCCGAGCCCGTCAGATGCCCCTCAAGGCAGCTGCGGCAAAAGCAATCCGGCCTCCGCCTCACAAAATCGAGCATCTCCGCGACGATCGGGGCTCGCTCCGGCTGCCGCTCCGCCAAGCGTTGCAAAGCCTCCACCAGCCTCTGTCGTCCCTCATCAAGCACACCCTGCTCCCCGAGAAGCGCGGCGCCATCCTGCGGCGCCTCCGCAACCCCGTGCCCGACTCCGTTCGACACATCATTCATGCGCGCATTCTAGCGCACCGGATTCGGAAAGGCGAGAGAAAAGAGCCCTCCCGACGCGCGCCCGCAAGCAAGCTCGGCCATTTCTCCCTTGACACCAGAGGGAGCGGTCGGTATACTCAGGTTAATGAAATGGTCATCTCTGCTCCTCTCTCCCTTGGCCGCATGTCTCATCTTGCCGGCGGAAGTCTTTGCCTTGGACGTGAGTGTGGGAGGCACCGGGAGCAGCATCGGCGCCAGCGTCGGGAGTCGCGACAAAGCCAAGTCCGGGAAGAGCGGCAGCAAGGCGAGGCAAAAGAGTAACAAACAGCGCCGAAGCGACCGCTCGAGGTCGCACCGCGGCTCCATCGCCGATCCCCTCGCTGAGGACGAAGCCAAGGGAGCCTCCCCGCGGTACCACGGCTATGGCAACGGCTCGGCAGACGACGCCGGACGAGCCCCCGGCAACACACCCGGCAGCCGTGCGGGAAAGCCGGCCGAGCGCCAAGGCCCCGCTCCTCAGGCCGCCAACCCGCAGGAGCTCAACCGGCTCATCGGCAACGTGCCCGACAGCGAAGCGGCCGACCTCTGTCGCGATTATTATCCCCGCAGCCGCAGCGAGATCAAAAAAGCCCTTGAGCGCCTCGCCAGTGAGCAAGGGAGCGCCGACTCTGCTGCGAACGCCGACGCCGGGACCCTCGCCTGCTGCCGCATTGTCAACACCTACCGCTACCTCTGCGGACTGAGCAGCGATGTGCGGCCCGACGCCGCCCTCGCCGAGCGCGCCGCCCAATTCATCAGCGCCGCGAAAGAGCAGGGCTCCGTCGACGGCCAGCTTCAGGCCCGCTTCGGCTGCAACGTCGTGCTGTGCAATCCTGACGAAACCGTCCCGACAGCCTTCCTGAGCTCCTTTTCCGACGACGCCATCCCCCCGGTTGAGCAGTGCACCTTCCGCGGCGGCTACATGATCCCCGGCCTTAAAGCCATCGGCGTCAGCAAGGGTAGCGTCACCCCCACCGAGGACGCCGTCGCCGCCTGCCTGCAAACCGCAGCCGCGCCCGTGCGCAAAGCTTGGTCACTGCCCGGGGAAGGCTTCTTCCCCGCTGCCTGCCTGCCCGGCCGCATCTGGAGCGTCTACACCGACGGGCACCTCGGCACCTCGCTGCACTCGGCCACCGTGCGCGTTTGGAAGCTTGCCGAGCGCCCCACGGCTCCCCTCGATCCGGACAAGATGCCCGCGAGCGCCAAACCCGTGCGCGTGAGTCGCGTCAACCCCACTGACCTCGGCGTGGACTTCGTGCCTGAGCTCGCACCTGCAGCACCCGGTGAGGACCAAATCTACGCCGTCAGCATCACCACGCGCAAGCGTGTCCAAGGGCCCGACGGGCAGAGCCGCCCCGCCTTCGAGCACTTCTACATTGTCGATCTCTTCTGACGCGATCCTCCCCCTCCCCCTGCCATGTCCAAGAGTGCGAAAATGACGGACGAGGCGCTTGCCGCCATCGAGGAGACCCAGCGGTGCAGCCGCCTCGTCTCCTTGCTGTCCGTCCTGTTCACCCTGCTGATCGGCAGCATCATCCTCGTGTGCATCACCGTCTTCATCCCCGCTGATCCGCCCTCCTCCTTCCTCGTCTACGCCACCAACGGCCCCCAGAAGGCGCAGAGCTCGGCGCCCATGCAGAAAGACCTCTCCGGCGGAGCCCCGCCCGCCCCGCCCGTCTCTCCCGTCGTCACCGCCGTTGACACCTCCTCGCTCGTTGCCTCGGCCGCCGTCGACACCAACCTGCTCGGCGACAGCCTTCTCGGAACGGAGGACGGAATGGAGGGCGGCTTTGGCCTCGGAGGCTTCGGCAGCGGCCTTGGCACCGGCATCGGCGACGGACTTGGCGGCGGCAACATCGGCATGGGCGGCCGCGAAGGCGGCAGCTCCTTCTGCGGGCGCTTCTGGGACCTCAAGAAAACCCGCAACGGCGCCGATTCTCAGTTCAAGGACATGCAGGCGAACGGAACCGTCATGATGCTGGTGAGCCAATTCTACAACGAAGGATGGAATCCCGCCGTCTTCCGAGACTACTTTGAATCCTCCGTCAAGCTCTACACCTCCTGCTTCTACATGCCCATCAGCCTCGACCAGGAGGCCTCCAACGCCTACGACCCCGACGGCAGTATGGGGCTCTCGCCCTGCCGCTGGGTTGCCGTCTATAGCGCCCGTGTGCGCGCTCCCAAAACCGGGCGCTTCCGCTTCGTCGGCATCGGAGACTCCGTCATGGGCGTGCGTTTCAACGGCAAAAACGTTCTGCAATGCGGCTTCCACTCACTGGAAACCGGCGTGTGGAACGCCAACATCGAAGAATCCTACCTCAATAGCCACGAATTTTTCACTTACGCCAGCTGCCCGAGCTGGAATGAAATGTTCGGCGGCTTCCAAGCCGGCGACTACTTTGAAGTCAAAGAGGGCGAGTGGTATGAGATGCAGGTGCTCGTCTCTGAAATCGGCGGTGGCGCCTTCGGCTTCTGCCTGCTCATCGATGAAGAAGGCGCCGCGCGCCCCGTCGACGAGGGCGGAGCACCTATCTTCCAGCTCTTCCGCACCTCCTTCGTCGAACCGACCAAGGAAGAAGCCTATAAGGGCATCAAGTATCCCTGCACCACGGGCAGCGGCTATACCGTCACCGTTGATCCCCCCTACGATCCGGACAGTCGCATCTGGATGGCCGAGCCGCTTGACGGCAAGAATGTCGGCGGGAAGAGCCGCGAGCCCGATAAGCGCGAGCGCAACAGGAGAAACGGAGCGCGACGCGGACGCTGAGCGCGGTCGGCACGGAATGCATGCACGTCTCTCTCCGGAATCTGGCGTTTGAGAACGGCAGAGGACTGCAACTCATGAGTGAGAGGCTTCGCCGCTCCCTCTCTCAAGCCTAACGCAGGATCGGAGCTCGTGCCTCGAGGAGAGAAAAAAAAGGAAAAGACCCCTATTTTGCTCTTGCCAAGACACTCTCATATGGTATCATGAGCACGTGACAGCGCGGGTATAGCTTAATGGCAAAGCTCCAGCCTTCCAAGCTGGCCATGCGGGTTCGATTCCCGCTACCCGCTCTTAACCACTTACTATTCCAACGTCATGAGAAAGAACATCATTCTGGCCCTCGCAGTGGCGGGGCTCTTGTCCGCGCCTCTCAGCGCCGCTGAAGAGAGTGCTCACATGCAAGAGGTCACCCGCATGGCGGCTGACCCCTCCGTCTCGATTGAGCAGCTCTGCCGTGCCGTTTATGAGGCCGCTCAGGCCGACCCGGAGAGTGCCGATCAGCTCCTCGCGACCGTGTTCGACGCACGTGCCAACACTATGTCGTCCAATGAACTCTACATGGTCCTCCAGACCATCATGGCGGCCGTGCCTGAGATTGCCCAGAACTTCCAGCGCGAGGTTCAGAACTACCTCAATCGCGGCGTTCATTCCGAGTACGGTGCTGCCGACCTTTCCAGCGTGACGGCACGCGTCGTGCAGGTTGTCTTCCAGACGAGCTCCTTCCAGCAGACGGTTCCTGCCTCCCGCCCCGACGAGACGCCCGGCGCTCACACGCCCTCCAGCGACGAGAATCTCATCCCCACCCCTGTTTCTCCCCAGCAATAAGCTTGGATCATCCTTGCCTCTTCATCCATGAAAGCTTCGATTCTCAAAACGATTGCCCTGAGCGGCCTTGCCTCCGCTCCGGTGCTCGCCGGCTCCCTCTATGAGACGGCTCCCCGCATCGGTCTGCCTGAGTCTTACGCCATCGCTTGGAGCGCCTACGCCAACGTCGGTTACGACAGCAACATCAACAGTACTCCCGATCGCCAGGAAAGCGCCTTCGTGCGCTTTGGCGTGAGGTCGTCCTACGGCGAGTTCGAGTCTGCGGACAAGATGTCCTACAATCTGGCTCTCGGTGCCATCTGCTACATGCGCAGCGCCTACAGCACGAACCAGAAACTCTTCCCGGACATTACCCTTTCCGGCAGCTATGAGCATCAGATGGGCTCCGGCTCCGTCTTCGGTGCATCGGCGACCGTGGCCTACCAGCCCGAGCCTGACTTCTCCAACGGCATTTCCTCGGCCCGTGCCCGTGGCAACACCCTGATGTGGAACGTCAACACGACGTACTCCCAGCCCATCGACAGCCGTCTGAGCTGGAACGTTGCCCTCGGCACGAGCGGCTACCGTTACATGAAGAGCGAGTACCGCTGGGATGACCGCCAGTACGTCACTGTCTCGGGCGGCCTCGCCTACAAGAGTTCGACGACGACGACCTATGGCCTCAACGTGACCTATCGTTGGGATCAGCGTGACTTCGGTCTCGATGCTAACAACCTTTACCTCAACGCCAGCGTCAGCCACGCGATTGACTCGGTGTCCAGCTGCTCGGTCAGCATTGGTCTTCAGACTAAGTTCATCGACGGTGAAACCAACTTCTATCCCAACGCACGCTTGGGCTACAACCGCCGCCTGACGGAGGGTCTTTCCGCCAATATGTACCTGAGTCTCGACAACGAGAACATCGGCACGTATTACGGCTCGTCCAACTACCTCTCCGACATGACCTGGCGTCTCGGTGCGCGCCTCGACTACCGCATTTCCCCGCAGTTTGCGATCAACGGCGGTGTCGAGTGGCTCTACAGCAACTACTCGCGCGGCACCAACGGCCTTGGTAGCATGCACCAGAGCACGTATCTGCTGACCGCCGGCTTCAGCTACTCGATCACCCGCGATCTGGCTTGGACGGCTCACTACAAGTTCACCGACGGCAGCCAGTGGGCCGGCGATTACACGCGTCAGATTGTTGAGACCGGCTTTACCTACAACTTCTGATTGACTTGAATTTGAGTCATGCAGGGTGGAATCTTTCTGCGCGCAGATGGGTTCCACCCTGTTTTTTCCTTAAATATAACACATGGCATCGGCTAGCATAGAGGCGAAGGGGCGCGAAGGCGCGTTGCACGTTCAGGACTACCTGAAGGCACTGCGCTCGCGCTGGAAGCAAGTGGCGGGCGTATTCCTCCTCATCTTCCTCACAAGCGTCGTTTTGACACGCATCACGACGCCGGAGTACACCAGTATCACGAGTTTTTCAATCAGCCAGCCTGGTGAGCTGGTGCGCTACACCGCGGGCGGCGACGTGACGCCCATCGAACTGGCCGAGCAGCCGGGCCCGTCTTGGACGGAGACCCAGTACGAGATCCTCCTCTCGGAAAAAACACTCAAAGTCGTCGTCGAGAATCTCAAACTCCTTTCGGAGTGGGGCGTCGACGAACCGACCGCCATCAACATGCTTCGAGGCATGACGGACGTCGCCCCCCGCACGGCGACGAACATCGTCGACGTGAGCGTCACGCATGTAGACGCTCACATGGCGCAGAAAATCTGCGCCGCCATCCCCGAGGCCTACAGCGAGATGCGCGACCGCGACGAGCAAGGCCTCTTGGAGGAAGCCGTGCAAGTCCGCGAACAGATGCTCAAGAAGCAGGAGCAGGTCGTCCAGGACAAGAAGGACGCCATCATGAGCTTCATCCGCCAGGGTAAGTTCCCCTCACTGAACCTCTACGGCGGCAACAGCAGTGCTCCCCTCTATGAATCCGCCGAGTACCAGAGCTTCAACAAGCTGCTGTCTGACCGCGACACCATGGAGTCGGAGATTCGCCAGATGTCCGTCCACATCAGCAAGCTTCATGACCTCAAGGACGAGGCTCTTCTGAGCTACGTCACTCGCGCCGGCCTGCTCACGGCTGAAACCTTCGGCACCGCCAAAGTCCGCAGCCTCAACGAGGACTACGAAAAGGCCAAGAAGACGCGCGAGGAGATGATCATGAACGGTTACGGTGAGCGCCACCCCCGCGTTCTCGCCATCGACCAGAACATCGAGACCACGAAAGGCGCCCTCATGGTCGAGCTCGTTGGCATGCGGGATGCCATGAAAGAGCAGCTCGACGTCAAACAGAAAGAATTCGAAGCCCTTGGTGCCCGTCTCAAGAAAGCCGAATCCGACCTGCGCATGAAGCAGGAAGACATCCAGAAAGTGCAGTCTGAACTGCAGGACCTCTCGGCGGAAGTCGAGCGACGCAACAAGATGCGCGATGACCTCAAGGCTGACCGCGCACGCCTCAGTACGCCGCGCCCCTCCATCAAGATGTACAACACGGCCTCGCTGCCCTTGGTGCCCAGCAAGCCGAACTACACCCTCAACTTGGCCGTCGGCGGCGTCCTCGGTCTTCTGGCGGGCATCATCTCCGCTCTCGTCGCCGGCTACTTCGACACCTCGATCAAGACCCTTGAAGACGCCGAAGTCCAGCTCGGGCTGCCCGTCCTCGGCGTCATCCCGCGCGATGCCGGCATCCTCATGCTTCAGGACCAGGAGGGCCCCGACGCCGAAGCCTACCGCATCCTGAGAACTAACATCGAGCTCAAGCGCTCTCTCTACAACGCCACCACATTCGCGGTCGTCTCCTCCAATGCGGGTGAAGGTAAATCCACCACCGTCTGTAACCTCGCCTACGTCTGTGCTCAGTCCGGCTACTCCACGCTCATGATCGATGCGGACATGCGCCGCCCGCGACTGGGCCGCTACGCCGAGGTCAGCTCCGAGCTCGGCCTCTCCGATTACCTCAGCCGCGACCTCGAGCTCAAGGACGTCGTGCTGCGCTCCAGCGTGCCGAACCTCTTCATCCTGCCCTCCGGAGCACCGCCGCTCGACCCCTCGGGCCTCATCTCCTCCTCGCGCATGGATCAGCTGCTCGTTGAAGCCCGCAAGCGCTTTGACATCGTGCTCTTCGACTCCCCGCCCGTGCTCGGCGTCAGCGACGCCTCCCTGCTTGTGCACAAGGCTGATGCCACACTGCTCGTGCTCCAGCCCAAGCGCATGCCGCTCAAGGCCCTGCTGCGAGCCAAGACCACCATTGAGAACGCCGGCGGCCGCTTGATGGGCCTCGTCATGAACAACGTCGACATCAGCGGCGACACCCAGTACCAGTACTACACAACCTACTACTCCTACTACCGCAGCGAAGATCGAGACGGCAAGAGCCCGTCGAAAGACTCCGCCTCGAAGAAGCCTGCTGCTCCCGCCGCCTCCAGCGCAGGAGCGGAAGAGAAAAACAGCACCGAAGACCTGTATTGATAACACCATGACAAACTACCTCAAAAGCATCTGCTGCCTGCTGCTCGGCCTTCTCATCGCCGTGCAGGGAACAGTCGGCGCCCAAGACGCCACCGAGCCTCGTGCCATCCGCGGCGGTATGATCACCATCACCGTCAAGAACATCCCTGAAGAAGACGCCGCCAACGTCAACGGACAGTACAACGTCAGCGTCTCCGACGGCACCATCGCTCTGCCCTATCTCTCCGGCCGCATCAGCGTCGCCGGCAAGACCTCGCGGCAGATCGAAGACATCGTGCGCAGCCAATACCTCGCGCAGAAAATCTACCAGCGCCCCATCGTCCAGGCCATCGTCGCTAACACCGAGGAAATCGAGCAGGCCATGGCCCGCTACGTGACCGTGTCGGGCTACGTCAACACCAAGCGCAACGTCCGCTACCGCCCGGGCATGACCCTGCTTGAAGCCATCCTCGAGTGCGGTGACATCTCGGACTACGGCTCGCGTCGCATACAGGTCACGCGTCGCAACGTCACCCGCACCTACGACTACTTCAGCGCAGCCGATCGCGGGCTCAAGCTTCAGGCCGACGACAAGATCTTCGTCCAGAAGCGCGGCGCCCTCGAAGCGCGACCCAGCTCCATCGGGCGCTGAGCGGACTCTCCCTCAGCAGCTCTCTCCTCCAACTTTTTTTCCCAGTCCCCGGCCCTGCGCCGGGGACTCGTGCCTATGAGCCAAGCGCAACCCAGAGCCCTGCTGCTCAGCGTCGGCTACGGGCAGGGGCACCATGCCGCCGCCGCCGCCATCGCTGAGGAACTCGCCGCGCGCGGATGGAGCACGCGCACTGAAGACCCCTGCGCCCTCGCCCACCCGCACATCTTCCGCGCCACCCAGCACTTCTACCACTTCTGCGTCCGGCGCGCTCCCTGGCTCTGGGGCGTCACCTACGCCCAGACCGACACCGCCGACTGGAGCCGCCAAGTCATGCGGCCCATCATCCGCGGCTGCACCGAGCGCGTGCGCGAACTGCTGCTCAGCTACCGGCCCGACGCCGTCTTCTGCACCTACCCCCTCTTCGCCTACATGCTCGACCACCTCGCTGCGAGCGAAGGCCTGAGCACCCCCTACACCCTCGTCGTCACCGACGCCATCGAAATCAGCCGGCCCTGGATGACGACGCGCGCCCCCCTCATCTGCGTCCCCGACGAGTACTCCGCCGCCATGGCCTGCGAGCGCTACGCCCTCAGCCCGCGGCGCCTCATCGCCACCGGCTTCCCCGTGCGGCGTGCCTTCCGCAGCGCCGAGCGCGGCAAAGACAGCCCGCAGGCCGACACCCTCCGCATCGTCTACGGCGCCTTCTGCAGCATCCGCCGCTGCCGCGACGAAATCGCCGCCCTCCTGCACCGATTCCCCCGGGCGCACATCGACATCCTCGCCGGCGAGCGCCTCGAGCGCCTGCGCTCCGCCCTCGCCTCCCTCGGCATCAGCCCCGAGCGCCGGTCCATCCAACTCATCGCGCACACCGACCGCCTGCACGACCTCTTCGCCGACGCCCACCTCTACATCGGCAAAGCCGGTGCCGCCACCGTCTTCGAAGCCTACGCCTCAGGCCTCCCCGTCATCATCAACTACTCCCTGCCCGGGCAAGAGCAGGGCAACCTCGAACTCCTGCTGCGTGACGACTGCGGCCTCTACGCCGAAGGCCCCTCCGACCTCACCCGCGCCGTCGAACACATGCTCGCCCGCGGCGCCCACTGCTGGAACACCATGCGCACCCGCATGCAAAGCACCCGCCGCGCCGGCGGAGCCGCCGCCATCGTCAACGCCGCCCTCGCGCGCCTCGAGCCATGAAGACACCCACCGTACTGCTCGTCGACAACTCCAACACCCGTACGAAATTCATGCTCAGCCGGGGCGGCATCCTGCAACCCTCGCAGCGCATCCTGCCCACCGGCGCCATCTCTCCCCCCGCCGTCCGCCGCCTCCTGCACGGCTGGGACTACCAGCGCGCCGTCCTCTGCTCCGTCGTCCCCGCCAAAGCTGACATCCTCGCCGAAAGCCTCGGCGTCCCCGTCTGCCGCCTCACGCGGCACGCCCGCCTCAACATCCGGCTCGACTACCCCGGAGTCCGCACCCTCGGCGCCGACCGCATCGCCAACGCCATGGCCGCCGCGCGCAACTGCCCGCTGCCCTGCGTCGCCGTCGACCTCGGCACCGCCGTCACCTTCGACGTCGTCGTTCCCGGCGACGAACTCCCCCGCTTCATCGGCGGCGTCATCGCCCCCGGCCTCCCCTCGATGACGCAGTACCTCTCCCGCAACACCGCCCAACTCCCCGCCATCGAGCCCGAAGAGCCCGAGCACGCCATCGGCCGCACCACTGCCGAAGCCCTCCACGCCGGCACCGTCCTCGGCTACCGCGGCCTCATCCGAGAAATCCTCAACTCCATCGCCGCCGAACTCGCCTGCACCCCCTACGTCATCGCCACCGGCGGAGACGCCCCCCTCCTCGCCTCCCAACTCAGCGAAATCACCGAACTCGACCCCCTCCTCACCTTCCGCGGCATCAACCTCGCCGGCCAGCTCAACCCCTGAGCGCCCGCCCCCATCCGCCCCCGCGCCGCCGCGCCGCGCCCCGCCGCAAACCCCGCACCTCATCCTGCCGCCACCTCGCACGGCATCCGGCGCGCCACCCGGCTCAAGCCGAGCGTCGAGTAGCGTGCATAAACGCATTGACAATCGTCCAAACGACGATACAATCAGCCCGGAACCCATGAACAGCCCCTCTCCCGACACCCCGGACACGCCCTCCTGCCACTGCGGCCCCCAACCCGCCGACGCCGTTGCCGCCATCCCCGCCACCCTCAGCGGCGTCACCCCCTACGCCGACTTCTTCAAAGCCCTCGGGCACCCCGTACGCCTCCTCCTCGTCCGCCTCCTGATCGACGGCGAGCGCTGCGTCTGCGAACTCCGCGCCGACAGCAATCGAGACATGTCCACCATCTCCAGCCACCTCAACATCCTGCGCAACGCCGGCATCGTCCGCAGCGAACAGCGGGGCAAAAACATCTACTACAGCCTCGCCTGCCCCTGCCTCATCCCCATGCTCGCCTGCCTCAGCCGCAGCCCCCTCCCGCACCCTTGAGCGGTCTCCGTGATGTCTCGCTCAGTCAGCGACCTCGTAGACGTCGGCGTGGATACTTCAAACCTCCCGCGAGCTGGAATGCGGGAGCCCTGAGGGAAAGAGCGCGCAGATCCTCAAGAAATGCGCAGAAGTCGAGGCCATCCTACCCTAGCTGGATTACCACCAGCCTGGTCCTGTCATTCTGTTAGCTCTAGCAGACGATATATTCATGTAAAACCGATAGGCATTAAGACATCCAATACAGTAAAAACGAATGGCTTATTACTCAAAAAACTTGACTCTGTGGTGGTGTGATGGTAGCATAAGCATGGCTAAAGTATACACAGAGCACTAGTGCCCAAAGCAATGTCATTTTTTACATTATCAGACGACGACAGGAATACTGACCAAGTTCGTCCATTGCGCGAGACTCCTATCAGAAATGTAGAGTCGTGTATCCGTAAGCTTGTCGAGGAGAATCCCTATCGAGTGCTGGGGGTGTTTGCTAATTCAAGTCAAAAAGATTTGCTTGCGAATGCTAGCCGAATGTCTGCTTTTCTTCGAGTCAAGCGACAGATACCGTTTTCCTCAGATTCCATAGGAAATCTTAGTATAGTACAGCGTTCTGAAGAAACAGTCAATCAAGCGAGAGCTGCAGTCTCTCTGCCTACCCAGAGATTGCAGCATGCTCTCTTTTGGTTTATGAAATCATCGCCAGAAGATTCTGAGGCGCTGAGTAGACTTGAGCAGGGGGATCATGTTGCGGCCGAGACGATATGGGAAGAAAAGAGCGATGTGACCGCGCGGCATAACTTGATCTTATGTCGCTTTTTATCCTGTGAAGGAGAGCAGGCATTGAGGCTCTTAGGCTGTCTCTATGCGGAGTCAGCCGCAGAACTGGGAAGATTGGTCGATTCGAGTCTATGTCTAACTGAGGAGGACTTAGTAGACGTCTTTCTGTCCGAGCTCAACAAAGAATCTCCTGATAGCATCTTATCTCTAGCCGTATACGTCACCCGTCCCGTATGGAAGAGTAAACTATCGCGTTATTTGATGGATCGGCTGATCAAGCTCATCCAAGACTGGAAGGAGAAGCTGTCTGCTTCCGGGACGGTGTCTCTGGATGCTGCGAAGTCTCTTGTAATGGAGGCATTACCCATCCTACAAGGTCTGGAGTCATTGGTGGGTATAGATGATACGACGTACACGAATCTTTCCGATCAGGTTGCGACCGAGGTCTTGCAGAGCGCTATTGGGTACTTTAATCACCAGGAACCATCACATAGTATTGTTTCGGAGACTCTCCCCGTGATGGAACTTGCCAGGAAAATAGCAAGGGGAAGTGCTGTACGTAAGAGATGTGACGAAAATATATTCGCGGTCCGAAAAATTACAAGCCAGTTACCTGATGAATCCTTGGGTGAAGAGGGGCAAAGCATATATCGCTTAATTAGGGAGATTCAGAAGCAGATCCCCACGGTTGACTCTCTTAACTCGTTCTTGAGGGAGGTGCGTCCCTATCTTAAAATTCTTCGTGGGCGTCTTGGGAAATCAAATGAAGGATATCTCAACCTGTCAGCGCGTGTGGTTGACTGTACTATCGATGGTCTTTTTCTGATGCTTGCGAGAGCCGTAGAGCGGATGCAGCAGGAGGAAGAAAAATTCAAAAAAGCGCAAGTTATGGCGTCGTACGGCGCAGACCACGTGCTTGAGTCAGCTCTTTCATATCGACAAGCATATGCGGATGTCAGGCAAACTCTGGAAGAATCATGGAAAATCATGCGCTCTCTCGAGTTTTTCGACATGTTGAACTCTTTCCGTAGAGGAACTTATACCAAAAAGCGTTCGGACCTTAAGAAGATCTGCGTAGGGGCATCCATAAAGACAGTATATTTCACAGATTTCATCAGAAGATATCCCAAGTGTTTTTGCGCTCTTATTATTCTTGCTATAGCTTTTCTGATGTTTCAAGCTAATGAGCTAGAGAGGTCTAGGTCGAGAGAGATCGACGTTATAAGACAAGATGAACTTAGAGAAAAACAAAGTCTGGAACGTAAGATAGCTCGTCAATACCATGAGGCAAAAACACTTGAGGACTACGAGAAATTAAGTAGAAGTTGTGCAGCTTATCTAAAAAAGTATAAGAAGAAATCTAGTAGGAGTATATTAGAAATAAGACGCAACGTAAAAAGGAACATAGAAGACATCAAAAGGGAAAGATTACAATCAAAGGCGAAAGAATTGGAGGACCGCTATGATCATGCTAAAACTAGTTTTCAGTATGATGTGATAGCTCAGGAAGCAAGAGATCTTGCACGAGATATACCTTCGATGTCCAAATTGGCGAGTAGGGCAGATCAAAGAGCTGAAGACCTTCGACGGGAGGAGAAAGACAGAATACATGATCAGCTTTGGGGATCCGAAAGTAGGGCATGGTCAACAGTGCAGACAAAGAAGTCTATAGAAGCCTATCGCAACTACTTAAAATATTATCCCAAGGGAATACATGCCGACAGGGTCAATAAGTTACTCATTGATGCAGAAGTTGATTCAGTTATCAAAAGTGGGCGATTCAGTGAAATTCCAGAATCAACTTATACCGAGACCTCAACGACGTCTTTTGCAAATATTGAGATATCAAACAATACTAGCTACACCTTAACTATTAGATACAGTGGATCTACTAGTACTAAACTGACGATCCCTCCACACAATACTAAGACGATCGAACTTGTGCCGGCAACTTATAATATCGTTGCTTCTGTCAATGATTCAGACATCATGCCCTTGGCTGGCGCAGAGACTTATAAAGGAGGGAACTATCGTATAACGTATTATATCTCAACACGAACTGATTATAAACCACGATACAGAACTAACCTTTACTGAAATGTCTTTCCTGTTTTCTAGCTTTGCTTTACTTGTGGGTTCCTTCTTGTACCCCACTTTTTCTCCAGAAGGAGTGTCTGTTGGCGAACGTCTGAACCCTGATTCCTCTTCGTTTGGAACTGGGTCGCTAGTCTGGTCCTCTTCTCCAGACTGGGATGTAGTACTGCTCACACCAAGAGACATTAAAATATATTCAGAATTAATGAATATAAGGAAGAGTCTTGACTTGAAAGATAAGGAACTGGCAGGACTCAGAGATATTTCGCAAAAATTCGATCTTCGGATGGAGGAAGTAGAAAGTGGCACTTCTTTGCTTAAAGAGAAGTTGGATCGTTTGCAAGAAAAACTTTCTTCTTTACAAGATAAGAGTGGAATACAAGCTCAGCAGTTTAGAAAGGATTTAGACTTCCTTCAGCAATCTGAGCAGAGCCATGGAGACTCCATTTCCTCGTTACAGAGTGATTTTGCCCGTATTAGAACTGATTTTGACCAGTATCAGGAGAATTTGAGCAGATGTATTAATCGTCTGCAATGCGGCAATGATGACCAGCTTAGAAACATTCACAACATTCAGTATGAGCAGAATAAAAAGCTCGCGCAGATAGAAAATCTGCAAGATTATTTATGTGCGGGCCTTGTCGCGATGATCGTCTTATTTTTATCAGGTGTGGGCGTGGCCTTGCTTATGTTAAACCACCGCGTCAAGTGCATTTTTCAGCACTTGATCAAGAGAAGGCGCGTTGCTTGGGAACGCCTGAAGTGCGAAACTCTCGAGCTCACGTCGCAGTGTATGAAAAGCATCCAGGCGTCCTCTGTCTCTTCGCCTACTGATAAGCCGGATCATAGCCCAATGCTTAAGTTCGCCAATGAGGTTGCTCGTATGGAGATGAACTTAAACCGAATGGATCCTTCCTCAAAGGGGTGGAAGCAGCTCATGAAGGGGCTGGAGCGCATAAAGAATAACTTTTCTGCTTCAGGCTATGATATGGTGCCGTTGCTCGGCCAGCCTTATCAAGAAGGACTGCGCGCAGACGTCGATTTTGTGGTGGACGATAAACTGCCTGCTGGGGAAAGGCGGATCACCTTTGTAACTCGTCCTCAAGTCAACTACAAAGGAGTCATAATCCAGAAATCCTGCATTACCGTTTCTCAAAATATATCACACTAATCTCAATTATGAATCGAGTAAAAATTGATTATGGTATAGACCTCGGCACTACGAATTCATCCATTTGCCGGATGGAACGAGGGGTGCCTACCATATGCAAGATCGAGGTAACAGATGACACAATGCCCTCGTGCGTTTTCTTCAACAAAAAGAAGAGTGTTATAGTGGGAAGCTCTGCTTATCAAGCCATGAAAAGCGATAAGAGACGAGCAACTCACGGCTGGTTGAGCGAGAGTTCGAATGCTTTCATCGAGTTCAAAAGAACCATGGGAACTGATCAGCAGTACAGGAGCTCCAACATGGGGCGTAGCTACAGTTCCGAGGAGCTCTCGGCAGAAGTCCTTAAAGCTCTCAAATCTTTCGTAACAGATGAAGAGATAAAAGCCGCCGTGATCACAGTGCCAGCCAAGTTCACAGTTAATCAAAAAACAGCAACGATGAATGCTGCTCACCTCGCCGGTTTTCAGAGGGTAGAGCTCTTGCAGGAACCCGTTGCTGCTTCTATCGCGTATGGATTAAGTGCCGATCAGAAGGATGGTCATTGGATGGTGTTTGACTTTGGCGGGGGAACCTTTGATGCAGCATTGCTTCGTGTTGAAGATGGAATCATACAAGTTTTCGACACTGCGGGAGATAACTATTTGGGCGGAAAGAATCTTGACGAAGCTCTTGTCGATAGCATAATCATGCCCTCTTTGCTATCGCAATATTCTCTCAATAAGTGTCTCTCGGACCCTGCTCGTAAATCCGTACTTCGAGATGCTTTGAAGACATATGCCGAGGATCTGAAAAATCAGCTTTCTTTCAAGCAAAAAGAGGACATACTCTCTAACCTCAGCGAGTTAGGGTGCGATGAACTTGGGGAAGAAATTGAACTGGATTTAACGGTGAATCAAGATGAGGCGTTCTCGGTGATGCGGCCTATCTTCCAGCGAGCTGTTAATATATGTCTTGATTTGCTCAAGCGTAATGGCATGAGCGGAGATCAGATTGATAAAATAATTCTTGTCGGAGGCCCCACGCATTGTCCACTCATACGCAATATGCTTGCAGAGCAGGTCTGCCCTAGAGTGGATTCGAGTATAAATCCGATGACAGCAGTATCGATTGGAGCAGCATTATATGCTTCAACGCTCGATAATGATGTCGTGGAAGAGATGCCTGCCTCTGATGTTCTTCGTTTCGAAATCGGGTATGAATCAACGACTGTTGAACTTCAGGAATGGGTGAGTATTCGATTAATCAAAGATCTATCCGGTGATGCGCGTGCTGGCACTGTTTGGGTGGAGCTTGTGAGGGGAGATGAGGCTTGGTCTAGTGGGCGAACACCCGTCGATAATCAGGGCAACGTGATAGAATGCTCTCTGCAGGCGGGACGCCCCAATTCTTTCCTTGTGCGTGCATACAATGAAAAGGGCTCTCTCCTTAAGTGCTACCCAGAAGAAATCACGATACTCCAAGGCGCAAAAGTAGGGGCTGCTCCTCTTCCGTATAACATCGGTATTTCAGTTTGGGACGATCAGAGAGAGAAGGCAGTGTTTCACGTTCTGAAGGGGCTGGAGAAAAATACGCCCCTTCCAGCCGTCGGTGTCCGCAACGAGCTCCGTAGCACCACGGGGCTTCGCCCGGGAGTCGAGGACGATGTCCTTCTGATCCCCGTGTATCAGGCGGAAAACAACGCAGAGGGTAGCTTGGCCATTCTACATGAATACGTGGCTGACGTACGCATAAGTGGCGATGAAGTACCAGAGTATATACCAAAGGATAGTCCCGTTGATATTACGCTCAAGGTTGATTCTTCGGAGATGATGACAATGGAAGTATATTTCTCTCATCAAGACATCACCGTAAGTAAGAAACTGGATACGTCACGGCAACAATCCATTCAAGAAGCGGCTGCACGAGTTTCGGAGTTTCTAGACACCGCGAAGGCCAGTCTGGCGCGTCTTGAGGCGGAAGGTTTAGATGTGAGCTCCCTTCGTGAGGAATTCAAATCTGTGCTTCAGGAGCAGAGAACAAGTAGCGAAAAGAAAGCGGTGTTGGAGCATGTAAAGCAAATGATGAGACGCATAGAGGCTAAGGATTCAGAACAAGAATGGACGCGTCTTGTCTCTGCGATAGAGGAATATAGGGAAAAGCTGAGGCGAGCGCAGAGAGAGTTTGGTGACACTTCAAGTGCGTCTGCTCTCTCCAGGGTGGAAGAAGAGACAAGGAATGCTCTTTTGAGTGGGCAAGTCCCATTGGCGTCCAAAGCCTTGGAGTCTATGAAAAATATTTACTTCCATCTCACCCAGCTATATCAGTCTATTGGCATAATTCGGTATTGCGATGCACAGTATTCTGATATTGCGTGGAAGAATCCGGCACGTGCTCGGCAACTTATAGATCAAGGACTGTCGCAAATATCCAAGTCCCCGAGTAAGGAGGCGCTGAGATCTATAGTCGTGGAGTTAGTGGAGTTGATTCCGGACGCGGATCTTAGGCGAACTTCTGTGGGACTTAGATTCTGATGATTCCTTGTCATGGACATTGAAACCGGGCAACGTGTTGGCAAATATACGGTCGTGTGTGCTCTGCCACACTTTGGGAAGCACAATACCTATTTTCGAGTCATCGATGACCAAGGACGAAAGCGATATATGTGTTTTCAGCCGGAGCCGTTCAGCTCTTGTGCTTTGCAAGAAAACGTTCAACATGTATGTCTCTTATCTCTCCTTGACCACGGCATAGTCGATGTCAAGGGAGTCAAGATGTTTTACCGTATCACCGATTTTGTAAGCGGTGAAACTCTGGCACAGAGACTGAAAAGGGAAGGTCGGTTAAGTGTTCATAAGAGCAAGCAGATAGTGCGTCAGCTGCTTTCGCTTGCCTATTGGCTACACTGTCAGCCCGGAGATTTATCATTGGGAGCGCTTAGCTCTTCGGATATTGTGCTGCACTTGAGAGATGATGGACTCAGCCTGCTGAGAACCCCTTCTGCTTCTCGTAAAGCTTGCCATGCTCCCGGGAGTGTGGCAGGTCAACCTGACCCTGAAAAGGACGATGTTTATCTTATTGGCAAATTGTTTTATTTAATGCTTTTCGGAGAAAACCCGAAGAGCATCACATCTGCATGTGGAAACGGTTTCGCCGCCTCTGAGAATTCAAGGGGTACGTGTTTATACCCTTTACCTATACCCAAAGACGGTATCTTCGAGCTTAATGATGAAGTTATAAGGATATTAGAGCGAGCTCTTTCTCCTGATCTGAAAGAACGGTATGACTCTGTTGCGGTCATGTTAAAAGATCTTGATCTTTCGGATCTGGATCACGGGGGGCAGATGTCGGTTCCAATTAATTCCGATTATGACTCTGGCCCTATGGCCGTGGGGAAAATCGGTTCAGCTCGGGGGTTCGCTTCCATAGCAGGAATGAGCGAGCTCAAAAGCTTTTTGACAGCCAGCGTTATCAATCTCCTGCGTCATACGGATCGTGCAAAACGTTATCGTATACATATTCCCAATGGAATGTTGCTATATGGCCCTCCCGGATGTGGCAAGAGCTTTTTCGCCGAGAAATTTGCAGAGGAGGTCGGTTACAATAGTATGCATATAAAGGCCTCCGATCTTGCAAGTGTTTATGTTCACGGTACTCAGGGTAAGATAAGAGAGCTTTTCGAACAAGCCCGCAATGAGGCTCCGACAGTCATCTGCTTCGATGAGTTTGATGCCATGTCTCCAAGTCGTAATGGGGCACTGAGCCCTCACCAATACGGAGAGGTAAATGAGCTTCTCTCTCAACTCAATAACTGTGGAAAAGACGGTATCTTTGTAATAGCGTCGACAAATAAACCGGAGCTGATTGATCCAGCTTTTCTACGAAGCGGAAGAATCGATAAAGTCGTTTACGTCCCAGAGCCAGACTCAGAGGCTCGGAGAGAGCTGTTTTCTCTTCATTTGCAAGGTCGTCCATGCGGTGATGATATAGATACGTTGAGACTTGCAGATTTGACTCAGGGGTATGTATGTAGTGATATAGAGGCGATTGTTAACGAGGCAGCTATTTCCGCAGCAGAGCAAGATGCCCCAATTCACCAGAGGGATATCGAGGAGGTGATAGAGAGGACTGCGCCATCTGTTAGCAAGAGAACACTTCAATATTATGAACTCATGAAACGAAGGCTGGATCTAGAGTACGGAAAGTAGGATGACAACCAGTGCCAAGCCTGCTGCTCATTTAGTTTGCGGAAGGCTACAAAAATCGTATCCTGCCCCTATGCTTGCTCTCTTTGGCTGCTCAGGATTCAAGAGTGTCCCACGGCGTTGCAGTATGTGAGGAACTTAGGTAGGAGCTCTTCAGCGTGGGTAGGCGCACGGAGCGGGCGCTAAAGAGACCAAGCTAGGCGGGGTGACGCATTCGACGGTGAATCCCGTCTGCACATGTTGACCGGCGCATGGGGCTCTCACGCCTCCAGCCCCGCGCAGTAGAACTCGTGTGCGCTGCCTGTATCAGCCGGCACTTTAACAGGCAAGGATGGGCGAGGTTTGTGAGGGGGGATGTTTTGGCACGGAGGAAGGAAGCGGCGGGTTTGCGGGCTCGATACGGCGGATTGAACGGCTCGGTGGGCGGAGTCGAGAGCCGGGGCGTGGAGGCTGCGGGCCGCGCGAAGCGGGGCCGGGGTGCGGGAGAGTTCGCGGCCGTAGCGCTTGCCGCGGAGGCGGAAGTGACGCGGGTGATGACGCTGTTGATGGGTTATTCTCAGTCTGTTGGGGCGGTTTTGCGGTGCTCGGGGCAGGGGACTCGGCGGTGGGGGCTCCGTGCCGAGGGGCGGAGGAAAAATCCGCTCGGTGCAAATTTGGGGTTGCAAGGAGGAAAAAGCTGGGGTAGAATAGCCGCACTTAAAACCTCAGTCATAAATCTTATGTCCGACAACATCGAATCCCAGGTTAAAGACATCATCGTCGAGCAGCTCGGCGTTGAGCCCGAAAAGGTGACCCTCGAGGCCAAGTTCATCGAGGATCTCGGCGCTGACTCTCTCGACATCGTCGAGCTCATCATGGCGTTCGAGGAGAAGTTCTCCATCGAGGTGCCCGAGGAAGCTTCTGAAGGTCTCAAGACCGTTCAGGATGTGATCGACTTCATCAACAAGAGCAAGGCCTGATCGGCTGAGAGCTTTTCATGGGGCGGCTTCTCCCGATGGGCGGAGCCGCCCTTATTGTTATCTCGGCCCGCTGCGGCTTTTCCGTGTTCTGAATGGCTTTGGAGGATCAGCGCATCGCCTACGCGATGCAGGAGACGAGGCTCCTGTATGTGCCGGATCGCCGGATTGACAGTTTCGGTGATTCGCGCTTTCGCTTTGCCCTGGTGTCTGAGCTGATGGATTCGGTGGGCTGCTGCCGCGTGCGCACCGGCTGGGTGGAGGCGCATCGCCCCCGCATTTTGCGCCCGCCGGATTTGCGCGAGATTGAGATGGAGGGCTTCAGCCCTGAGGTGGCCGGCTTTTTCCGCTGGATGCAGGAGCGCGGGGCGCGCTTGCAGCCGCTGATCAACTACGGTTTTCAATTTGCCCGCTCGTCCGTGGAGGAGGAGTTGGTGCACGAGGATGTGCGCGAGGTGGAGGATCGCGTCGTGCAGGAGGCTCGCTCTTCCGGGGATCCCTTCCGCGCCGTGATTCACGGGGTGGATGATGATTGGGAGCTGTCGCTGCTGCGCTTCATGGTGGAAATGATTCAGAAGTCTCATGAGATCAATATTTTTGACTTTAAGCGCCGCGGTTTGCTGTAGTCTGCTGGCGGCGGCGGAGGACGGCCCCGCGAATTATTCTCTCTGGCCCCGCCGACCGGCGGAGCTGGAGCAGGCGCGCCGCCTGATGTCCGAGGGCAAGAAGAGTGAGGCGGCGTATCTGCTGCGGCCGTACTGGACGGCGCCGGGCATTGTGGGGCGCGAGGCGCGCCAGCTCACGAGTCTGATCAATGTGCCGCGCTATTTGTCGCGCCAGCATCCGCGCGCGTATCTCTACACGATCAAGCGCGGGGATTCGCTGCCGCGCATTGCCCGCAACACGAAGTGCCTGCAGGAGCTGCTCATGCTGCTCAACGGCCTGGTGGAGCCCTCGCGCCTGATGGCCGGGCAGAAGCTGGTGGCCGTGCCGGTGACGCAGCGGGTGGAGATTCATCTGGCGCACCGCGAGGTTTCGGTGTGGGACGGCGATATCCTCGTGGCGGATTACGTGATTGAGGAGGTGAACGGGGTGAAGATCGCCGGACAGAATGAGGTGACGACGCTCAAGTCCTGCGATTCGTACGTGGACGGGGCGCGCGTGCGCAGTGTGGGCTCGGGGCTGGCGGCGACGGATCGCGCGCTGGTGCTGGCTTCTGGCTGCGTGCTGAGCGCGGGCGAGGGCGGCCGGGCGGTGCTGCGGATGAATCAGCGCGATCTCAATGAGATGGCGCTGCTGCTGGCGCCGGGGGCTGAGGTGTGCCTGGTGCGCGATGAGGAGGCTTATGCGCGCGAGCGCCAAGCGGCTCGCGAGTCGGCGGCCTCGGCTCAGGGGGCCGACGAGGCGGTGGAGGTTGAGGAGGAGCCGGCGAGCTGAGGCGCCGTCGGATGGGGCTTGTTGGCTCGGGCTCTTTTTTTGTGCCGGGCCCTGCCGAGAGGGGTGCTGCGAAGGGGTGTGTGCCTCGCCGGGAAGGGCTGTGGTGTGGCGAGGCGGGCCTGACGCGGTATGGGAGCGGTGTCGCCGCCGTGATGCCGCCGTGACGGCGTGCGGCGAGTGTGAGGTGGGGGCGCTGTGCTTCACGCTTGCTGCGGGGTGTGGGGAATCTGCGCGCGTGTTTTTGCGGAGCCCTGTGTTGGTGGAGCCCGCGGCGGGCGGACGAGGGCCGGGTGAGGGGGTATCCGCCGCGGCGGCTTCGGTGGGGGGCGGCATCGGTGGCGGGTGGTCGAACAGTTGGCTCTAACTCGTTGTCGCGGCGGTGCTTTTGTGTTAAAGCCTCAGGGGTATGGGGAAGCTTGTTCAACGCGAAATCGGGCCCATGGGTGTGGTGGCGGCGATGATGGTGGGCCTCGGCTCGATGATCGGCGGCAGTGTGTTTGCGACGATGGGCCCGGCGGTGAAGAGTGCGGGGGCGGCGGCTCCGCTGGCCTTTATCTGGGGTGTCGTGCCGGCTTGCTTCACGGCCTGTGCGTATCTGCGGTTGACGCTGCGCTACCCCGGGGAGGGGGGAACGGAGGCTTTTTTCAATCGGGCCTTCGGCGGGGGCTATCTGTCGGCGAGTCTCAATTTGCTGCTGGTGGTGTGCTATGCGAGTGTGGCGTCGCTGTATGCGGGGGTGTTCGGGGTGTATCTCGCCGGGCTGCTTCGCTGCCATGAGCTGTGGGCGGAGAAGCTGGCGTCTTGCCTCGGGGTGCTCTTCGTGGCGTGGATGAATCTGACGCCGCGCGGCTGGGCGCTGCGGCTGGGGGATCGGCTCAATGCCGGCAAGTTGGTG
This sequence comes from uncultured Akkermansia sp., assembly GCA_900548895.1. GTDB lineage: Bacteria > Verrucomicrobiota > Verrucomicrobiia > Verrucomicrobiales > Akkermansiaceae > Akkermansia > Akkermansia intestinavium. Next base: position 33,210 of record URLZ01000012.1, read on the forward strand.
GTGATGGGGATTTTTGTGGTGGCGGCGCTGTGTTCGCCGCTGTGGCGCTGGGAGAATTTCGAGCCGCGCCACTGGGGCGGGCTCAGTCCGGTGCTGGTGACGGGGCTGACGATTTTCATGAGTTATCAGGGCTTCGAGCTGATCGCGGCAATTCGGCAGCCGATTCGCCGGCCGGAGCGCACGCTGCCCTGGGCCTTCGCTTTCAGTCTTTTCGTGGTGACGCTCTACTACAGCCTGATGGCGTTCTGCACGCTGGGGCATGTGGATTACGCGAGCGTGAATGCGGAGAGCGGCTATCTGGTGGCGGCGGTGGCGGAGCGCTTCATGGGGGTGGCGGGCGGTCTGCTGCTGAGTGTCGGGGCGCTGGTGGCGTCCTGCTCGGCGATGAATTCGGATGTGCGCTTTGTGTCGACGATTCCGGGGGATATGGCGCAGCATCGCGAGATGCCGCGCTATTTCTCGCCGCGGGCGTCGCGGGAGAGCCGCGCGGGGGTGCTGTTTCTCTGCGGGCTGATGGTGGTTTTTGTGCTGCTGGTGCGCACGGATGAGCTCAGCGCGCTGTCGAGTCTCGGCTTTCTCGTGATTTATGCGCTGGTCAATGCGGTGAGCCTGCGCCTCTGCCCGCGGCGGCGTCGCGATTGGCTGATCAGCGGGGCGGGGGCTCTGCTGTGTCTCTGCTCGGTCGGGGTGCTCGTGTGGCAGCTCGCGGCTCAGCCTCGCGCCACGGTGCTGATCGCGGTGACGGTGTGTATGCTGCTGCTGCCCTTTGTCTGGCAGGCGCTGTATCGCCTGGGGCGGCGCGGGGCGCTGCACTGAGGGCGCCGGGCGCAGCGACTGCGGCGTCGAGCTTCAGCGGCTGCGGAGGGGCTTGCCGGCTTCCGGCGGGGCGCGCATCGCGGGGGGATCTTCAAGAGCGGGGCGCTCGCGGGGCGAGTCCGATGTAGGTGCGCAGGGGCTTGGCGTTGCGGATGGAGAGGCCGGAGCTGCGGTCGATGAGGGCGGAGGAGCTGCCGCCGTCGAGGTTGAGCGCGCTTTGCACGCGGAAGTTGCCGAGGGCGCCGTCGTGCAGCCAGAGGGCGAGCTCGCGCAGGGTGACGGGGCTGCAGACGGCGATGCACCAGCGCCCGCGGCCGTCGGTGGCGATGAAGCTGCGCCGCGCGCGCCGGCTGTTGTTGAGCCCGGCGACGGGCTTGCCGTTCTCGATGAGGAAGGGGCCGGCCTGGAGGGCTTCTTTCATGGAGGCGATGGGGGTGCGCAGGGCTCGGCTGCGCTCGAGGCGGATGGTTTTGCCGTCGTCGCTGAGCACGCCGGCGACGGTGAAGGCGCCCGTGGCCAGTCGGTAGCGCTGGCGCCCGCCGTGGACGATGAGGCCCAGCGGGGTGGCGCGGGCGTCGGCGCCGAAGTAGCCGCCGTTGATGCCGGCCCGGCAGCCGTGGCGCCGCAGGGCTTCGCTCAGGCTGCCGTATTGCTTCGGCGAGCCTTCGTCGATGACGATGAGCCGCGTGGTGGAGGCGTCAAAGAAGACGGCGTCGATGCGCGTTTCGCCGCGCAGCAGGGCCGCCAGCCCCGAGCCTTGCGCGGGGCGTGTGAAGCTTTCATGGGCCGGGCAGGGCAGGGCCGCGAGCGCGAGGAGGCCCAGCAGCGCGAGGGCGTGCGCGGCAAGGCGCCGGCCGAGTGGAGTGCGGGGGTGTCGGCGGAGGGAGAGAGCAGGCATCGGCGGGGTCATAGAGTTGTATCATACGGCACGGCGCGGCGAGCGGCGAGCTTGCGTTTTGTCATGCGGGCCGGGCCTCGCGGTGCGGGGCGCCGGGAGGGTGTCTGTTTCCATGCGTTTTGGGTGCAGAAAAGGCTTTTCAAGAGGCGCCCGCTGTGTTACCATGCTCGTACCGCAGAATCCGCTACGGGGTGCTGCGCTGATAACTGCTAACGATACGAAACGCTATGACTGATCCCGAAAACACATCAACGAATGCCGCAGGTAAAATGATGACCGGAGCCGAGGCTCTTGTGCAGAGCCTTGTGCGCGAGGGTGTGGAGGTGGTATTCGCGTATCCGGGCGGTGCCAGCATGCCCATTCATCAGGCTCTGAGCCACGAGCCGTCCATCCGCACGATTCTGCCGCGCCACGAGCAGGGCGGCGCCTTCGCCGCTGAGGGCTACGGTCGCGTGACGGGCAAGGTCGGCGTCTGCATGTCGACCTCCGGCCCGGGTGCCACGAACATGATTACGCCGATTGCCGATGCCTTCCTCGATTCGATTCCCATGGTGGCGATCACGGCTCAGGTGGGCAGCTCGATGATCGGCAGCTCGGCTTTCCAGGAGACGGACGTGTTCGGTATGACGTCCCCGATTGTCAAGCACAGCTATCTGGTCACGAAGCTGGAGGATATCCCCCGCATCATCCGCGAGGCTTTCTACATTGCCCGCACGGGTCGCCCCGGTCCGGTGGTGATCGACGTGCCGAAGAATTTCCAGGAGGGCCGCTTTGTGCCCGATTTCGATGCCCCGATGGATCTGCCCGGCTATCAGGCTGAGGTGAAGACGGATGTGGCTGCGCTCGATGCGGTGCTGCCGGTGATTCTGTCGGCGAAGCGCCCGGCGATTTATGCGGGCGGCGGCGTGATTATGTCCGACGCGTCGGACGAGCTGCGCGAGTTTGCCGAGCGCACGCAGATTCCCGTGGCGACGACGCTGATGGGTATCGGCGCGATGCCCGAGAGCCACCCGCTGTCGGTGCGCTGGCTGGGCATGCACGGCCCGGTCTACGCCAACAACACGGTCAACGAGGCCGATGTGGTGATTGCCATCGGTGCTCGCTTTGATGACCGCGTGACGGGTGCCGTCAAGACCTTCTGCGAGCACGCGCGCATCATCCACATTGATCTGGATGCCGCGGAGCTCAACAAAAACAAGCGCGTGGAGTTCGCCATCCGCTCGGATGCGAAGCAGGCGCTGCGCTACCTCAATGAGCGCCTGGAGGCGAAGGGCTATCCTGTGCGCGCCTATGAGGAGAGTTATCGCCCGGAGTGGTTCGGGATGATCCGCCGCTGGAAGGAGCAGTACCCGCTCTGCTACGAGAAGCGCACGCACGAGATTGCGCCGCAGATGGTGATCGAGGAGCTCCACCGCCAGCTGGAGGGCAAGGATGCGGTGATCTGCACGGGCGTGGGCCAGCATCAGATGTTCACGGCCCAGTTCTTCCCCTTCGATAAGCCGCGTCGCTTCTCGACCTCCGGCGGTCTGGGCTCGATGGGCTACGGTCTGCCGGCGGCGATGGGCGCCTGTGTCGCCTTCCCCGACAAGCCCGTGGTGAATGTGGACGGCGACGGTTCCTTCCTCATGAATGTGCAGGAGCTGGCGACGATTCACATCGAGCGCATGCCGGTGAAGTGCATCATTCTCGACAACCAACATCTGGGCATGGTGGTGCAGTGGGAGGACCTCAAGTATGACTCCAACCGCGCCAACACCTTCCTGGCTGATCCCCGCGATCAGTACGACCCGACGCACCACACGCCGGACATCCTCTACCCGAATTTCCCCGTGCTCTGCGCCGGCTTCGGAGTGAAGTGCGAGCGCGTGGTTGAGCCTTCGGAGCTTCCGGAGGCGATCGGTCGCATGCTGGCGGCGGAGGGCCCCTACGTGCTCGATGTCATGGTGCCCTACGATGTGCACGTGCTGCCGATGATTCCGGGCGGCATGGGCTACCGCGATGTGGTGCTCGAGCGCATTGCCGGCGACGGCAAGGGCCGCAAGGCCTCGGATCTGGGCAAGGAGATTCCCTCGGCTCTCTGATCGGGCAGCTTCGGGCTTGCCCGCTTGACTCGTCGCTGCAGTCATGAACACGGACGTCATCCAGAAGACCTTCGTCGGTCTCTTCCTGATGGTGCTGGCCTTCGTGGTCGGCACCCTCGTGGCGGGAAATGCGAAGGAGGCGTTCCTGTTCGTGAGTGCGGTGGCGGGTCTTTTCATCGTCATCGCCCTAGGCCGGCGATGCTGGTGGCTGATTTTCCTCGCGCCGCCTCTGCTGAGTCTGGTGCCGCTCGGTATTGTATCCAAGCTGCCGATGGCCTTTGCCGCGGCGACGGGCATCATGCTTTACTGGGTGCTGATGAGTATCACGGGGGCTGCCCGCCTCGGCTGGCGATCCTTGGGCTGGCTGGATTTCATGGTGGTGCTGCTGGCCTGCCTCTTTGCCTACTCCTATTATTGCCATCCGGTTGTGATGGGCTTTTTGGGCGGCAAGGGCGGTGTGGCCGGTGGTAGTTCCTATATTTGGTGTATTTTCGGCATTCTCTACTACGTCGTTTTGAGCGCTCTCCCCTGTTCGCGTCAGGAGCTCGACCCCGTGTTGCGCTGGGCTGTTTGGATTGCAGCCATCAGCGCGGTGCTTGCCTCCCTGTGGGAAGCCTTTGGTGTAGGCGGCAGCGAAGAGAATTTGGGTGCCGAGATGGCCGACACGCGATTCGGCATGTTCGTGGGGCTGGGGCAGGTCATCATCTTGCTGGTTGTCTGCCGCTATAAGCTCTGGCGCATTCTGGTCTCACCCCTGCTTCTCGGGCTCGTGCTGTTGGGACTGGCCATGGTTTTCCTCTCCGGTTTCCGAGAGAAGCTTGTTTGCTCGGCCGTTTTGGTCATCTATGTGGCCATCATACGCCGAGAGTTTATCACGGTGACGCTTCTGGCCGGCTTTTCTTACGCACTCCTGATCTTCATGAGTTCAACGGGACTTATCCTGTCGTTGCCCTTTGGTATTCAACGTTCGCTGAGTATCGTGCCGGGTGTGGTCGTCAGCGACGACGTGAAACGCGGAGCTCAGCACTCTGCGGATTGGCGCGTGGAGATGTGGGGCTGGGCTCTGGATCCCCGAACGGGATACATCAAGGATTATGTGTGGGGTGATGGCTTCCGGGTGGATATGGAGGTTCAGTCTCGCCAGTTCCGCTTGATGTACCGTGATAAGATCGAGGGGGCTATGGGTGATCTGAGGTTCTTTGCGAAGGCCGGGGTGTGGCACAACGGAGCGATTTCCACGATTCATCGCATGGGGTACGTGGGCTTGGGGCTCATATCGCTCTGGTTTATCGTCGGTCTTGTCCTGGTCGCGAGGACGTGCGCTGCGTACCGAGGTACACCCCAGCAGTTTTATTATCTGTACTATACGGCTCCTCTCGCTGAACTTGTGACGAAATTCTACGCATCGGCCGGAGGCGTGTCGTTTGCCTTCCAAATGATGACCTACGTGGCTCTCGCCAAGCAGCTCTACGTCTTTGCCCTTGAGGAGGGGCGTATTAAGCCTCTCTTCAGCCGCTCTTCCTATGTGCCGAGGATGCTGCGCTGGAATGAGGAGAAAAAAGAGTTCGCCTCAGGTTCTGAGCCACCGCCGCTGCCTCGCCCCTGATGTGTGTCGATTCCGGCAGACCTGCGGCATACTGAGTCTGCCTCGGAGCTTTATGTAGAGGAGTTCGACGTGAGCTGTGCCCCGTCTCCGCCGGGCTTTGTTGCCAGCAGGATGATCGGTTCGTAATGGAGCGGAAGATCGCTCTCCGGGGCTTCGGTGAAAGCTTGGCGGTATTGTTCTTCCAAGGCGGCGAGTTGCCGTCTGCTGCGGATTTCCGCACTGCTGCGTCCGTTGACGCCTGTGCTGCGCAGGTGGAGCAGGAGTGCGTGCAGGCTCGGGAAGTGCAGAACCTGCGGATGGGATTCGCAGCAGGCAACTCCAAAACCGGCTTCCGTTGCCATGCGGCAGAGATCAGAGGGTGTCGGGTAGGGTAGGGTGTGCCCCGTCAGCAGCCTGAGCTCGCGAAAATGACCGTCGGCAAAGCTGGAAAGAGCCAGCAGCGCACCGGGAGCCAGAGCTCTGAAAGCTTTATGAAAGAAGCGCGGCAGGTCGTCAAACCATTGAATGGCCGAGGCGCTTGCGATCAAATCGAGCGATTCCGGAAAGGTAATGTGTTCGGCATCGCCCGGCAGAAGTCGGACATGTTGCAGATGGCGGGGGACGTGGTCCAGCGCCTGCGGAACCAAGTCATTAAACCACCATTCCGCCTCCGGGAAGCGCTTGGAGAGCAGGTTGCTTAAAAAGCCGGTTCCCATGCCGATTTCCAGCGCACGGAGGATCGCTGTTGATTCCGCGTGCTGCCCGATGAGCGCATCGAGCCGAGCGGCAACGCCGCGCTGTACAACGGCATGCCTCTCGTAGCTGTCATAGTGGCGGGCAAAGGCGCGCCCGACGCGATGCGCATCCGTGCTCATCAGTTCCCGAGTTGTCGCAGCACGATATTCGGGTCCGCAAAGGGATAGTGATAGCTCTCAAAGCCTGTGCCGAGCCCGACGCTTTGCCAGTATGCCCACATCTTGGCCGGAGGGAAAATCTCATCCTTGTCGCCGATCCATGCCTCATCCCAGCGAATGTGTGCGGCGGAGTTCTCCTTGCTCCATTCGGCCAGAAGCCTGAGCTCTTCGATCTTATCCTCGATGCTGCGGTCGGGGAAGGGGCCTTCCGGGATGTAGCGCAGGCCCCCGTAGGTCTTTTCGTGAAAAGGATTCATGCCGACTCGCGCCAGCCCTTGCATGGTGCGCATGACAACGCGCAGTCGCATACCGTATCGATCGTCAACAGGGAAGGGCGTGCCGTTGAGAGCGATGGCTCGGTGAAGCGGCAATTCTCGGCAGCATTGCTCGGCGACCCAGACCCCGAAAGACCACGCAAAAAGGTAGATGCGACGGTAGTGCGCCAATTCGCTCGCTGACAGCGGGGCCACGCTGCGGTAGTCGCAACAGGCGAGTACGTCGCATTGAGACGGCTTGATGTGCCAGACGGCATTGGGCGTGGATGCCCAGCCGAGCATATAGAGGACGAGATCGGGGTTACCCTCTTTCTTCAGCCAAAATTGTTGCATAGATCGACAATGCTGTTCATGTGTTCGTCCGTTAGCCCGGCTCGCAGCGAGAGGCGAAGGCGGGCGCTGCCGAGCGGTACGGTGGGGTGCCTGATGGCCGTGAGCCAGAGGCCGGCCTCGCGGCCGCTCTCAGCCATGGCGAGGGCTTGTTCGTTGCTGCCGGCGTGCAGCGGTACAATCTGCGTCTCCAGTTTCAAACCGGTCAGGCAGCTGAGCTCCCGCACCAGAGAGGCTAGGTGTGCGCGCCGCGCATCGAGCCCCGGATAGCCTTCGGCCTTGAGCGACTCCGTGCGCATCTCATGCACCACCATCGTGTCCCATTGCAGGGTGCAGGGCGGAAGCGCCGTCGAGAAAATGAGCGGCCTCATCCGATTGATGAGGTAGCGCTTCACCGTCGGGCTGCAGATGACGCAGGCTCCCGCTCCGGCCAGCGCCTTGCCGAAGGTGCAGACCAGCAGGTCAACCTGCCCGCCCAGCCCCAGCTCGGCGCAGTAGCCGGCGCCGCAGGGACCGCAGACGCCGAAGGCGTGCGCCTCATCCACGCAGAGGCGGAAGGGGTATTTCTCGCGCAGGGCCAGGATTTCGCGCAGCGGCGCGCGATCCCCGTCCATGCTGTAGACGGACTCCACGACCACCCAGACCTCGCGGGCATCCCCGGCGCTGCGCAGCAAGTGCTCGAGATGAGCGACATCGTTGTGGCGGAAGCGACGGAAGGGAGCGGAGCCCTGTTGCAGCCCCGCCAGAATGCTCGCATGCGCCAGCCTGTCCGCCAGAATCAGATCGCCGGGGCCCGTCAGGGCCGGCCAGAGGCCGCTGTTGACCATGTAGCCGCAGCTGAGCACGAGAGCCTCGCGCCCCGGGTAGAGGGCAGCCAGCTCCGATTCGAGAACGTCATATTCGGGGCAGTTGCCCGTCATCAGCCGTGAAGAGGGGCTGCTGTGAGGGAAGGGGGAGCGCGTCGCCTCCCCGAAGCGCTTATCCCAGTAGTCGGCGAGACAAACGCCGGCGTAGGGCGAAGCCTCCAGCCCCAGATAGTCGTTGGAGGAGAGGTTCAGGTAGCGCTGTCCGTCGCGGACGAGATACAGTCCCTCCGAGCGCACGGTGCTCAGTTGCCGCAGGTTACCGGCAGCTTCCAACTGCTTCAGCTCGTCGAGCAGGCGGGCTTCTCCGGAATGCCTCATCGTGTCCATCAGGCCTCTTCGCTGTATTCTGCCCACGAGCTGCTCGTCTCCCACACGCGCACGCGCTCCAGCCTCACGCAGTCGCGAGCCTTGAAGCTGAAGGCGCCCTCCACGGCGCGCTGCAGCGCCTGCTTGGCGTAGCAAAAGACGGTGTAGGCCATCGCCTCGCTGGTGGGATCCTGATGCTCGAAGGGAATGATGCGCTCGCCGTAGCTGCGACGGAAAAGCTCATAGTTCGCATCATCCGTGTTCATGCAGAGCGCATGGTCAAAGCGCTCGAGAAAGTTGCCGAGCATTTCCTTGATCAGCTTGAAATCCATGACCATATCATTGGCGTCCAAGCTGTCCGCCGTGAAGACGAGCTCAACGCTGCGGGTGTGTCCATGCGGAAACTTGCACTGCCCCGGGTGCTTGGAGAGCAGGTGCCCGCTTTCAAGTTCGATGCTCTTGCAAATGCGAAACACGGTGTTTTTTCAGTGGATGAAATGCGTTGTATCGGCGTCTGGGAGGGGGGCCGGCATGCGGGCTTCTCGCGAGGAGAGCTTTTGTTGCGTCTGAGTTCAGACCATCGGCGTGACGCCCTTTTTGAGGATGATGTTGCCGTACTGTGCGGTCTCGCTCGTCATGACGACGGCGTGAGCCTGAGCCGCCCGGCGGTAAAAGTCGCCGCGTGTGAGCCGCTCGATGGTGCCGTCGTACTGGAGGGCGTCGCGGTAGGACTGCTCGACCTCGGGGTTGAGGGTATCGCCGCGCACCGGGGCCATCATGTAAACAGGTTGGGCGTAGCTGTCGAGCTCGAAGAGCGGCTGGATGGCGCGCAGCAGATCGGCTGCACGGATGCCGTCGGCTCGCAGAACGAGAGGCCCGATGCTATGGCCGGGAAAGTGGGCATCGCCGAAGACGATCTCATCCCCGTGCCCCATTTCGCAGAGCAGCTTCAGCAGGCTCGGCGAGATCAGCGGTGATATGCCTTTCAACATAACGGAGGTATGATGCCACAAGTCGCCGCAGAGGTCAATCGCAAATTCAGAGGCCTGAGCTTACCTCGGATTGTGAAGATTCAGAGGCCGGAGCTCCGAGGTGTGCAGATGGAGTTCTTGGGGAGCCATCGGTATTATAGCCGTGCTCCGCCAGCCAGAAGGTCAGACTCTCTTCGGTCCAGAACTCGGGGTGAAGTAGCCGCAGGGCGAGCCTGTTCGTGTTTCGCCGCACGCCTTTGGGGCCGGAGTGGTAAGTCAGATCGGAGAAACAACGGGCATCGCCCGTCACGTTGAATTCCTCGTCTCTCAGTACCTGATACCCGAGGCGCACCATAGTGAGAGCCTCGAGCGCCGCCTGCACTTGGTAAGATTCGTGAGCGAAGATCGGGGCTCTCCATATCCACAGCTTGACGCCCTTATTCTGGCAGAGCTGCTGGAAGGCGGAGCTAAAGTGAACAAAAGGCTCCGAAACCTGAGGTGATCGGAAGGCTTGGTGCTCCGACGTCGGGCTCGGCGTCGACTGGGCCTGAGTGTATCTGATATCCATCAGGCCGGACGGCTGAATACAGGTTTGTTGATCGTAGCGGTAAATGCGATCGGGCATCATGATGCGCTTGGCGGCGTAGAGATTCAGGTCGCCGGAGTTGCATTTGAACAGTGTCAGCAGCTCCCCCCAAGGCAAACCGATACCGGGAGTGGTGAAAGCCTGAATGCCACGGCGGTAGATGGCGGAGCGCGAGCCTATGTCAGTCTGCCCGACGAAAGCATCAGTCGTGATATGGGCAACGATGGTGTCACCGGGTCTCGCGTAGCGAAGAGCCGAGAGCAGATTATTTTGAATACCAAAGCCGGCATTCATAGCGGCGTTGACGGAGCGGATGCCGTACGAATCGAGCAGAATCTGCGGATCGATGGACGAGCGCGTTTCCGAGCCGCCGGCGAAAATGAAGAGGGGCTCACCATGGGCCTGTTCTCTCATGCTCTGCTCCCACTGATCACTGACTTCGGCAGCGTGAAGGAAGAAGCGAATATCCGGATGCAGGTAGCGGTTGAACACCAAAGCTACGGTGCATCCCAGAAAGACAGCGGACAGAATGATGAGAAGGAGCTTTTTCATGCCTCAGAAGGCGAAGTAGATGAAGGGACTGGCAACGCCCGGGGTGTAGATCGTCAGCATAAAGACCATCAGACCGACAATCCAAGGGTTGAGGAAGATGCGGTAGGGATCCTCATAGCGTCTCTGCGAGATCGCTTCGGCAATGATGATGAGGAGGCTGAGCAGCAGGGGTGGGAGAGCTCCGGCAATCAGGTAGGCAAATTCCTTTTCGGAGACAAGGGCTGCCAGATGATGGATTCCGTAGGCGTCTGAGCGGAACATCAGTTGCATTCTCGCAGCGATGACGGAGAAATCCTGCTCGTAGAAAAACATCCAGATCACAACCGTGCAGAGAAAGGTGAGTAGCCACCCGGCCCAGCTCGGGAGCTGGTGGCCTCGCTTTCGAAAGATTCGGTGGATAATCATCGTGATGCCGATGACGGCTCCCCAGACGATGAAGTTCCAGTTAGCGCCGTGCCAGAGCCCTGAGATCAGGAACACGATGAGGATGTTGAGAGCCCACCGCTTGGTGCGGCTTCCCCCCAGCGGAAAATAGATGTAGTCTCGAAACCAGAGAGTGAGAGACGTGTGCCACCGACGCCAGAATTCGGAGACGTTGGTGGATGTGTACGGGCTCAGGAAATTGAGCCTCAGCTTGATGCCCATGCACTTGCCCAAGCCGTATGCCGTGAGACCATAGCCGGCGAAGTCAAAATAAATGCGGAAGGTGAAACTGAGATTGTTGAGCCAGAGCAGGTAGGCCGATTGCTGCTCGACGTCCCTTGCTCCGGGGAAGTTGGCGGCCAAGTTGTCGGCAACGCAGCCCTTGAAGAACAAACCGAGAATGACATAGCTGATGCCCTGCACCAGAGAGGTCTCATCCGGCCTGAGCTTCATCTCGCGGACTTGCGGCAGCAAGTCATCGCGTCGCTCGATCGGCCCGGCGACAATCTGCGGGAAGAAGCTGCAGAAGTTCATGTAATCAATGAAGCCGGGGACTGGGAGCCGGCGGATGAGGGTGTCGATACAGAAGCCGATGATCTGAAAGGTGTAGAAAGAAATGCCGATCGGGATGACGAGGTGGCGAAGCGTATCCCAGTCGCGGTCGGGCTCCAAGTTGCTGCAGATGAAGTAGCCGTACTTGTAGTAAAGCAGAGGCAACAGGAGAAGGGCGATGAGCAGCCCTAGAATGAGCCGCCGTCCCCTTTGGAGAGGTTCGGCCGCGCGGCAGATGACGTAGGCGACAATGGCTACCAGGCAGAAGATGAGCAGGGTGAGTGTGCTCGCGATGCCCAGCAAGGTCAGGCTGGTGAGGAGAATGAAGTATCGGTTGTTGCGCCTCCTGCTTGCCTCATCTCGGCCGATGCATTTGTTGACCAGCGCCAGAAGCAAGAGAAAGGGAATGAGAGTGAGCCAAAAGTTGAGCGCCGAAAAGTCCATGAGACCGAACAGGGAGGGAGAGCGAGCCAAGCCATTGTAGTGAAAGCCACCGCATCCGTCAAGGTTAATGTGTCCCCCGTTCATGTCGCGCAAGTCCTCCCGTGTGAGGGATTCAAGCACGCGCATGAAATCGTGAATCCCTGAGATATCTCAACCTGCGCCGACCCGCAAGGATTGAGGGCTGTCGGGCAACGTGTTCTCTCCGAGAGATGCGCGGCGGATGGGGCTCTGCGTGAGCCGCAGATAGCCGGGCAAAATGTGCTGCGAGAAATATGCGCCCGAGGAGGAGTCCTCGAGACGAAAATCCCCCTCGCAGCAGAGGCCGCGAGGGGGACGAAAAAGGGAAGAGCGCTCAGGCGCTGAGGAAGGCTCAGCGGGCGGACTTGACCGTGACGGCCTCCTTGCCCACGCGGTCGCGCAGGTAGTGCAGCTTGGCGCGGCGCACCTTGCCGCGGTTCACCACCTCGATCTTCGCGATGCGGGGGGTGTGAATGGGGAAGGAGCGCTCAACACCCTCGCCGTAGGCAATCTTGCGAACGGTGAAAGCCTCGTTGACGCCGGAGCCGCGGCGGGCAATGACGATGCCCTGGAAAATCTGCACACGTTCCTTGCCACCTTCGATCACGCGGCAGTGAACCTTGACGGTGTCGCCGACGTTGAAGGGCGTCACGTCGTCCTTCAGCTGTTCCTTTTCAATAGTGTCGAGAATGTTCATCTTGTCTCCTTCTTCTGATTGATGTAAATGAGTTGCTGAGCCTTTCGGCTCGGGTGGGTGCGACAGTTTACCCGATTTCAAGCCTCTTGGCAACCCAAATTTGCATGCTGACCGTGTTTTTTTGTTTAATTTGATGTCTCAGAGCCGTCGGCGGACGTACAGAGGCGGGACAGCAGGCGCTTTTCTGCCTCGGTGTAGGGTGCGGCCCTCCCCTCCTTGTCGCGCCGCGCGGAGATGCAGCGCAGCTCGGCGCAGGGGCCCTCCGGCCCCTCGACGAGGAAGTGCCAGTGAAGCGAGCTCTTGCCGATGCGGGTGAGGGAGGTCCGCACGATCACCTCATCGCCGAAGTGCAGGGGGCGGCGGTATTCGGCTGAGGCAGCTGCACGGGGGTATTGCATGCCCTCGCGCGGGCCGGGCAGCCCGAGGTGGCGCAGACATTCCGTCTCCGCCTCTTCCGCGAAGAGAAAGTAGCGGGCGAAGTGCACGATGCCTGCGGCGTCCGTGTGATGAAAGGCGACGCGGCAGCGGTAGAGGAAGGAGCTGTGCGCCTGGGCGGATGCAGCGGGAGCTGCTGCGGGGGCCGCAGCGGGAGTCGTTGCGGGGGCCAATGCGCGCGTTGTTGCCGGAGCTTGAAGGGGAGTCTCGGAGGATGAAGAAGTCATGGCAGGCGGGGAGAAGGGAGTGGGAGGGGGCGCCCCTGCATCGTGGTTGCACGAAGGGCGGGGCGAGTGAACGAATCGACGGGGCGGCGGAGGTGGAGAAATGCGGGGCCCTGAGGCAGGGGCACTATTTGATGATGTAGCGCGTGCGAGCTCTCTTGCGCTCGGCATCGGCAGCCGCATCCCAGCCGGCGTCGCGCACCTCGGCGATGTTGATGGCCGTGCCGTCTTCATTGAGCAGTAGGTAGAGCACGGCGATGCGGCGCCCGTCCGTGAGCGTCAGAAAGCGCGTGCGGTTGCTGGCCTGGGCGTCCATGGAGGCCAGCGCCAGCGGGCGCGAGTCGAGCACCTGGCTGCGGTAGGGCTCGGGCAGGGTGTCCAGATGGAGGCGCTGCCGCGCCTGCTCGGGGGAGAGTCCGTCGATGAGCCCGAGATTCTGCACCTGCTTCATGACGCGGTAGCCAGCGTGAACGGCGGCGGTGGTGGCAACGAGGCGTCCGTCGGCCAGGGAGCGCGTGTCGCGCATCAGCTCGAGGTCGCGCTCAAAGGCGCTCGCCGCATCGGGCTGCGGGTAGCAGAAAAACCAGAGAAGAGCCGGGATGGCCAGCAGCCCGAGCACCGCGTAGCGCAGAGCCCGGCGCCGCGCCACCGCGCGCACGAAGCAGCGGAAGCGCTCGACGAGCGCCATGTCCGGGTCGCCGAAGAGGAAGCGCGGGCGAACGATGACGGGGTTGGCGATGATCTCCTGCACCGTGCGTCCCTTTTCAGGCGCCAGCTCGCTCATATCAGCCGTGTTCAGCTCGTTCTCCGGCTCCGGAGGCGGCGGGCTGAAGTAGTGCAGCAGCGCACAGAGCGGCAGGCTGATGAGGGTGATGAGCAGCAGGAGCGCCAGCCCCTTGGGCAGCATGCCGGATTGATAGCTGAAGGTCGGCTCGATGAGCTCGGGGCGCAGGCTGCGCAGCACGGGCCAGCTCAGGAAGCCGACGAGGAGCACGGTAAATAGCGCTGACAGGAGGCGCTTGCTGAATCCGCTGCCGGCGCTCGCGATGAGCAGCAGCAGAAGGGGGGGGATGTAGAGGTAGTCGCGCAGCAGGGCTGCGGGGGAAAACTCTCCGGCGGGCGCGGCATCGGGGGGCAGCGGCGGGAGAATCGCGTCCGGGTAGCTGAGGGTGATGAGCAGCAGCGCTGCGCAGGCGGTGGCGAGCAGGTAGCGCAGCAGCCGGATCAGGAGAGCGAGCATGGCCCTATTGTAAGGGGGTGACGCTGCGGCGTCAAGCGGACTGTGTGAGCGCCCGCAACATTTTGCTCGGCAAAGCGGCTCCCCGCTGAGGGCCGGGCGCCCTCGCCGAGGAGCTCTCGACTCGAGCGGCGGGCTTTCGGAGCTCTGTTCCCTTCTGCGCTATGGCGTTGCGTATACGTTCGCGCCCCCGATGCTGGCGAGACTTCGCGTCCCTCAGCCCTCGTTTGCAATCATCCCGTGTTGCCCGAAGCTGACGGACGGACTCGGAAGCGAGCGGCGCGGGGCATCCGCCCGCTTCCGGGCAGGGGCGGATGCCCGAGGAGGCTCCTGAGGAGCCTGAGACGATCCGGACTCCGGAGAATCCCCGAGCGCCGCGGTGGCTTCTGCGTATCTCAGAGGGGACGGGGGCTCTCAGAGGGTCGTAGGGTATCTCAGAGCACTTCAGAGCTGACGAGCTCGAGGTCGTCGCGGATGATGCCCTTGGTGCGGACGGCGTTGAGGATGTGCTCCTCGACGTCCGGGGGAGGGGTGAGGCCGCGGTGGGGCAGATCCTGCGAGAGCAGCTCGAGGGCGCAGGCGTTGTGCAGCGCCATGGTGGCGTCGATGAAGCGCATGCTCGTCGGGTCGCTGAGCATGAAGTTGAGCGGGTGTTTGTTGTTGAGCACGCGGCTGTCCGGGATGGAGGAGCCGTATTCGTCCTCAACACCCATGTTTGCCAGCAGCACGGGAGACTCGATGACGGCCGGCACGTTGAGCTTGTGGCGCAGGGCGCTGATCTTGCCCGTGGCCGTGACGACGCACCAAGAGTGCAGGATGGCGTCGTTGAAGGCCTCGCTGTCGCTCACGGAGACGAAGTTGACGTCGCCCGGCAGCTCGCCGGATTTGTCGACCTCATCGGCAATGGTGACTTTCATGCCCTTTTTGCGCGCGTAGTAGGTGATGCCGTGGCCGACCTTGCCGTAGCCGACGACGAGCAGGCGCCGCCCTGCCACGTCGCTGTGCCCGAGCTGGTTGAGCGCGCGGAAGAAGCTTTCGCCTGTGCCGAGCACCGCCTCGATGCGCTTGATGCGGCTGGCGTCCACGAGGTAGACGGGGCTGTGGACGCGCTCGTAGCGCGGCACGCCGGAGCGCGTCAGCTCGCAGAAGCCGAGCGTGGGGTGCAGTTGGGCGTTCTGCCCCGAACAGTCCAAGATAATATCAAAGTTGTCATCACCGCGCTTGGCGCAGGAGACGCCGAAGTCGCCCAAGCGCTTGAGCACGTCGCGATCATAGGGCAGGGTGTAGCGCCACGGAACGCAGACCTCGGCTCCGGCGGACAGCAGGGCCATGAACTTGCCCAAGGTGTTGCAGTAAAGCGGCGTGGCATCGAGGAGGCGCAGGCCTTCCAGCGGGCGGGTTTCGGCCCACTCCTCGGCCTGCTGGAGCAGCGCCGGCCACTCCTCTGCCCGGTAGCGGGCCATGAGCGTGTCTTTGATTTTTTGTACAAACGAGTTCATCTGGCTCCCAGTATAGCGCGCGGAGGGCAAAAATCAAGAGAGAAGCTGCGCGTCCGCACGAGATTGCGCGGCAGTGCCGCGCAAAAAAAGGCCGCGCAGCCGAGGCGGCTGCGCGGCGCGGAAAGTCGGGAGCTTGCCCGAGCACCGTCAGGGCAGGCGATCCTGCGGGCCGGGGCCCCAGCTGGGGCGCACGGTGGGCTTCTTCGGGCCGTCGCCGGGCAGGTTCGCGGGAACGCGGTACTGCTGGCGGGCAGCTTCATATTTGGCCTTCAGGTCGGCAAAGACGTCCTTGTACTCGGGGTCGAAGGCGACGTTTCGCGTCTGGTGCGGGTCCTTCTCGTTGTCGAAGAGCATCCACTCGTTGCTCGGAATGCGCTTGCCGCTCTTGCGCTCCTCGGCCGTCGGGGTCCAGATGCGCGCGAAGGTGTAGCGCTTCGTGCGGATGCCGTCGTGGCGGGCGGCGTTGTGCTCGCCGGGCTGCTCGTAGAAGGCGTAGTAGAGCGTGCGGTCGCGGAACTGCGGGGCGTCGCCCGTCTTGAAGAGCGGGGTCAGCGAGATGCCGTCAAAGGTGCGGGTGTTTTCAGGCGTGTCGGCACCGGCGAGCTCGACGATGGTCGGGGCGTAGTCGATGTTCTGCACCATGGCCTCGGAGCGGGCCCCGGCCTTGATGTGCCCCTTCCAGCGCATGATGAGCGGCATGCGGAAGGACTCCTCGAAGATCCAGCGCTTGTCGTAGAGACCGTGCTCGCCCAGATAGAAGCTCTGGTCGCCGACGTAGATGACAAGGGTGTTCTCGGAGAGCCCCTCCTGATCGAGGTAGTCGAGCAGCAGGCCGACGGATTCATCGAGCGCCATGACGGTGCCCAGGTAGTCCTCCATGTACCAGCGCCAGCGCTGCTCGGTCATCTCCTTGATGGTCGGGTACTTGCCGGCGCGGAAATTGCGGACGAACTCGCGCGTGCGGTCGGCGTAGAAGTTGTAGTAGACGTCGTTGATGCCCGGCTCGGCGGCGTTGCGCGGGTTGAAGCTCAGGTTCGTGATGGGAGCGAACTTCGGCTCGTGCTTCTTCCAGTCAAAGTTTGCGGGAATCTCATCCTTGAAGCGCCCGTTCTTCACCATGTTGCGAAGCTGCGGCTTGGGGACGATCTCCTTCATGACGTCAAAGGGAATGAGCTCCTGAACGAGGTGGTTGTCATTCCAGTTGCAGAGGTCGCGCGAGACGGTCTGTCGGCTGTTGAGCAGGAACTCGGGGCGGTTGGCCCAGTCCTCATGCAGGTCGGCCGGCGGCGTCAGCTTCGCGACGTACTGACGAATCTTGCTCATGTGGCGGGGAGCCATCAGCCAGTTGCGGTGCGGCGCCTTGTGGCCGAGCATGAGGCAGAAGGGGCGGCTCTTGTCGCGGTTGTGGATCCAAGAGATAGCCTTGGTTGTCAGCACGTCGGAGACGTAGCCGGGCTCGCGGTGGCTGACGGTTTTTCCCTGAGCGTTGGGTGCGAGGAAGGTGGGGTTCCAGTACTGCCCCTGGTGCAGGAAGATCTGCCAGTTGTCGAAGCCCGTGGGCTGGGATTGCAGGTGCCACTTGCCGATGATGCCGGTCTGGTAGCCGGCCTTCTGCAGCATCTTCGGGTAGGTGGGCTGGGCTCCGTCGAAGTCGGGCCCGCCGTCATTGAAGAGGAAGCCGTTGTTGTGGGAGTGCCGCCCGGTGAGCATACAGGCGCGCGAGGGGCCGCAGAGCGAATTGGCGCAGTAGGCGCGGTCAAAGACCATGCCTTCGCGGGCCATGCGGCGGAAGCCCGGCAGGGGGACCGGGGAGTCTTTGTCACAGGTTCCCAGAGCGGCCGCAGCGTGGTCGTCTGAGATGATGAACAATACGTTGGGACGCTGATCCGCGGCCTTGACCATGGGCACCACGGCCAAGATGGCGCCGGCCAGCACGGATATCATGTGGGCGAACTTCATAGCGGCACCATACTAGCAGACTGAGCTTCCCCTTGTCAAGGTTTCGTTCCGTCTGTTTCCTGCTTTGCGGCTGCGGCAGAGTCAGCGACGAGAGCCCTCCGCCTCTGCTCGATGAGCCTTTGACCGCAGTGAGCCGGGCGGCCGCGAGAGGGGCAGCCGCGAGCCGTGACTTCGGGGTCTGCTGTCGTTGGGTGAGTGAGCGGAGGGGCGTTGAGGGTGCGGGAGAATCGTTTAGGGAGCGGAGAGGTGGCGTTGAGAAAGTTGATGGAGGTTGAGGGAGGTTGATGGAGGTGCCGGGTTGCCGGGCCGGTTGCGTCCTCCTTCCGAGCGGACTGCGGGGCGCCCTCCGGGGCGCTGTCGCGACGCAGGCTTGACGCTGCGCCCCGTCTGTGACATGCTGATAGAGGCATGGAACTCCGAGTCCTGAGATATTTTCTGGCCGTCGCGCGCGAGCGCTCCATGACGCGTGCCGCCGTCGCCCTGCACATCACGCAGCCCACGCTCTCGCGCCAGATCATGGAGCTGGAGGAGGAGCTGGGCACCAGGCTCTTCGAGCGCGACAAGAAGCCCATGAGGCTCACGGAGGCGGGGATGCGCTTCTGCCAGCGCGCGGAGGAAATCGTTTCGCTCTCCGAACGCACGGTCAAGGAGTTTGCCGCGCGGCAGTCGGATATCAGCGGCGATATTGTGCTGGGCTGTGCCGAATCCCCCGGCATCAGCATCATCGCCGAAGTCATGCGGCGCATCCACCGCCATCACCCCCGCATCCGTCTCGTGATGCAGACGGCCAACGCCACCCTCATCACGGAGCAGCTCGAGCACGGCGTCATCGACTTCGGCTTCATTCTGGCCCCGGCGGACATTTCCCGCTTTGATCACCTGCGCTTGCCGCACACCGACACCTGGGGCGTCCTGTTGCGCCGCGACCATCCCCTGGCGAACAGCAGCGACGTGACACCTCAGCAGGTTGCCGCGCTCCCGCTCATCATCCCCTCGCGCCCCCCGGTGGCGTCCTTCCTCTCCGGCTGGCTGGGCCGCGATATCAATGAGTGCGACCTCATCGGCCGTTTCAACCTCTCCTACAACGCCTCCAAGTTTGTCGAGGCCGGTCTGGGTGCCTCAATCACCCTCGGGGGACTGACGGATACGTCGGACGCCTCGCCGCTCTGCTTCATCCCCTTCCGCCCGGCGCTGCTCTCGCCCTGCTACCTCGTGTGGAAAAAGGCGCGCCTCTTCAACCGCGCAGCTCAGGTGTTTTACCTCTTTTTGCAGCGCTACGTGCAAAAGGCCTTCGAAGCGGGCGACGGCTCTGCCGCTCCCTCGCAGGCGGCTTCTCCTGTGGCTTCCCACGGGGGGGCTCAGGTGGCTTCAGCAGATGCCGAGGCGCAGGAAGCGCATGCTGCCCCTCGCCGGGCCAAAGGTGGGGAGTCGGAGGCCCCGAGGGAAGTCTGAGCTCGCCGCCGGCTACATCCCTGGTCCGGCTGCGTCGTGGGGAAGGTCTGCTGAGGGTGGGCTCCCGGTGGCCTCGGGCCCGCCATTCCGAGGCCGGAGCACGAGCCCGGAGCGCGGCGGCGGGGAGAGCCGAGGACGCAGGGGGCGAGCGATTCCGGCGGGAGAAAGCGCGCGGCTTCGGACTTTGCCTCGGTCGGGGAATAGGCGAGGTATCATGCCCGGAAGGCATGATGAAGTATGCCGAGCAAGTATTTGATTTTGCGGGGCTTCGGCGTACAATACAAGCATCGGAGGCCCCCCTTCATCGGGTGCAACTCCGAAAGTTCAAACCCGGGCTTCCGCCCCACAACCCCATCACCTGTGACCATGAAGACAACCGCCTGCATCACCTGCGCCGCCATCCTTTTCACCACCCCTCTTATGTCTCAACAAAGCATCAAACAAACCGCCGGTCGTGACCAGCTCGGGGACTTCGCCCCGAAGTTCGCCGAGCTCAACGACGACGTTCTCTTCGGCGAAGTCTGGAGCCGCACGGACAAACTCAGCCTGCGCGACCGCAGCCTCGTCACCATCACCACGCTCATCAGCATGGGTATCACGGACAGCTCGCTGAGCTATCACCTCAGCGAAGCGAAAAAGAACGGCATCACCCGAAGCGAAATCTCGGAAATCCTCACCCACATCGCCTTCTACGCCGGCTGGCCCAAGGCCTGGGCCGCCTTCCGCCTCGCCAAGGACGTCTGGGCCGAGGACAGCGCGGGCGAGGATGCCCAATCCGCCTTTCAGCGGAGCATGATTTTCCCCATCGGCGAGCCCAACACCGCCTACGCGCGCTACTTCACCGGCAAGAGCTATCTGGCCCCCATCTCCCGAGATCAGGTCAACGTCTCCAACGTCACCTTTGAGCCCGGCTGCCGCAACAACTGGCATATCCACCACGCCACGAGCGGCGGCGGACAGATGCTCATCGGTGTTGCGGGCTGCGGCTGGTATCAGGAGGAGGGCAAGCCCGCCGTGGAGATTCTGCCCGGCACGGTCATCCACATCCCCGCCGGCGTCAAGCACTGGCACGGCGCTGCCGCGGACAGCTGGTTCGCCCATCTCGCCTTCGAAGTCAGCGGGGAGAACTGCTCCAACGAGTGGCTCGAGCCCGTCAGCGACGAGGAATACGCCAAGGTCGGGAAGGAGTGAGCCGAAGCCGGGAGGGCGAGCTCCATGCTGGAGCCTCGGGCAACGCAACGCACGAGCAAAGAGCGTCCGGCTGTGCTCCGCCACCTCAGCGGGAGCTCCGCGAGAACGCAGAAACGCCCCTCAGCCGCGCCCCCGCCGCGACACCCGCCGCGCTCCGCTCTCCCTCCCTCCGGCGCTCGCAACAAGCATCATTCAAGAACATCCTCAACATTATCCGACAGAACCTGCACCATGACACAAGCCATCAAGACCCTCACCAACGCCTTCATCGGCCTCGGCCTGAGCTGGGGAGCCGTTTCGTGCTGCCCCGCTGCCGCCGATGCCGGGCCAGGCGACCGTTCCGGAGCGTCTCCGCGCGCTCTCGTCGTTTACTTCACCTGCACCGGCAACACCAAACGCATGGCCGAGACCATCGCCGTGGCTGCGGGAGCCGCCACGTGGCGCATTGAGCCCACGGAGCCCTACACGCCCGCCGACCTCGACTACGAGGTGGCCGACTCGCGCGCCAACCGCGAGCAAAGTGATCCCGCCGCGCGTCCCGCCATCAAAGGACACTGCGACGCCGTCGCCGCTGCGGATATCATCTTCATCGGCTACCCGATCTGGTGGGGTGAGGCCCCGCGCGTCATCTCCACCTTCCTCACGCAGCATGACTTGAGCGGCAAGACCATCGTCCCCTTCTGCACCTCGGGCTCAAGCCCCTTGGGCGAGAGCGACACGCACCTGCACCACCTCGCCCCCCAAGCCCACTGGAAGCCCGGAAGGCGCTTCGGCGGGCTCGAATCCCGCGACGCCATCCGGCAGTGGTTCAAGGCGCTGCACCTGCCGCTGCCTCTGACGATGGGCTCGGAGGGGCGCCGGGCGGAGTGCGGGGCGGTGCCCACCGTGCTCCTCAATCAGGGCAGCGCCATGCCCGTGCTCGGCCTCGGCACATACAGCCTGCGCGGCGAGGCCGGTGTGGCCGCCATGCGCGAGGCGCTGAACGCCGGCTACCGCAAATTCGACACCGCTCACATCTACGAGAACGAGCGCGAGACCGGGCGCGCCATCCGCGAATCCGGCCTGCCCCGAGAGGAGATGTTCGTGGCGACGAAGATTTACCCGAATCAATACGGCGATCCGGCCGCAGCCATCGAGCAGAGCTTGCGCGAACTGGACCTCGGCTACATCGATCTGATGCTGCTGCACCATCCCGGCGAGGGAGACGTGCGAGCCTACCGGACGATCGAGTCCTACATCGCCGCCGGCACCATTCGAGCCGTCGGACTCTCGAACTACTACGAGGACACTCTCCGCGACTTCCTGCCCCGCGTCGACAGCACGCCGGCGCTCGTGCAGAATGAAATCCACCCCTATTATCAGGACACGCGCAACGTCGAAGCCATCCGCAGCCGCGGCATTGCCGTCGAAGCCTGGTACCCGCTCGGCGGGCGCGGCCACACCGCCGCGATGCTCGGCGATACGAGTATCAAGCACATCGCGCAGGCGCACGGCAAGAGCCCGGCGCAAGTCATCCTGCGCTGGCACCTGCAGCGCGGCGTCGTCCCCGTGCCGGGCAGCGCCAGCCCGCAGCACCTCCGCGACAACCTCGACGTCTTCGACTTCGCCCTGACGGAGGCCGACATGCAGCAGATCGCCGCCCTCAACCGTGACGAAAAACACGACTGGTATTGAGTCCGCCGTCGGTACAGCAGTCCGCAATCTCTGCAATCTCTGCAATCTCTGCAATCCCGACTCGGCGTCTCACCCCGTCATCTCAACCCCCAGTTTGAACACACAACCCTTCCGAAATCACACCATGAACACCACGAACATCATGAACACCAATCTCAACTACGATCAGTTCATCCCCACCCGCATCCTCTTCGGCGCGGGGCAGCTCAACACCCTCGGCGAGCAGCCCATGCCGGGCAGCAAGGCTCTCATCGTCATCTCCAACGGCAAATCGACCCGGGCCAACGGCTACCTCAGACGCACGGAGGAGCAACTCGCCCGCGCCGGCGTCACCTGCACCGTCTTTGACGGCATCGAGCCCAACCCCACCGTTGTAAACGTCAACGCCGGCGCCGCCTCGGCGCGCGAGAGCGGCTGCGACTTCATCGTGGCCCTCGGCGGCGGCAGCGTCATGGACGCCTCCAAGGCCATCGCCCTTATGGCCACCAACGAAGGTGAACTCTGGGACTACGTCCCCATCGGCTCCGGCAAGGGCAAAGCCGCCAGCTGCCCCCCGCTGCCCATCATCGCCATCACCACCACCGCCGGCACCGGCTCGGAAACCGACTGCTCGGGCGTCATCACCAAGAGCGACACCTTTGAAAAAGCCTTCATCAGCGCGCCCTCCCTCTTCCCCAAGATCGCCATCGTCGATCCCGAGCTGATGGTCAGCGTGCCGTCGCACTTCACCGCCTTCCAGGGCTTCGACGCCCTCTTCCACAGCATCGAGGGCTACATCGCCAAGGGCGCCAACCTCATGAGCGACATGTGCGCGCTGACGGCCATCGAGAACCTCGCCACCTACCTGCCGCGCGCCGTGAAGGACGGGCAGGATCTCGAAGCCCGCACGCGCGTCGCCTTCGGCAACACCCTCTCCGGCATGGTCATGTGCCTGACGCTCATCACCAGCGAGCACGGCATGGAGCACGCCCTCTCGGCCTATCACCCGAACCTGCCGCACGGCGCCGGCCTCATCATGATCAGCCTCGCCTACTACCGCTACTTCATCACGCACCACGCCTGCGACGAGCGCTTCGTGCGCCTCGCCCGCGCGCTCGGCATGCACGAGGCTGACAAGCCCGAAGACTTCCTGACCGCCCTCGCGCGCCTGCAGGAGGCCTGCGGCGTGGCGCAGCTCAAGATGTCCGACTACGGCATCTGCTCCTGCGAGTTCAGCTCCTTCGTTCGCAATGCGCGGGACGTCATGGGCATCATGTTCACCAGCGACCGCCTGCCCATGAGTGACGAAGACATCTTCAACATCTACCGCGACTCCTGGAAGTAAGCCGCAACTCGGGTTGGCGGCTCCGGGCCGCCAACCCGCTGACCCTCGCAACTGACCACCCGGTAAGCAAGCGACCGCATCATGAGAACGCTGATTCCCCACCCCCTGCGCCTCGCCGCCCTGGCCCTCTGTGCCGTCGGCGGCTGCTCCCCCGCGCCCGCCGATGCGCAGAAAATCGAGCTCATCGTCGGCGAACAGCGCCTCACCGCCACCATGGAGGACAGCGCGGCAGCGCGCGCCTTCCTGAAGCTTCTGCCCGTGAGCACCACGCTGGAGGACTTCAACAACACCGCAGAGAAAATCTATTACCCCGCGCAACGTCTCACCGCCGAGGGCTGCCGCCCCGGCTGCGCCCCCGAGGCGGGAGATATCGCCATCTACCTCCCCTGGGGCACCGTGGCCATCTTCTGCAAACCCGTCTCCTACAGCCGTGACCTGCTGCGCATCGGCCGCTTGGATGGCGACGGCATCCGCGCCCTCCAAGTCCACGGCGACCTCGAAGCCCGCATCAGGATCCTCCCGCGCGGTGCCGCCGAGAAAGCCGAAAAAGCCGAGATCTCCGAGCCCGGCGCGCCCTCCGAGCCCCCCGAGACCGCCGCCGACTCCGCCTCCCGCGCGGGCAACTGACCAACAAGCGCTCCGTGCGCGGCGACACTCCCTGGTCAAGCCCGCGAACCCTGAACCTGAACACACTGACAGCACAATGACCTCTCTGAAAAACACTGAATTCGGAGGTGAGCGCCCCCTCTTCGCCTCCCACCACCTGCACCTGCAGAATGTCACCATCCACGCCGGTGAATCCGCCCTCAAAGAGTGCAGCGACATCACCGCCGAGCATTGCCGCTTCGAAGGCAAATACCCCTTCTGGCACGTGCGCGGCTTCACCATCAGCGACTGCCTGTTTACTGAAGGCGCCCGCGCCGCCCTCTGGTATTCGCAGCAGCTGCGCATGAGCGACACCCTCGTCGAAGCCCCCAAAATGTTCCGCGAGATGGACGACCTGCACCTCGAGCGCGTACACCTGCCCAACGCCGCCGAAACCCTCTGGTTCTGCCGCGGCATCGAGCTGCGCGACGTCGACGTCAGCAACGGCGACTACATCTTCCTGCACAGCAGCAACATCCGCATCGACCGCTACCGCCAGCTGGGCAACTACTCCTTCCAGTACTGCCGCGACGTCGAGATCCGCAACGCCGAGATCCACTCCAAAGACGCCTTCTGGAACTCGGAAAACGTCACCGTCTACGACTCCCTGCTCGACGGCGAATACCTCGGCTGGCACTCCCGCAACCTGCGCCTCGTCAACTGTCGCATCGCCGGCACCCAGCCCCTCTGCTACGCCGAGAACCTCATCATGGAAAACTGCACCATGGCCGAGGACTGCGACCTCGCCTTCGAGTACAGCACCCTGCAGGCCGACATCCGCAGCCGCGTGACCAGCGTCAAAAACCCTGCCGATGGCAGCATCCGCGCCGAGAGTATCGGCGAGCTCATCCTCGATGAGCACTGCAAGAACCCCGGCGCCTGCCGCATCGAGACCGAGCACTGACCCGGACTCGCGGCACCCCCTTTCCCCGGGGCGCCGGGCTCCCGCAGAACCCGGCGCTTCCCGGGAAAGCCCCCGTCTCGCGACCTCGTTTCCTCAGCCGCGTCTTTCCCCCTTTCCCTCCCGTCCTCCCCCACTCCTCCCCATCCCCCTCTGAACAGCATGAGCCCCCATCCCCAACCCGCCGACCCTCAGCCGGCTTCCCCCGACCCGACCCGCCGCGATGCCCCCCTCGCCGGCAACGCCCGCAGCGTCGAAACACCCTGCAACGCCGCTCCCCTCGCCGCCGCCGCAACCGACCCCCTCTTCGACGAGCCCGTCCCGCGGCGCGGCACCGACTCCAGCAAGTGGAACAGCGACAGCCGAGACGACATCCTCCCCCTCTGGGTCGCCGACATGGACTTCCGCACCGCCCCGGCCATCATCGACGCCCTCCGCGAGCGCGTGCAGCACGGCATCTTCGGCTACGTGAGCGTCCCCGCCGCCTACGATCAGGCCCTCATCGGCTGGTATGCGCATCGGCACAGCTGGAGCTTCCCCGCCGAGCACATCCTGCACACCACCGGCGTCGTCCCCGCGATCTCCGCCGCGCTGCGCGCCCTCACCCTCCCCGGCGACGGCGTCCTCGTGCAGACCCCCGTCTATAACTGCTTCTTCTCCTCCATCCGCAACATGGGTTGCCGCGCCATCGCCAGCCCCCTGCGCCGCGAAGGCGATCACTACCTCATGGACTTTGAGGACCTGGAGCGCCGCGCCGCCGATCCCCGCACGACCGTCATGCTGCTCTGCAACCCCCACAACCCCGTCGGCCGCGTCTGGACACCCGACGAACTCCGGCGCCTCAGCGACATCTGCCGGCGCCATCGGCTCGCCCTCATCTCCGACGAAATCCACGGCGACCTCGCCCTGCCGGGCTACCGCTACACCCCCTGCGCCTCCCTGCCGGGCAACTCGGGCAGCTGCATCACCCTCGTGTCGGCCAGCAAAGCCTTCAACATCGCCGGCCTTCAGCTCGCCTCCATCATCTGCGCCGATCCCGAAACCCGCCGCCGCATCGACCGCGCCATCAACATCCATGAAGTCTGCGACGTCAACCCCTTCGGCGTCGCCGCCGCCATCGCCGCCTACACCCGCGGAGAAGAGTGGCTCAACCGCCTGCTCGCCTACCTTCAGGGCAATTACCTCGAGCTCTGCCGCTACTTCAGCCGCCACCTGCCGCAGCTCCCCGTCATTCGCCTCGAGGGCACCTACCTCGTCTGGGTCGATTGCCGCAGCCTGCTGAACACCCCGGCAGCAGCGGTGACTGCGGGAGCGGGATCATCCGGCCTCGACGGAGCCGACAGCGCGCCCTCCCTCGCCGATCGCCTGCTCGACGCCACCGGACTGCGCCTCAACGGCGGCGAACTCTACGGCGCCGAGGGCTACGGCTACCTGCGCTGGAACATCGCCTGCCCCCGCCGCACCCTCCGCGACGCCCTCGATCGCTTCCGCAGCTTCGTCGACACCCTCTGATCCGGGGCGGAAGCCGGCCCCGCGCCTTCGGCGCCTCCCCGGACCTTGCCCAGCCCCCTCATGGGCCCCTCTCCGGCCCCTCATTCGGCCCGCTACTCGGCCTCCCCGAGCTCCGTACCCGGAGCTCGCCGCCTCCGCTTTGCCCGCCCCAACTGGGGAGCTTTTGCCCCCGCCCTCTGGCTTCGTCAGCCCCCTCCCTCCCCGAGAACACCCCCGTTTCCGGCCTCTTGCCGGTCTCCTTCCGGCCTTCCCGGCCTCCTTCCGGCCCCTCGCAGGCCCCTCGCCGCGCC